>JAFULL010000106.1 GCA_017473345.1 Clostridia bacterium | reverse complement strand
TGGATATCGCAGCCATCCTCAAGGAACTGTTTGCCGGCGTACTGTACCTGTTCTCCGGCGCAGGTCTGAAAACGCTTGCTATGTTTGTCATCGCCGGCGTGCTCATCTACCTGGCTATCAAAAAGGACTATGAACCCGCTCTGCTTCTGCCCATCGGCTTTGGCGCCATTCTGGCCAACCTGCCCCCGGTCATCGACGCTGTTACCGGCATCGGTGCTGCCAGCGCTTTGGGCGAGCATGGCTTTCTGACGGTGCTGTTCAATGCCGGCATCGCCAATGAACTGTTCCCCATTCTCATCTTCATCGGCGTGGGCGCCATGATCGACTTCTCTCCCCTGCTCAAGGACCCCAGCATGATCTTCTTCGGCGCTGCTGCCCAGTTCGGCATCTTCGCCACGTTCCTGGTATCCCTCATCCTGATCCCGATCGTGCTGCCCGCCACCGCCGGCGATGAAAGCCTCATCCTGCGTTTGGCCTCCGCTATCGGCATCATCGGCGCTGCCGACGGCCCCACCACCCTGTACGTGGCCAACCACTTTGACCTGAAGGACTACATGGCTCCTATCAGCGTGGCTGCCTACAGCTACATGTCGCTGGTGCCTGTCATCCAGCCCCGGTCATCAAAGCGCTGACCTCCAAGAAGGAACGCATGATCCGCATGGACTACAACGAGGAGCGCGCTTCCAAGCTGGCCCTGATTCTGTTCCCCATCATCGTGACCGCTGTTGCCGGCATCATCGTGCCCATGAGCGCTCCGCTGGTCGGCTCCCTGATGTTTGGCAACCTCATCCGCGAATGCGGCGTGCTGGAACGTCTGAGCAAGACCGCCCAGAACGAGCTGGCCAACCTGGTTACCATTCTGCTGGGCATCACCATCGGCGGCACCATGGTTGCTGAGAACTTCCTGCGTCTGGACACGCTGCTCATCATGGCTCTGGGCCTGTTCGCCTTCGTGTTTGACACCGCGGGCGGCGTGCTGTTTGCCAAGGCCCTGAACATGTTCCGCAAGAAGAAGATCAACCCCATGGTCGGCGCTGCCGGCATCTCCGCCTTCCCCATGAGCGCGCGCGTCATCCAGAAGATCGCCAAGGAGGAAGACCCCTACAACTTCATCCTCATACAGTCCATCAGCGCCAATGTTTCCGGTCAGCTGGGCTCCATCGTGGCCGGCGGCATGGTCATCACCCTGGTCAGCATGATGTTGGGCGGCATCTGGTAATTTGTGAAGGAGAATAAGCTTATGTTTAATCTTGCAATACTGACGGAAGCATCTGCCGCCGTCGCAAACAACGCGCTGGTCACCCTGCCCCTGTTCACCAAGGGCCTGCTCACCACCCTGATGGGCCTGCTGGGCGTGTTCCTGGTACTGACCCTGTTCTTCATCACCATCAAGCTGATGCAGAAGATCGGCAGCGAAAAGTAAAAAGAAGGGTATCCGTTTTGGGCGGATACCCTTTTCCTTCAAATGTGTGCTATACTGAACACCGAGGAAGGTGGCTGTATGAAACAAAAAATCAGGGATGCACTGATCACGCTGAGCACATTGTTGCTGGTGTTTGGGCTGGTGCTGGTTTTGCAGCGCTTTTTTGCAGTGGACAGGCTGATACCCATGCTGTTCGTGCTGGGCGTATTTATTGTATCGCTTCACACATCGGGTTATTTTTGGGGCATTGCCGCATCGCTTTTGGGGGTGCTGGCGGTAAACTATGCCTTTATGTTTCCGTATTATGCCATTGATCTCCTCACGCCTGTGAACATGGCCACGGCCGTGGTCATGCTGGCCGTATCTATCATGACCAGTACCCTGACCACGCAGATTTCCATTCAGCAGCAGGAAAAAGCTGCTGCAGAGCGTGAACGCATGCGCGCCAATCTGCTGCGCGCCATATCCCATGATCTGCGTACGCCACTGACCTCTATTTCCGGGGCGTGTTCAGTGATACTGGACAATCACGATACCCTCTCCGTGGAAAAACAGTTAACGCTTTTGAGCGATATGCGCCGCGATGCCGACTGGCTGATTCGAATGGTGGAAAACCTGCTTTCCGTAACCCGCATCGACGAAAAGAAGATGCTGGTTTCCAAAACACCCACTGTGCTGGAGGAACTGATCGATACAGTACTGGTTAAGTTTTACAAACATTATCCTGATCAGCAGGTGGAAGTCAACATTCCTGATGAGTTTGTCAGCATCCCCATGGATGCGATGCTCATTGAACAGGTGCTTATCAACCTGCTGGAGAATGCCGTGGTGCATGCCAAAGGCATGAACCGATTATGCCTGACGGTAACGATGGATGATGGAAAAGCTTGTTTTGCCGTCAGCGATGATGGCTGCGGAATTCCTGCTCACAAACTCAATGATCTCTTCACTGGTTACCTTGATCGGGATCAGACTGTCAGCGATGGTCAGCGCACCGGTATGGGCATCGGTCTGTTTGTGTGTGCCGCCATTGTGCGGACTCATAGCAGCGAGATTCAGGCGTGCAATCTGCCCGGAGGCGGAGCGTCCTTCCGCTTTGCGCTGGATATGGAGGAAGAGGATGAACAATAACAAATATCGCATTTTAGCAATAGAAGACGACCGTAGCGTGTCCAGCATGCTGCATGCCATGCTGGATGCCCAGCACTATGAAACGTTGATGGCAGAAACCTGCGCACGTGGCCTGATGATGCTCACGTCCCATGTGCCGGATCTGGTGATTCTTGACCTGGGCCTGCCGGATCGCGACGGGCTGGATTTCATCCGCATTGCGCGTCAGAAAAGCGCAGTTCCGATTTTGGTGCTATCCGCCCGATCTACCGAAAAGGACAAGGTGACAGCATTGGATCTGGGCGCGAATGATTACATCACCAAACCCTTCAGCACGGCTGAATTACTGGCGCGAGTTCGAGCAGCGCTTCGCTACAGCCGTCCCGGTGCAGCGCAGAGCAAGTTACCCGAAAGCCGCTTTCAGCTGCACAACCTGACAATTGAATACGAAAGCAGGACGGTGACGGTGGATTCTCAGCCCATCCATCTGACCCAAACAGAATACAACATTCTGGCCCTTCTGGCGCAGCATGCTGGCAAGTTGTTGACCTACGCTGCCATGAATGAGGCCATCTGGGGAGCTTCCGATCCTGGTGGAAACAAAAAGCTTCAGGTCAATATGGCCAACCTGCGTCGTAAACTGGGTATACGCCCGGGAGATAATCGGTATATCGTAAACGAACTGGGCGTGGGATACCGGATGCAACAGAATGAAGATGACACTGAAAAGCAATGAAAATCACCCCTGCCAAGCAGATTGATGCTATCGGCGGGGGTGTGTATGTCTTCAGAAACGTGTATCCATGGATCGATTAAACAGATTACAATAGATGGCAAAAAAACTTCAGTAAACGAACTAAATTTGCATATGATGCAAATGTGATCATCAGATATTATACATTCAAAAAGAAAAAAGTATAAAACGCTATCAGAAATGGTAGTGCTTTTGCACATTCAAAGCCACTGATAGCGTCTTGATTACCTGCGACCTTTTAGCCTCGGGCTCAAAGAATCAGCAAAATCCACAGCTCAATAGGGGACCGTGTCTATGGCCCATTTCCCAAGGTTGCACAAAGCGCCAAAGACGGCGCTTTATGCAAAAGAGACAAAAAAGAACCGGAATCCTTTCGGATTCCGGCATTTTTTGGTCGAGGTGACAGGATTTGAATTTGCATTTTTGTGGAAATGGAGAGAAAACGAATAGCTGTATAGCGCATAAAATAAGGGTTTTGTAGAAACTAAGAGAAAATGAGTATACGTCAAAAGCAAATGTCATAAGGGGAAAATTAGGGGAAAAATCAGAATCACCGCCGCCCTTTATAAAAAATATAGAGGGCTTATATCAGGGAATTATGTAAATTTGTAAGTTAGATAGAGAAAAGCTATATAATATAAGGGTTTTCGTACTGACAAAACACAAAATAAAAACGTAAGTAAAATGTAAGTTTGTCAGTAAAGTTGTAAGTTTACATCAAAACAGGTTGGCTTCCGGCTTACGGCGGCCAAGGACAAGACTGTACAGGCCGGGTTCGTTGACAAAGACCATGCTGGATTTACCACTTTCGGCAAAATACCCCTTATTTTTTGAAATTTTGAACGTGCCTTTTCCCTGCAGGGGGACCATTTTTGCGTATCCCCCCGGCAGGGCGTGCAAAAACGTGCGTGTTTAACACACCTTATCAAATAACGCTTCCTATGTATTTCCAATGAAACAAGCATGCACACTTCTGCACGCCGCAACAAAAAATAAAGCCTTCAAAACAAGGGGGGCAGGGGATGTGCAAACGCCCTCGATCAACTATATATATAGTGTGCTGACGTCATCAAGGGGTACAAACTCCTCCTGTCCCCCCCGCCCTCCGTGTTCCGGGGATGGGTACCATCAAACACAAAGAAAAAAGAAACACGACTTGTCATAGACATACATACAAGTTGAAGAAATGTAACGCTTCGATATGGACACGTTCTCGATACGCAGATGCAATATTCCTCAAATAAAAAAGGCACCACGATGCCGGTAATCATCGTAGTGCTGGACAGTAAAGGCAAGTAGTCAAAGCCTTCCCGCGCTCCTATCTTAACATAAAAAGCAATGGCCAGTCAATGGAAAGCCGGCACAGGTATCCGTTTGCACACCCATAACATTGCATTCAATTGACATCCTGGGCAATCCACGCACATGCACTGCTTTTTTTACTTTCCTGGTAATCTCTGCCGATCACATCAGCAACGTTTTCCCAATTCGCCGGGTAACAAAAACTCCTTTGCCATCAAAATCAGGAGGCTGTGCGGAAGTTACGTCCACAGTTCTCAAAAACAAAGAAGCTATATCCCCGGTCAGCGCAACTTTACTTGTTTACTGTCGAGGAATGTATTTGTTGCGTCGTACTTCCTCGAAAAGTGCAATAAAAAACTCCGCCCTTCAACCTACCGTCCAGACAGATGAACCGTCCGTTGCCTTAGGAGGCGGAGTATGTACAGGACACGAACCACTGTTCGAACCGGAGGACTTCACCGCTCCGTTACCGTTGCGGGATAGGGCACATCCGGCAGTGGAAAGCATCCTGCAAAGGGTCTGACTCTACACGGCTCTACTTGCCTATCGCCCCAGACCAGCAGGTTACGCAAACGCCTCATGCCGGTTCCGGCCTTGGGCACAACGTCCAGAACGAAAATGCTTCTCCCTGCAAAACCATTGTAACCGATCAGGGGCAAATTTTCAACATTACCTGCTAAGATTTCAAATATGGTTTCGGGAAGAAACAAAAACAGAGCTGGTATCTGCCGACCCCGTATCCCTCGGTCACGAACCGGGGCCGGAAGTCGGAAGCGCACCAGCTCCCGTGCCGCAGGTTACGCAAACTCCTTATGCTGAGCGCTCAGCCCTTGGGGAACGTCCGAAACGCAAATGCTTCTCCCTGCAAGGATTATTATAGGGCAAGCCAGGCAAAGCGTCAACCAGTTTGAAGGCAAAGAAAAAGCAGGCCGAAGCCTGCTGATATGGAATCCGGTGGGGCGACACTCCCGCATCTCCAACAAGGGCGACGGCTGCCCGTTGCGCCCTCAAATTCCATTGTATTACTTTGCCGGAACAAATTCAAGTTTGATCTGCATGCCCATTCCTTCCGCCAATCTGCGCAGCGTACGCAAAGAGGGATTCGCGCTGCCGTTTTCCAGCTTGCTGATATCTGCCTGAGCAATGCCCGTTTTATCGGCAAGCTGTTTCTGCGTCAGGCCGCTGGCCTTGCGGGCGTCGATCATAGCCTGAATGATAGAGAACTCAGGATCGAGTGCATCATATTCAGCCTTAAAAGAAGGATCTTTCATCTTCTGGGAAAGATAGTCGTTGAAATTACTCATTTCTGGTTCTCCTTTCGGTTGGTGTACTCTTTGCGGTAGGCTTTGGCCTTTTCGATCTCGCCGGGCGGGGTTTTCTGCGTCTTTTTTATGAAACCGTTGGTAAGGATGATCTTACGCCCGACAAAGAAGAAATACAGCACGCGGGAAATATCAGAGCCAACTTTGGAGCGAAGTTCAAAGATCCCATCATCCAAATGTTCTGAATAAGGCATCCGGAGAGCGGTTCCATTTTTCTGCAGAAGCTCAATGGTTCGGATCATCTTTGCCTGCATTTTCAGGTCAAGCCCTTCTAAAAACTCCTTTGCAGGTTCCTCTCCGTTGGGCAGATCGTAGAAAATCACTTCAAACTCCTGCATAGTATACCGCCTTTCGTGCTGCTTCATGCATATTATATGGGATTTATCCTATATTGTCAATAGAAAAAGCGGAGGGTAATACCTCCACCTTATTCCAGATCGACCACAGTGAGACCGGGCCGCAGTCCTTCATATGCTCAATTCCCGAATCAATAGAAAGCCCACCGGGTTGCGCATGCAAGCAGAGGCGTGGTGGGATCTGTTGGTTTTAACATACGCCTACCGTCGTTTTTGTCAAGCGAATTTGTAACAAAGACGCTTTCATTCACGCATCCGCCCGAACAGACGTTTCACTTCTTCACTTCTCCGTGCCCTGAAAAACACACTTTATGTTCCTCTATCAACTGTTCGATTACCCTTTTGTTGATGTACTCAGCACCTCCAAACAAGGATTTCCAACAGCATCCATCCCATCTGTGCAGTCGGAACATTTGATGGTTCAGAACATTGTCCAGCTGATTATATTCCGAGCGTGCTTCGTCTGCTTTGGGGTCACAATCCCGATGACAGATCAGCAGCAACGCATAAAACTCCAGCACATATAAGCCAGCCATTGCCAAAAGCACATTTTTCAAGTTTGCGCACTTGTAAAATGGTTTGCCTTTCCATGGAGAGTTTTCATTTTTACAAATTTCAGTCCGATGATGCTTGACTTTGTTGTATAGCTGCCACCATTCCGGGCCCTTTTTGGCCGTCCACTCTTTCCAGGGCTGAAATTCTCCAAGTCCCTGCACCGTGACGGTTTCGTTCAGAATGCACGGAAAGGCGGAAACAATGGGGTGATAATACTCAGTGATATTTCCCGTGTTTTTGCCCAACAGCTCGCACAGTTGTTTTGCCAGCACATCCACTTCGCTGCACACAGCCTGATACAGGCGGTTGTACTCCACCGAAAAAGTGCCATAATTGTCCGGCTCAAAGGAAACATAGCGCTGCGTTGAAAGCAGGTCCTGTTCAAGCCCTTTAAAAAACTTCCAGTAATTCAACACGAAAGCATTTGCATCCATCTCGCGCTCTCCTTCATCACGCAATTGTCAGGGATTATTCTCTGCAACCTCTATGGTTGTATTATTGATGATAAAACCATCCTTCTGAGTGGGAACATAAGCCGCTGCTGCAGCCGCAAGAGCCTCCTGCGGTGTATTGGCCTCAACCGTTATTTCCCGTGTGCAGATCCCGTCCATATGCTCCAGCTGCTCATCGGTCATGGTTTCCCCGTTGGGCGTCTGAATGGATGAACGTTCTGTGATCCTCACCCGAAACGATGGCGTCATCACCTTGCGTCCCGCTCTTTGATTGACGGCGTTGACAATATACTGAGCCATGCTTTCGCCGACCTGTTCCGCCGCCGCCTTAAGGCTGGCCCTGTCTCCCTTGGGTACCCGGATGGCGATTTGCTCAAGGTTTTCCTTTTGATACTTCTGCGACGCTTTGTTTCTGGACTGATTGTAATACTTTGGTTTTTCGGTCATCATTCACACCGCCTTTCGCGCTCATTATACGCTCATGTGTTATGGCTAGCAATGTAATATGAGGTTGGATTTTTTCTCTCATTTGCTATTTGAATATTGCTAGCAATGTTTTATGATATATACATCATAAAACTCAAGGAGGATCCACCAATGGCAGCCATCACCGACAACCCCAATCTCATGCCCAAGCCGCATAACCAAAACCAGTTTCAGATCCTCGATCTGCTTGGTGATATCACCAGAGCCGCAGAAACCGCCGCCTATATCGGGCAGGATGTTCACGAAGAATACTTCGAGAAGTACCACGCGGACGAGGAGCACGACCGCATGTTCATCTGCTACGACTACGACCGCCACAGAGTGAAGATGGGAGTCGTTATGGACGCAATCGAGGAGATCGCCTCCGCCATCAAGGCCATCAATGTGCTGGTCATTGCTGAGAGCCAAGCGGCAAAAGAAAAAGCCTCCTGATGTATCAGATCAGAAGGCGATACCAAAGGCATCCGGGAGCGGAAGCGATTGATGACATCTGGATTATAACAACTTCCCTCCCTTCTATCAAGCATCGATTGAAAGGAGAAACCCTCATGCAGACCGAACGCGAAGAGCTCAACAAGATACTGGACGAACTGTGCGACGATTATCTTCATATGGTGCTGGTTGCTGCCAGGGCTTTGCACCAGTCTTAAATGAAACTGTTTTTACCGCCTTCGGGCGGTTATTTTTTTGTCTTTCTTCCATGGCAGGTGACAAATACAGCCCATGCCGGCTTATTGACATGGGCTTATGCATTCATTATCCGTTTTCTTCGTATGGATCCGGCGGAGGCGGTTGCCCGCCGCTTCCCCACATCCTCCGCCGCCTGTGCGGCACACTGTATCCGCGAGCAATGGCCAGTGCGCACAGCCGCGGATTATACCGCAAGTCCCTGTATGCCTCATGGCGGATCACATTCAGCCTGTAAGGCGTACAGCCCAGCAATCCGGCTGCCTGCGTTTTGGTTTTCCCCTGCAGATCCACCATTTCGATCACCCGCCGCCGCTGTGCCGGCAATGCCGCCACTTCCTGCCGTACAACGCTGCGCAGTTCCTGCCGTTCTGCCTCTTCCACAACAATGCAGTCGGCATCCTCCAGAAGGTCTGCAAGCGTCTGACCATCCTCCGTAAGTGTACGGTCAAGGCTGAGGGCATCAACGGAAGGATCGCGCTTTGTGCTTCTGTTACCCACAGCCGCGCGCATTTCGTTGCGGATGTAATATGCAGCCCATGCAGGCCATGTTCCTTTGTCGGGCGTATAGGTTGCCTCCGCCCGCAGTGCTCCGATGGCAGCCGCCTGCATCAGGTCATCCATATCGACTGCACCGCCGCAGTAAGCACGATACTTCTGCGCGATCCTGCGCGCCAGCCGTTCATAGTCTTGCATTCGCCCCGCACCTGCCTTATAATGGAATCAGGTCACGTCCTCGCAGCAGATGCGGGGGCGGTTTTATTCTGTCGGCCAATCGTCCAGCCTCCGCCGGATGTAGTCTAAAGAACGCATCCAGACGCGCCCTGTATCCCATCTCCACAGGCAATACGAATAGCATTCCTCTCGCGTAACGTGCTTTCCATCAAAGCAATAAAGATCGCCATTTTTTGAATCTTTCAATACCGTCGAATAAGAAATGCCACTAATCCGGGAAACATCTGCCCTGTTCACAACAACTCTCCAACAACAATTTGTATCGGCTATATTTCTTGTCCAGCAGTTCAACCTCCGCCGCAGTCAGACCATCCAGCGGCTGTTGTTCCATCTCCCGCAAGCCCCTGCGCATAGCCTTTTCCAGCCGTTTCCGGTGAATCTGCAGCACCTCCGCCGCATTCCCTGCAAGCGGCTGCCAGAACACCGTGACCGTCAGCGCCTCCCGGTGGAAGATCACAGGCCCCAGCAATACCGCGTCGCCCTTGCGCATGGCCTGCGCCACCGCCAGCGCATCCAGCACGGACAGGGTACAGCCATCGTCCGCCACAATAGCCCCGGCCTCCCGCTGCCGGACGTAATCAGCAGCTGCAGCACGGTCAGAACGGGCAATTTCCAACAGGGCAGAGGCTTCCGGGGGAGCTTTCCCGGCCAGCACTCCAACAGCACGACCAGCGTCAAGGTGGAAGGAATAGCCCAAATCCTCTAAGCGTTTCATAGCCTGCCAGCAGGTCAAATAAGCGTCACCTGCCTTTCCTCACGTTCGAAAAGGTCACGGCGAATGCGCTTTGTGCGCTTCTGGCCGTCTGAATGGTCGGTTGCTATCCCCGCATCGATCATGCGGCGCCAAATTGCTTGACTGCCCAAAGGAAAGCGGCTTCCCTGCGTTCTGAAAAGGTCAAAAACTGCTCCATAAGACGCTCTTGGATACAGGTGCAAGTAAGGGTCTTTCAAAAAACCAACAAGCACAGCTGCAGCATTTTCATCCAGTCCCGCTATATGCACCCGCCCGGTTGCATGAAGTTCCCGCAAGGCATTCAGAAACATGTCAATAGGCTTTTCGCCCTTCATGCTCTCGCTCTGATCGGCAGCGTTCTGGATGACTGCGGCCTCGATCTGCTCGCGTGAAATGGTGACGCCATTTTCCTTGAAATACGCCTCCGCCAGATCAAGCGCCACCAGCAGCCATGCCACAGCTTCCACAACACGACCATGCGTGCCTTGTAGTTGCTTTGTGGCTTCTGCCCGGTGCCGTTCGAAAAGCTTCTGCAGGCGTTCCGGGAGCCTGTCCGCCATAGGCGCAAGCCATTCAATATACCCGCGCATAGCAGTCCACAAATAGCCGTTTCGGGCTTTTTCCTGCATGGTGCTGAGGTGTTCGGATGCCTCCACGTCTCCTGCGTGCATTTCGATGATGTAATAGCGTGCTGTGCCGCTTTCGCCCACGTCGGGGGATTCTTCGCCGGACACGATGCACAAACCTCGCGGCGGGTTGGCCTGCCGGATGCTGCCGTCAGGGTTTGCGCGTCCGCGCTCGGCTAGATCACCGTAGGCACGGGCAAGACGCTGCGCCGTGGCTTTCATGTTCTCAGTGGTTCGGTAATCGGTGGTCGGATGGTAATCATCCACCAACAATGGCGCGTCCTTCACAATGAAACCTTTGCGTATGATGCTGTTTGCCGTGTCTGCAAAACTGGCCGTCAGCTGCTTGTTACCAAAACTGCCGAAATGGGACATGGCCAGAGCAGAAACAGTTGTTTTTCGTGTGCCTGTTGCGCCCACCACAAAGGGGATAAATGCAGGGCGGTCGCCTCTGGCAAATTCGCATAGGGGCGCAAGGTACATAGCCAGCAACAGCGGGGCGGTCACACGCAGCGCGCCCACGTTGAGGAAGTCCGCCGACGTCTGCACCGATTCCGCAAGGGAAATATCCGGCACTGACGGCAAAGCATAGGCGGAAAGGTTTCCTTCCAACTCCACATCCAGCCCATCTGCGCCGATTGCCCCGCCGTTATATAGGTAGCACCATTTCCCGTTTCTCTTCCGCCATCCCGTATGGCTGTACACCGTGCGCCGTGTGGGCGTGCTGGCCGCCTGAATGGCATAGCGCAGCTGGTCGCGTTTGGTGGTTCCTGCGCAGATATTTGCCTGTGCGCCGTAGTTTTCCAGCACCCAGCCCATCCCCGCAAAGCTCTTTGCCGGGATCCTCACAGAAGGGAAGCGCCGTCCGCCCTGCCCCTCCGCCTCGATCGCAAATTCCAAAAGTACATCTGCACCATTGTCGCGGGAAACTTCCTCCACAATCAGCGGAGCGAAATTTGATAGGCGTGTCATGACAGTTTCGCCGCTTTTGGCTTGGCTCTCCACCAGTACGCAGCCATCCTCACAAGAATATCTGGGGACGGTAGAATAAGCCTTCTCAAATTGTGATTGCATGAGCTGGACTGCTTCTTCCCACTCACTTTGCATTCGTTCCCTGTTTGTCACGCATGTCCTCCATGTATAAAAGAGTCATTCCTTTTGGGTCATCCTTCACGCTGTCCAGATGATAGATTCTCTCCTCTGCGGAAGCCAACCGCTGGACACATGCCCAGAAAGCATCATTATCCAGCGTCGCCACGCCTGCACCCTCAAGTGCAGACATGGCCGCAAGGGCTTCATGCTTTGTCCTGCAAGCCTCCGCCCATTGTTCAGCAAACCAGCTTTCAACCTTCTTGCGGGTCTGATCTGCCGCTGTTGCTCTTCTGGACTTTGGATCGTAATCACTACCCCGGCAAATGCGCAACGCCTCCGCCAGTGGTACACCATGCAAAGCCGCGTATAGATCGGCGGCGTCTCCGTGTGCTCCGCAGCCGAAGCAATGGAAACGGCCATCAGGGAAGAAGCACAGCGACGGCGCTTTCTCTCCATGAATCGGGCAGCACGCCCACAGCCGGGAGCCGTTGCGTCGAAGGTCAAGCCCTGCATTCCGCGCTACTGCGGCGGCGTCAAGCACGCTTGTTGACCCACTCGCGGAAAGCATCACAGGGAATTCGGTATTCCCTGCCGTTATGGAAGCGGGGCAGGTCAGGATTTTCCTTCAGCAGCTTGCGCATGGTAGGGTAGCTCACCTGCAAAGCTTCTGCCGCCTGTTTGAGCGTATAAGCCAACTTGTCAGACATGGGCAGCCCTCTTTTCAATGATGGACATGATTTGGTCGTACTTGTCTTTGGGGAGCTCGCGGCGCATCATTCGCGTAAATGTAGCCTCGCTAATGCCTAATGAATCTGCGATTTTCCAGAAAGGGACATGCAATTTCTTTGCTGCTGTTCTAATTTCTTGATTCATATTTTCTCCTTTCAATTATAAAAGTTGATAATAGATGATTTCATCGTCATCAGTATAATAATAGAAATAATCTATGTCAAGAGCTTGAATAAAAAAAACAACTATTGACGATGATGATGGTATGTGCTACAATTCCAGAAAGGAGGGATAAACATGTCTGAAAATCATTTCTTTGATAATCGTTTGTTGGATGCAAGGAAGAGAAAAGGATGGACGCAAAAAGAAACAGCAGCAGCAGCCGACATTCATCCTGCGTCGTACTCTGCTTATGAAACCGACCAGAAAATTCCCCCGGCTCATATTCTGAAAAGGATCGCCGACGCACTCGAAGTATCTATGGACTTTTTGTGTGGCCGGAGTGAATATCAATCCGATGCTTATGAAACATACGGGAATATAGCCCGCACTATATACGGGCTGAAAGCGGCCATTTCCGACACCGTTGATATGCAGTTTGTGATTGACACCACGATTCAGAATGCAGTGGATCTCAATATATGCTTTTCCGAAAATAACGCGCTTTTGTCTTTCTTTCAAAAGGCAGAAAAATATCGTCTGATGGCAGACGAATCCGAAGAAGCTGCAGAAATGTACAGGGCATGGCTTGAAGATCAGTTGCGGCAGTTAGACAAATCGGCCATCAACTACGCGCCGTTCTGACTGACAAAAACGTAAGTAAGAACGCGAAACACGCAGAAACCTGCAATGCCTTATCACAAAAGGGTTTTATCGTTTTTTTGACGTTTTGCAGCTTACGTTTTGACAAAACAAATTTTCACAACGTCAGTCCGCAAAGCCTTACAGCACAATGGTTTGAGGACTTTTTTGACAAATTTACGTTTTTTTCCGACATAGGTATACCTATATTTTGTTTTTCAGGGGGTAACATGGCACAGTTTCCGGGGGTTAAACCCTTCAAAAAGAACGGGACAACCTACTACCGTGCACGCTTCACAGACCCATTGACAGGCAAACAGCGGGAATTGTGCGCCAAAACGGCGGAGGAAGCCCACAAGCGGAAAATGGATATCCTCGCCCAGATCACGACGGGCTGTTATGTACCTCCCAGCAAAATGCGCCTATCCGACTACATGAAAGACTGGTTGGAGCGCAAAAAGCCGGAAATAGAGCACGGTACATGGGTTAGCTACGACAGCATCAATCGTCTTTATATTACACCGCAGCTCGGCAGGGTATATATGAGCAACATCCGCCGCGCAACCTTTCAGAACTTCATTGACGAGCTGACAAAGAAGGGCAGCGCAGGAAAAGGCAAGCCGCTGTCTGCCAGCTACATTCACAATATAGCCGGAACGTTATCCGCTGCCATGACGGATGCTTTCCGGGATGAGCTGATCCCGAAAAACTTTGCCGAAAAGCTGAGGCTGCCCAAGATCACGCATGAAAAGCCTGTTGCCATGCAGGACGATGCCCGCAAAGCGTTTGAAAATGCTATTGCTGATTCTCCGTACAAGATCATATTTACCATTATGCTGGAAGCTGGCCTCCGCGTTTCTGAGGCTTTGGGGCTGAAATGGGATAATGTGGACTTCGACACCGGGCATTTGACCATTGACGGCCAGTTGGAACGGAAGCGCGGGAAAGAGTCTGTCCGGCAGCGCAAAGAGGAAACCAAGAGCCACAGGACGCGCACAACCTTCATCCCGTCCTATGTGCTGTCCATGCTCCGGCATGAAGCAACCCGACAGAAGGAAAACCGCCTGCAGGCTGGGAAGCTCTGGCAGAATGATGCCAATCTGATATTTACCCGTCCAGACGGCACACCGTTCCCGCATACAACGGTTGAAAATGCCTACCGCAAAATCAGGCAGCAGATCGGACACCCGGAATTTGTGACCCACACCCTGCGCAAAACCCACATCACAAACGAGATACGCGCAGGAGCCAGCGCGGAGGCTGTAGCCGACAGCGTAGGCCACAGTAACCCGGAAGTAACTAGACGTTTCTATATAGACGCCTCCGCCTACGATGATACAAAGCAGGCGGCAGCTCAACGCCGACAGGCAGAGTACGAAAAAAGGCAAAAGAGCAGTTCATAAGGGGAAAATTAGGGGAAAACCGCATTTTTGGACATAACAAAAGCCCTGTATCGCTTATGATACAAGGCTTTTCTTCTGGTCGAGGTGACAGGATTTGAACCTGCGACCTTTTGGTCCCGAACCAAACGCGCTACCAAACTGCGCTACACCTCGAGGATGGAGCCAATGAGGGGACTCGGACCCCTGACCTGCTGATTACGAATCAGCTGCTCTACCAACTGAGCTACATTGGCATGGCAACAACAGTCATTATAGCAAAGGATAGGCCTTTTGTCCAGTGTTTTTTGAAAAAACCGTCTGTGAAAGCAAAGTCGCGCAATGTCTTATCAGGCAACAGTTGCAGCGTTGGGGGCGAATGCGGTATAATCATATCAGAAACTGGCAAATGGAGTGGTTCGAATGAAATATACGGATGTTGCTCAGCTGGCGCAGGCTGTTCAGAGCAATATTGGCAGGGTGATCGTTGGCAAGGCTCGCGAGGTGGAACTGGTGCTGGCCGCCATTTTTGCCGGTGGTCATGTACTGCTGGAGGACGTGCCCGGCACTGGCAAAACCACGCTGGCCAAGGCGCTGGCGGGGTCTGTTTCGTGCGCATTTGCGCGCGTGCAGTTCACGCCCGATCTGCTGCCGGCGGATGTCACCGGCATGCGGATCTATGCCCAGCAAACGGGCAGCTTCCATTTTGTGAAGGGCCCGGTTTTCACCAATGTTCTTTTGGCGGATGAAATCAACCGCGCCACGCCGCGTACGCAGTCGGCGCTCTTGGAATGTATGGAGGAGCGGCAGGTCACGGAAGGCGGAACGACCTATGCGCTGGAGCGGCCGTTTGTGGTCATCGCTACGCAAAACCCGGTGGAAACACAGGGCACTTTTCCGCTGCCGGAAGCACAGCTTGACCGCTTTCTCATCAAACTGTCGCTGGGTTATCCCACGCAGGATGAGGCTTTGCGCATGATGCAGCGTTTTATTCAGAATGATCCGCTGGCACAGCTTTCGCCGGTTGCCTCTAAAGAAGAGGTGGCGCAGTGTGCGCAGTTGTGCTCGCAGTGCGCGGTTTCGGAGGATGTCATGCGCTATATGGCGGCGCTTTGTGAGGCTGCGCGCAACCCTGATAAGGTGCGCCTTGGCCCGTCGCCGCGCGCGATGCTTGCATTGATGCGTGCTTCACAGGCGCTGGCGGCCATCCGCGGCAGAGAGTACGTTATTCCGGATGATGTTAAGGAACTGGCGGTGCCTGTGCTCAGCCACCGTATTGTGCTTAGGGGCATCAGCTATCAGCAGACCAGCGAGACCTTTGTACGCGAACTGCTCGACCGCGTGCCTGCCCCCACTGAGGCCCGCGCATGAACGTCATCGTCCTTCTTGTGGTCTTTGCAGCCATTACAGCAGTATATGGCTGGCTGATGAAGCACGTGGCGCTGAAGGGCCTGCATCTCAGCCGTTCGTTTTCGCGCCGTGCGGTGTTTGAGGGCGAAGAAGCCGAATTGGTGGAGGTGGTGGTCAATGACCGTCCGTTCATCATTCCGTGGCTTCGGGTGGAAAGCCGCATTTCGCCGCATCTGCGTTTTGGCAGCCGGGAAAATCTGGACGTCAGCGGTGAAATGTATCACCAGAGCCTGTTTACGGTGATGCCCTATCAGCGCATCACCCGCAGACATAAGGTGCACTTTTTGCATCGCGGCGCTTATGATATCGGCAATGCCGCACTGACGGCCGGCGATGTTACCGGAGGCGGTCAGTGCACGCGTGAACAGCATATGAACGTGCCGGTGCTGGTGTATCCGCGCCTGCTGGAGGATCACGAACTGCCTGTGCCGCTTACCAGACTCACGGGAGAATGGGCACTTCGTCAGCAGCTGCTGCACGACCCGTTTCTGATCAATGGCATTCGCACCTATCAGCCCGGCGATCCGGTGCGCGACATCCACTGGCCTGCCACTGCACGCATGGGCGAAACGCAGGTCAGGCTGCATGATCCCTCTGCACAGGCGAGGCTGATGGTGCTGATCAATGGTCAGCTCAGCGACGATCAGTGGGACAATTTGATGGATTATGAACAACCAAGGATCGAGCGCGTCATTTCCATGGCGGCTACGCTTTGCGTGCATGCGCTCAGGGCGGGACTTACGGCGGGCTTTGCCGCCAACATGCCGCTGGATACACACAGCCACGAATGCACTGTGCTGATGCCTTCTGGCGGCAGCGCCCGCGAAGAGGAACTGCTGGCAGCGTTTGCCCGGCTGAAGATTTTGCGGTTGGTCAGCTTCAATCCGTTTCTGGCGTCCCTTGCAGATTTGACGGATATGGATATCGTGGTGCTCACCTGCTATGAAAGCGAAGCCCTGCATGAACAGATCAATCGCCTGAGCAGGCAGGGGAACCGGGTCACGCTGCATGTGCTGGATGGGGGAGGTGGTGCGGCGTGAAGAATATGCTTCGTAAGGCGCAGTTTGTGCTGATGCTGACGCTTATGGCTGTGCCGCTGTCGTTCATCGTGGGCGTGAATGCCATTGAGGACCGGTTATGGATGCTGGCGGCTTTTGCAGCCCTGTACGCCATGCCGGCATGGCTGTGCATGCAGATCCGTGGCAGGATAAGGCTGGTCGCAGGCGTGTTGACGGCGATGGCAATTCTGGCATTTGGCATTGTTCTGCTGCCGTGGCGTGAAGCCTGGTGGACGCTTGTGATTCCGCTGGGATATGCTGTGCTTCTGTTCTACACACTGCCCATGAGCAGTTGGCAGCAGGATCAGGAGCTGCCGTATCATATGCATCTGATCGGTGCGGGCGTCTATGTCGTTGTGCAACTGGCCATTATGTTTAAGCCCCAGCGCTTTGCGCCGGTACAGACGGCGTTTTTGCTGTGTTTTCTGGCGTTTGGCGCTTTGACGATGCTGGCCCTCAACCGCCGCAGCCTGCTGGATGCAGCGCCTCGCGGACGCCGTGCGCCTGCGGCCATGCGGCATAAAAACCACGTGTTTACTGTGGGCATGATGCTGCTGGTGCTGATCATTTCGGCGATCCCTGCACTCAGCCGCGCGCTGGCATGGGCGTGGAAACAGCTGATACAGGCAATTGCTGCGGTGCTGAAGCTGATTGCGTCGCTGCTGCCTGCTGCGCAGACCGGCGGCGGAGGCGGCGGGGGAGAGCCCGGCATGCTGGGAGGATTACCCGCTGAGGAACCCAGCCTGTTTGCAAAGATCATGGAGAGGGTTTTCATCATTCTGGCAGTGCTGGTGGTGGCTGCGGCGCTGGTGCTGGCGCTGCGTGTTTTGTGGCGCAAGCTGCGCGTGCTTGTGCACAGGCTGTGGACGATGCTCAACCGCTACGCCCTCGCAGCATCCGAGGATTATGTGGATGAGGTGACCGATACCCGCGTATCGGACGACCGTACTTCGCGACGCAGGCTGTTTGACGACTGGTTTGCACACGTCAATGAGGAAAAGCTGTCGCCGGTAGAACGAGTGCGCTATCGCTACCGCCGTCTGCTGCGCCGCCATGCGGAATGGCTGCCCGGCAGCACTGCGCGCGAGAATCTGCCGCAGCAGGCCGCACAACTGTACGAAAAGGCGCGCTACAGCGGCGAAGACGTGACTGCCGAAGAAGCGGAAACCTTTGTCCGGCAGGCGAAAGCCCTTGAGAAGAAAGGCTGAAACCGCTTGACTTTGGCCGCGTTTCGGGGCATAATACAAGCTGTTGTTCTATGCCGACAGCATGGAAGGAGGAGGTACGTATGCGGCATGAGATCACACAGGTGGACAGGCGCAGCGTGGCGCAGCGGCATGGCCTGCGGGCCGGCGACTTCCTGCTTTCCCTCAACGGCGAGCCTGTCATCGACGAGATCGACTATCAGGCGCTGATCGCCGGCGACCGCGTGGAGGCTGAAATCGAACGCGGCGGCGAAAAGCTGCACATCTCCATCCGCAAGCAGGAGGGAGAGGCGCTGGGCCTGCATTTCGGGCAGACGATGGCGCTCAGCCCCCGCACCTGCTACAACAACTGCGTATTCTGCTTCATTGCGCAGATGCCGCCCAAGCTGCGTGAAACCCTCTACGTCAAGGACGACGACTGGCGCTATTCGCTGATGATGGGCAATTTTGTGACCCTCACCAACGTAAACGACGCCGAGTTTGACCGCATCATCCGCCGCAAGGCGTCACCGCTGTACATCAGCGTGCACAGCACCAACCCGGAGCTGCGCTGCCGCATGATGAACAACCGCTTCGCAGGCGATATCATGCAGCGTCTCAACCGGCTGAAGGATGCGGGTATCCGCTTCCACTGTCAGATCGTGGTCTGCCCCGGCTGGAACGATGGCGACGAGCTCATGCGCACCCTGCGCGACCTGCGCTCGCTGGCTCCTGCCGCGCAGACGGTGGCCATGGTGCCGGTTGGGCTTACAAAGTTCCGCGAGGGGCTGGAGCAGTTGCGCGGCTTCACCCATGAAGAAGCTGTCGCTTTGCTTGATCAGATCGCTCCCTTCCAGCAGGAATGCCGCGATCAGCTGGGCACCACCTTCGCCTTCCCGAGCGACGAGTTCTTCTGCTTGGCCAAACGCCCCATTCCGCCGGAAGACTGGTACGAGAACTACCCGCAGATCGAAAACGGCGTAGGCCTTTTGCGCAAGATGGAAAGCGAGATCGAGGAGATCGCCGCTTTCGAACGCAAATTCGACATGGATGAGCCGGTGCCCGACAAGGTATACGTCATCCCCACGGGTGTGAGCGTCACGCCGCACCTGCAGCGCTGGGCCGACCAGTATGCGCCTGCCAATGTGAAGGTGCGCGTGGTCACCGTGCCCAACCACTTCTTTGGTGAAACCGTCACTGTAACAGGCCTGCTGACCGGCAGCGACATCCTTTCGGCGCTTACGCCGGAGGTGCTGGACGGCGCGGACGAGATTCTGTTGTCCGCCTCCACGCTCAGGCACGAGCGCGACCTGTTCCTGGACGACATGCACATTGACGACTTCCGTTCCCGCCTGCCCCTGCCCGTGCATCTCATCGACTGCGACGGACAGGCCTTCTACGATGCATTGCGCGGACGATTCGATAACGACTGACCTTTTTTCAAGGAGGAACCCATGGCAAAGCCGCTTGTGGCCATCGTTGGCCGCCCCAATGTGGGCAAATCTTCTTTCTTTAACCGTATCGCCGGCAGGCGTATCTCCATCGTGGAGGATATCCCCGGCGTGACCCGCGACCGCGTCTATGCCGACGTGGAGTGGATGGGCCGCCGTTTCAGCATGGTCGACACCGGCGGACTCGATATGCGCAGCGAGGACGTGCTGCTCAGCCAGATGCGTCATCAGGCGCAGATCGCCATGGACACGGCCGACGTCATCTGCTTCTTCTGTGATGGCCGTACGGGCCTGACCAATGAGGACGAGGAAGTGGCCGACTACCTGCGCCGTACCCACAAGCCCCTCATTCTGGTGGTCAACAAAATGGACCATCAGGGCCTGGAAGACCAGCTGTACGAGTATTACAATCTGGGTCTTGGTGATCCCATTGCCATCAGCGCCACCAACATGCTGGGTCTGGGCGACCTGCTGGAGGAGATCGTGCACAAGCTGCCTCCGGCTGAGGAGAACGAGCTGGAAGATGAAGAGCACGTCATTCAGCTGGCGCTGGTGGGACGCCCCAACGTGGGCAAGAGCAGCCTGACCAACAAGCTGCTGGGCCAGGAGCGCACCATGGTCAGCGACATTCCCGGCACCACCCGCGACGCTATCGACACTTTCTTTACCGACAGCGACGGTACCCGCTTCAACATCATCGATACCGCCGGCATGCGCAAGAAGAAGACCATCGAGGATGAGTCTCTCGAGCGTTACAGCGTGCTCAGGTCCATCGCCGCCATCGACCGCTGCGACGTAGCGCTGCTGTTGATCGATGCGCAGGTGGGCGTCACCGAGCAGGACACCAAGATCGCCGGCCTCATCCTCAACTCCGGCAAGGCGGTCATCGTGGTCGTCAACAAGTGGGATGCCATTGAAAAAGACACCAACACCATGGAAAAAATGCGCAAGCAGATCATCAGTGACCTGAAGTTTATGAGCTATGCGCCGGTGCTGTTCCTGTCCGCCCTCACGGGTCAGCGTGTCAACACCGTGCTCAAAGCCGTGAAGGAAGCCTATGCTCAGTACTGCAAGCGCATCCCTACCGGCGTGATCAACGAGGCGCTGGCCGATGCGCAGGCCAGCCTGCAGCCGCCCATGACCGGCGGCCGCCGCCTGAAGATCTACTACGCAACCCAACAGGCCGTCTGCCCGCCCACCTTTGTGTTCTTTATCAATCACGAGGAGCTTATGCACTTCGCCTACGAGCGTTACCTCGAAAACCAGTTCCGCAAGTCCTTTGGATTCCAGGGCACGCCCATCCGCTTCGTGCTCAGGGAAAAGACGAAGGAGTAAGGGACGACGCAGGGAGGCGCTGCCTCCCTGCACCCACCGCCAAAGGGCTTTGCCCTTTGGAATCCCGTGCATTGGATTTCTATTTGATGCCCCTCCGGTTGAGAGGGGCGTTTTTTGTAGGGGTGAGAAAATGCAAAAGATCAGGCCGTTTATTGGCAGCAAAAAGTTTTACCGGGATGCGCTGAAGGTGATGATCCCGGTCACGGTGCAGCAACTGATCAATACGCTGTTTAATATGGTGGACAACCTGATGGTCGGAAGCTTGGACGTGAACGGCTTGGCCATGAGCGCTGTGACTGTGGCAAACCGGCCCTACACCATTTTCTGGGGGATCTTTTTCGGCATGTCCGGCGCGGCGGGGCTGATGATCAGCCAGTATTTTGGCGCAAAGGACGAAAAGACCTGTCAGGGGTTATTTGCGCTGCAGACGGTCGTGGGCAGCGTGGTTGCGCTGCTGGTGGGACTGGTGCTGGCATTCTTCCCTGAACAGGTGATGCGCATTTTTGTCAGCGATCCGCGCACGGTGGAACTGGGTGTGAAATACCTCAGGATCATCTGGATCAGCTACATCCCGACGGCTTTGAGCAATGTGTTTGTATATTCCACACGCGCAGTGGGGCAAAACAAGGTATGTATGCTGGTCAGCATGATCGCAATGGGCACAAACGCCCTGTGCAACTATGTGCTGATCTTTGGTCACTTGGGTTTTCCGGCCATGGGCGTTGAAGGAGCGGCCATCGGCACGCTGATCGCCCGCGTGGTGGAAATGTGCATCTACATTGTGCTGCTCAGCCGCAAACGTACGATCTTCACCATGAATATGACGCAGATGCTGCGTCTGACCGCCGGGCAGATCAAAACTTTTGTCACGCGCGCCATTCCGCTCATCTTCAACGAAGTGCTGTGGACACTGGGCAACAACATTTTCTTCTGGAGCTATGCCCGCATCAGCGAAGCGTCGCTGCCTGCGCTGACTATTGGCGAACAGCTGGCCATGATCGCCTACGCCATGTCGATGGGCACAGCGTCGGCTGTGGCGGTGCTGGTGGGTGCAGAGCTGGGCGCCAACCGGTTTGACCAGGCCAAGGCAAACTGCAAAAAGCTGCTTTCGCTGGTGGTATGCATTGGTCTGGTATGCGTGGTGGTGTGCTGCGCCTTTGGCATCATTCTGCCCAATCTGTTTGGCATCACGCAGCAGCTGCGTACTCTTGCCATGCAGATCACCTTTGTGATGGGCGTCTTTGCGCCGATGAACTTTGTGTACAGCTTCTGCTTCTTCTGCCTGCGCGCCGGCGGCGATACACGCAACGCCATGCTTTTGGACAGCGGCTACATGTGGGTGCTGCCTGTGCCTGCGGCGATGTTGATGGCGTTCTTTCTTCCGGGGCGCATCGCACTGCCGCTGGCTGTGCTGGTGATCCAGTTTTTGAATACAGCCAAGTCGTTCCCCGCGCTGATGATCCTGAGAAAGGGCACGTGGGTGCGCAACATCACCGAAAAAGCATAAAAAAAGAGCTGATGGAATTTTCCATCAGCTCTTTTGGCTTAGTTCTGCAGTTTTTCGATGGCCTTGACGAAGATGTACAGGTTCTTCATCAGGCTGTCGATGCTGATATATTCACCGGCCTGATGCGCCAGCTCCTCTTCGCCCGGGAACAGGCCGCCAAAGGCAACGCCTTCTTCCAGCATCTTGGCGTAGGTGCCGCCGCCGATGGCCATGGGCTGCGACTCGGTGTCGCCGGTCACCTCGGCATAGGCGCTCATCAGCGCGGTCACCAGCTTGCTGTTGGGGGCCACATGGTGCGGGTTCTTCTGACCGGCAACCTCCACGGTGATTTCAGGGCCGACGGCTGCGGAAATGCTGGCCGTGAGCGCCTTATAGTCGCACAGGATGGGGTAGCGGATATCCAGCGTGGCGTAGAAGTCTTCCTCTTCGCTGTAGCGGATGATGCCCATGTTGCACGTGAGCGGGCCGCTGACTTCGTCCTCACACTTTACGCCCAGCGCCAGGCCGTCATACTGCATGCCTACGCAGTCGGCGGCGGTGCGCAGCGCGCCGGTCACGCCCAGTTCTCTGAGCACCAGCAGCAGCTGGCCGATGGCGTTGCGTGTGGCGGAGGGGAAGGCGGCGTGGCCGGGAATGCCGGTGGAGACAAGCTTCACAAGGCCGTTGTCCATTTCGGCCTTCACGTCCAGCGCCAGCTTTTCAGCAGCGGCGTTGGCTTTGGCGCAAAGGGCTTCGTCGCCCTCCGCAAGCGCGCTGGCCATGCCGGGCACCACATTGGTGCGCTCGCCGACATTGAACTGCTTCACCTTCAGGCCGTCGGCGGTATAGGCGCCGCGCAGGTCAAGGTGCAGCAGGCCCTTTTCAGTGTTGATGACAGGGAAGTTGGCGTCAGGGCTGAAACCGGTCTTGGGCATGTCGCAGTGCTTGGCATAGTGCTTCATGCAGGCCATGCCGCTTTCCTCGTCGCAGCCCAGGATAAGGCGCACCTCACGGTTGAGGGGCAGACCGGCCAGCTTGTAGGCATACATCGCATACAGGCCCGCAACGGCAGGGCCCTTGTCGTCGGACGTGCCGCGGCCGTACATTTTGCCGTCGATGATCTCGGCACCAAAGGGATCCTGCTGCCAGCCGTCGCCGGTGGGCACCACGTCCAGATGGGCGAGAATCGCCAGCGGATCGACGCCTTCGGGGCCCATGCGCACGTCGCCGGCATAGCCGTCGAAATTGCGCACGGTAAAGCCCATCTTTTCGGCGTCGGCAAGGGCAGTCTCCAGACAGCGGCGAATTTCCTCGCCAAAGGGAGCACCGGGGGCGGCTTCGCCGGTCACACTGGGGATTTTGACCCAGCGGGCGAGGGTTTCGGTCATTTCGCCGCGCAGGCTTTCAATGATCTCGTTAAGGTTGGGCATGGAACATTCCTCCTTATGCGTTGATAGCATTGGCCAGCTGCTTCACAGCCAGACGCACACGGTCGTGCTGGCAGGCCAGATTGACGCGCATGAAGCCTTCGCCGGTTACAGGGCCAAAGAACGTGCCGGGGGTGAATTCCACGCCGGCCTTGCGGCAGCGCTCCAGCAGCTGTTCACAGGTGAAGCCGTAGGCGTTGAGGTCGACCCAACCCAGATAGGTAGCTTCCAGGGGCGTCATAATGGCCTTGGGGAGGTGTGCCTTCAGTTCCTCGCGGAGAATGTCAGCACCTTCTTTGATATAGGCCAGCATGCCATCCAGCCAGGCGTCGCCATAGGTATAGGCAGCCTCGGCAGCGACCATGCCAAACAGGTTGTACTGCACAACGCCCACTTCGTGCATAAAGGCCGAAACTCGCTCCAGCAGCTGAGCATTGCGGCAGAAGAACACCGCATGCTTAAGGCCGGCCAGGTTGAAGGTCTTGCTGGCGCTGGTGACGGCGGCGACATTGGCCTCAGGATCGGTCACGATGGACAGGATGGGGGTGAAAGCTCCCTTTTCAAATACGAAGTCCTCGTGGATCTCGTCGGAAAGCAGAGCGACGTTGTAGCGGCTGAGAAGGTCGACGAGGGCGGTCAGCTCTTCTTTGGACCATGCACGGCCGACCGGGTTGTGGGGGTTGCAAAGCAGCATCAGCTTGGCGCCGGCCTTGCAGGCTTCCTCGATGGCCTCAAAATTCATGGTGTAGCGGTTGTTTTCATCGCGGTGCATGAGGCACTCGGTGATAACGCGGTTATTATCACGGATGGAGGCATAGAACGGGCCGTACACAGGAGTCTGGATGATGACGGCGTCGCCGGGCTGGGTCATGGTCATGACAGCTGCCCGCAGGCCGGTAACGACGCAGGGCATCAGGGTGTGCTCGCTCTCCTTGAGGGTAACACCATGGCGGCGCTGCATGAAGTCCAGCATCGCCTTGTTGTGGCTGACGCTGGGCGGCGTGTAGCCATAGGCGGGGTGCATGGCGCGCTGCACCAGTGCATTGGTGATTTCTTCAGGGCCGCGGAAGTCCATATCAGCCACCCACATGGGGTTCATTTCATGGCCGACACGCTCCTCCAGGCAGTCCCACTTTTCACAGTTGGTGCCGTGACGGTCAAAGGGTTGATCAAAGAATGCCTTGTCGTAGATCACGGGGATTCATCCTTTCGTGTATTGTTTACGCTTGCGCGATCGGTTCCTTGCATACGATGATCCAGAAGCCGCTCTTTTTTTCAACGGCTTCCACGTTTTCAAACAGGGTGCGCAGATAGGTCATGGCCGACGGCGCGCCCTGCTGCTTGCGGATGACCAGCCACAGTTCGCCGCCGGGGTTGAGGCAGTGCGACGCATCTGCAAACATCTGGTAGATAACCGCCTTGCCTGCGCGGATGGGCGGGTTTTGCAAAATGAGGTCATAGCGCTCGTCCAGCACCTGCACGTAGCCGTCGCTTTCAATGACCGTTGCTTCTACGCCGTTGAGGCGCGCGTTGTCGCGCGAAAGGGCGCAGGCGCGCTGGTTGATATCCGCCATGGAGATGCGGCAGGAAGGCCAGTGCTTGCCAACAGCCACGCCAATCACGCCCCAGCCGCAGCCCATATCCAGTACGGAGCCGGACACTTCATCGGGCAGGGTGTCCAGCAGCACTTCGGTTCCGCGGTCAAGCTCCGTACGGGAGAACACGCCGCTGTCGGTATGGAAGATGAGGTGATGGCCGCGATAGTCGCATTCTACCGTTGCGTCCTTATGGGCGCTGGTGGGTGCGGAAGTGTAATAATGATCGTTAGGCATGCGTTTCCTCGCTTGCGACGGCTGCACGCAGCAGAGAAAGCTGCTCGTCCGTCAGTTTGATATGGTCGCCCGGCTGCATTCCCTCGGGAATGGTGAGCGGGCCGAAGGCAGCACGGTGAAGCGTAAGTACCTCGTGACCGCATGCGCCAAACATGCGTTTCACCTGATGAAATTTGCCCTCGCGCACCAGTACCTCGCCGATGCTGGTTTCGTCTCCGGCTTCCAGAATGGCAAGTTTGGCGGGCTTGGCTTCGAAATCGCTGAGCTGAATGCCCTCTTCAAAGGCGCGCACGTCGCTTTCATCCAGCCTGCCTTCCACACGGGCGATGTAGCGTTTCCACACATGCCGCTTGGGATCAAGCAGAGAGTGCGCAAGCGTTCCGTCGTTGGTAAGAATCAGCAGTCCGGTGGTGTCCTTGTCCAGACGGCCTACAGGCAGCACCTTGCGGCGGCTGAGGGCCTCGGGCAGCAGATCCATTACCGTCTGTGCATGGCTGTCACGCGCGGCAGTCAGCACGCCGGAGGGTTTGTAAAACAGATAGTACTGCAGCGCGTCGTCGCCGATGACTTCGCCCATCAGGGTGACAACGTCGCCGTCCTTCACCTTGGCGGCGGGGTCGCGGGCGATCACATCGTTCACACGTACCTGACCGGCACGTACGGCGCGCACCGCTTCGCTGCGGGTACGCTGGCCGCTTTGCGCCAGATATTTGTCCAAACGTACGGCGCTCATTGCTTTGCAGTGGCGGCGGACTTGGCCTTCTGCTTCTTTTCGCCGGAAGCAAAGGCGGCGGTCAGCCAGCGGCGGATGGGCAGGATGGGCAGGTACAGCAGCGCGAAGGCCAGCACGACGGGCAGGATCGCGGCGCTGAAGTCCACTTCAGGCAGCTTGCCGGAGGCGATGGCCAGCATCAGCTGGTTGGACAGGCCGCTGAGACTGCTCTTGAGGGTATTGACGATCACGGCGACAAAGGGCACGAACAGGATCGCATTGACAATACCCACCAGCAGCTGCTGGAAGCGCCGGCCGCGAAGACGGCGGCGGCGCTCCTTGCGCGGCACGCGGTCATTCTGCGCTGCGATGGCCCAGATGTAGCGGGTGGAGCTGTTGCGCACAGCGCCGTACAGCCAGATGAGCACTGTCAGCGCCACCACCAGACCCACGGCCAGCACGCCGTCCATCAGGGTGTTGGCGGCGGGGGTCATGTTTGCACCAAACACATTGGCCACGCTTACATACAGGCTGTTGAAGCTCTTGCCAAGGCTGGTCACGTCGGTCAGCACGGTCAGGGCGTCGACAGTGGTGTAATAGTAGTAAGCCACGCCGCACAGCGCAGCCAGCGGCAGGCCCCACTTGAGCACATTGAGCATATGCAGCAGGCCTTCCAGCAGCTTTTCGGTGTAATCGCTCAGACTGAGCGCCTTGTCAAAGCTGAAAAAGCGTTCGCCCTTGCGCTGCACCATGGCCTGCGCAAAGGAAAAACGCAGCGGCAGCACTACAAAAACAAGCATGACGGGGCACAGCAGCGCAAGGTACTTCCATGCAGAATCAGCCGCCATGAACAGAAGCGGCGCAAACGCGGCCACGCGGATGAACAGTGCGATGCAGGTATACAGCAGAGCGCGCAGATAAAACAGAACCGGGCATTGTTTTTTCATATGATTTTCGTCCTCCTGACAGGTTGGGCATACATAATTATTATAGTCTATCTGCGCCTGTGTTGCAAGCGTGGCTTGAAAAAGCGGGGGGTGTGTTGTGTAGAGCTACAATACATCTTGGACAGTAAGAAAAAAAGAGAAGAGACTTGAAAGCCAATCTGTTATAGTTGAATTGCGACACAACATAACGAAAGGAGCTTCAAGTCTCATGGATAGTATAACACAAGACATGAAGTATC
>JAFULL010000001.1 GCA_017473345.1 Clostridia bacterium | reverse complement strand
AAGCGCATTCTGCGTCTGGCTGCCGGCTACATTGAAAAACGTGTCTGGTCCATCGGCAACTTCCCCAAGCAGGAGAACCTCTCCGGCACGGATTACAGCCTGTTCCAGCAATTCTATGAAGCGGTCAAGCAGGGTGAAACCGAAGCTGCCGTACGTTTTCTGCATCAGATTCATGTCAATCTGCGGGATCAGTCTTCCCCGGAAGAAGTGCTCTCCGCGCAACCCTACCGGCGTACGCTGCAGTTTTTGCATTCCATTCTCATCCGTATCAAGCAGGAACATTTTGAAGATCTGTGCGCCATTCAGCTTTTTTCACCCGATCTGGATCAGCCCCTTGCAGCGTATTTTGCCTGTCTGGAGGAATATACCTTTACTCTGAGTGAAGCCCTGCTGGTGATCAAGCGTTCCCCCACAACCTTCGGTGCCGACATCGTGGCCTATGTGGATCAGCACTTCACCGATCCTGATTTCTATCAAAAAACTGTATCCGATTACTTTAACATTTCTGAAAAGGCTTTGCAGTCAGCCGTGCGCAGCGCAACGCAGCTTTCTTTTGCTGAATACCTGGAGAAAAAACGGCTGGATCTGGCACACCAGCTGCTGTTGAAAACGGATTTGAACGTAAAGGATATCGCCCAGCAGGCAGGCTTTGCGCTGTACAATACCTTCTACAAGGCCTTCAAACGCCGCTGGAACTGCGCGCCATCGGAATATCGTCTGCAATATAACGCCAACCAGCCGGACGAATAAGCGCACGGCAGCCGGAGGTATCGCAAGCGTTTGATAGCACAGGCCATGCGACTGTCGTTTTGACTGTTTCAAAGCAGTCAAAACACGCAGAAAACAGGCAAAAGGACATAATCGACGGTCAAAAAAAGCATAGAAAAAGCCTCCAAACCTTAAGGAATGGCAACTTTTTCCAGGGTGTCTATCAAAACCCATATATCATAAGCAAAAACCCCCGAAACCTTTACGGCTTCGAGGGTTTTGCTGGTACGCCCGATGCGATTCGAACGCACGACCTTCAGAGTCGGAGTTGTCTAAAGGGGACTTTGTGGGTGCAACACGCAGCGCAGGGCAGGGAGTGTATCTCTTTCACAGGCAGTAATAACTGTCCAGTCATGGATCTGCACGGAAATACCAACAGGCTCGACTGCATCTTCAGCGGATGCTCTTAAATCAACAGACTCTTTTGAATTGCCCGGTTCAGCATCCAGCCAGCCTCTGGCAATCAGCAGCGGCTTGATGTTTTCGATCATTTTTCATCGTTGCAGGTAATGGTACCATCCATGTTCACGATGACTGTACCAATTTGGTACGCGCCGGAAGGCATGCCCATGTACGCGGCACGCAGCATTGCATGCTTCGAAATTGCCTTGACCATATCCTTTCGGTTATCAGGGTGGGTGTTCAGAATCATAGCAGGATCCTCCTTTTTCTTAGGGTACGGTATTGATCACTCTGAAGCCCATATAAGTCAAGGCTTATCTGCAATTTTAAGAACAATATGTCCAGGCATAAGAAAAGCCTTCATGGCAATAACCATGAAGGCTGTGTACCAGAACAAAATTTCCTGTACATTCAACCAGTGCAGTTGCTTGAACAGAACGTACTCTGAAGGTTTCCTTCGTGCGAATTAGCATCCAGTTGAGCCTTGTGTTTGGACTGGTCAGAATTCATTCAACATAAAACTGCCATCTTCCCCGCTGATTTCCACAAAGGCGAAATGGTAATAGCCTGCCTCATCCCGATAACCAACGACCAGGTTGGGCATATCGCCGTACATCACAGCACGGATCATAAGCGGATGCTCCGGATCTAACTGATACTGGATATGCTCCAGCGCTGCATCATAGATCGCCTCGCCGGTATCACCGTCCCAATCTCTGAGTTCAGTATTGAACAGATGAACATGGTTCAGCGTTGTATCCGAATGCAGAACAAATTCCGCCATTGGGATATCATCCGTTTCTTCCTGCTCATACTCGCTGTAATCGTATGCAGCAAGAGGGAAATCTTCGGCACGATCGATCTTCAGGGACGACGCAGGCCCTTCGTATGCTCTGCCATAAAGATTGGTGAGCAGCGTGATTTGGCTCGGAAAGTGCGAAAGATGGTTGTACGCCTCCACGTAGTCAGCCTCAACAAATCCGCATTTGCCGCCGTATTCCACATAGACACGACCATTATTCTCAACGTGACAGTTCCGCACGATCGTATTTTCAGGAATCAGGTCAAAGATCTCATCAGAGTTGATGGTGGGAAACACCTCTACGCCGCCATCACAATAAAGGGTCAGCATGGCGCTGAAGGTGGTTTCGTTCTCGCTGGTTCTCAGATACTCAGCCAGGATGTATCCGCCGTATCCATCAAATTCCGCATAGTACCATTCATCTGTAAAGGCATAGCAGTTGTGCACAATGGAACCCAGCGATACTTTCACCAGACGTTTGGCGGTAGTGCTTGGAACCTCGCGCAGGGAAACCCATTCGCTGCAGTTGATTACCTCCATGTTCCCGACATATTCAAAAGGATTGTATTCTGCTGATGCAAACAACGGCAGCAATGCCAGCAGAATGCAGAGGAACAGTGCAAACCGTTTGATCATACACAAATACTCCTTGTCAGGCTTCTTTGGATTGCGGTTCTTCCTTCTTTTCGATCTTACGGCGGTTGGTTTTGGTGTACAGATAGTGATCGAATTCCACCTGCAGATTCAATCCGCCATCGCGCGCATAACCGGATGCACTGCTCTGGCTGATCGCTTGCTTCAGCTGGCCAATCAAACCGCCAACCACAGCAAAGGTGGCGATCAGTGCGGCAATACCTGCAATCAGCATCGTGCCGCTGGCGAGCTTGCCAAGCGCCGCCAGCACGCCCGCGCCAACACCCATTACGCCCGCAAACACACCAGCGCCCCACACGAAAGCCTTGCCCTTGTCGGTAGGCACGTCACAGGTCAGCTCGCCGGTCTGGCCATTGATAGCAAAGGTATAGGTCTTGCCATCCTTTACGGTGGTAATCAGCCATACAGGCAGAAGCACGGGCGTGACCTTACCGCCGCTCGCCAAAATGGCTTTGCTGCGCTCTTTGACGGTCGTATAGCCTTTTACGGTATTGCGCAGAGCGTTCGTGATGCTGTTCTCCACGCGCTTGATGGCGCGGTCTTCGCATTCGGCTGCGTCCACATCTGCATGATCAGCCATGGCGCCGGCAAGCACAGCAGGCTGAAAGGGAATGGCCTTGCTCAGATCGTAAGGCTCGATGGATTCGGTGATTTTATTGTCCAGCTTCACGCTACCATCCACAGGGATTTTTTCAAAGCTCATGGTACCTGCGCGACGAACGATGTAGTACTCAATGGTTTCGATCTCCCACTCATCCGTGCGTTCCACCTGACGCTTTTCAGCATTATAGACCACGTTGCCCTTTGCGTCACAGTCAAACAGCCAGTAAGGCACATAGAGCTTGCGCATTTCGGCAATGTGATTGTTTTTCTTGAAAATGTTGGGCAGCAGCTTCTTGCCCTCGAAATACTCCTCAAACTTCTTCTGCGCTTCTTCCTTGGAAACTACGAACGGTACAACCAGTTCAGGACGGATACCGCCCTCAATGCGGTCTGGCAGAATGGTCGGGCTGCCGCAGTAGGGACATTCTGTAGCAGTGGTGGTTCCCTCCGTCACCAGAGAAGCGCCACAGTTTTGGCACTGATAGGCCTGCATCTGTTCCATTTCAGAGGCAGCATAGGTTTCGTTGGGGGCATCAAAATCGATATGACTTTCTTCCCGCGGCGCATACATGGCCTGAATGGCTTCCAGTTCAAACCGGCTGTCGCAGGCGTGACAGGTCATTTTGCCGCTGACTCCGTCGTAATTCATGGGGCAAGCGCAGTTGGGGCATTTGTAGGCGACTGTACTCATGATTTATGCCTCCTTCGCTTTTGCTTTGGGTTTGCGCAGTCCCAGAACGCCCAGAACAACGCCGATAAGTATCAATGCAATCGATCCGCCCATGAGACTGCTGGTATTGGAGGACAATACCTCCTCCTTGCTGAATGCGCCATTGCGCAGGACCACGCCCAGCGTTTCGTCCGCTGCAAGGGATGTACCCTGCTGAATGCCGGCAACGGTTACTTCTTCAGAGGACATGCCGGTATATACCTTATAAGCGTACGCTTTTGCGCCTTCACGTTCTTTCGCAATGTCCCTGTCCATTTCACGCGTGATGTGCGGGATGGACAGATCGTTGCTGTATTCAAACGAATCATAATAATAGGTGCCGTCAACGATCACCCACCAGCGATCCGTCCAGGCGCCTTCCTTTGTTTTTCCGCGGCCCACTACGTAACTTTTCGCGCCGATCTCCGCCATGTCAAAGTCTTCGTATTCGCTGTCTGCCGCCAAACCGTTGATTGTCTTTTCATCCAGCGCAAATTCACCCACCGAAGCCTCGCCAGCGATTCCCTTTTGGCCGCGCGATACCCATCCATACTTGAATACGCCTTTTTCGCGGGAGGTCTGCTTGTATTCCTCGTCATAACGGTAAGCCTTGATGGTGTTCAAAGTGATGCCTAGTTCCTCGTCGTAGGCGGGAGCGGTCATTTCGGGCTTGCCATGGATGATCACCAATTTGCCTTCATTTTCCGGCAGCACAACAGGCTCGTCCAGATAGACGGCGTTTTCCAAAACAGCTTTCTGCGCCGGGATGTCCATCAGCCCTTTGCCGCCCAATGCAATCAGGACAGCGCCCAGCACGATCAGTATGATCTTTCCTTTGTTCTTCACGATTCATCTCTCCTTCAGATGGCACCGCTGAGCGTGATGCACAAATCAGAGCAGTGCTCAGCCAGCATTTCCTGTGCTTTTTCCAGCGCGGCCATGGAGGGACTTCCAAAGTGGGCGTTCCATACTGCCAGCTGTGCACGATAGTAATTCATAAATGCTTCCTGATGCTCTGTGATCTGCAGAGCATATTCCGGACGCAGATCGGCCCATTGCTGGTAGATGCTTTTCAGTTCGTCCATCCAGAATGTGATCCCAGCCTGCAGTCCTTCGATGATCTGCTCATCGTTCTGCCCAGCTTGATTCACGGCTTCTGCAGCTTCAGTGTGCACCTGCATGTGCCGGGAGCACAATACCACCGAGCTGGTACCATTCGCATAATGCTCTCTATAGCAATACGGAAAAGGATCTTCATACTCCTCTTCGCCGCCCTGCGGCTCCATGTGGCTTTCCCATTCTTCATCCAGCGCCATCAGGGTATTGGGGCACACGATGCCGGTCACATCAATGTCATGTTCTTTCTGGAACTGCCGGACCGCAGCCTCTGTTTTCGATCCGAAAACGCCGTCTACCACGGAAATGTCATCGCCCAGATAACCGGCATAGAACAGCTGATACTGAAGAAATTCAATTTCCTCGGTATAGCCGTAGATACCCTTGTGCAGCGTGCCTTCCGGATACTCAACCAGTGGTTCGTTCGCGTAAATTTCTACCAGCTCCAGCGTTTCGGGCCATGCGACGCCGTCGGCATTCAGGCCGTGCTCCTTCTGAAACGCCTTGACAGCATTTTGCGTATTCTGACCAAACTTGCCGTCTGCCTTGTCATCAAGATATTCAAGATCAATCAGCCACTGCTGAAGCTGCCTGATCTCGGCAGTGTGCCCTTTCATGCCCTTATACAGCGTGCCCTCCGGGTACTTCTCCGCCAGAACGGCGGAGAAGCAGCCCGTGATCAGGATCATCGTCAGAAGCAGAGACAGTACTCTTTTCATCGGCAAAGCTCCCGTTATTCCTTACTGAATGCCATTTGCCTGCAGAACGATGGATTCCACCTTGTTATCGCTGCCCACCGTAACCGCCAGCACGCCATCAAAGCCGTATTCGTCAATGGCAAGAGAATCCGGCGAACAGATGATGCTGTAGATATACCCTTCCGCGTCTTCACCTTGAAGCACCAGATTGGCCTTGGCAAACTTTTTCTGAGCGTCACGGATTTTGTCGCCAATCTTGACGCCGTAAACAGCATAGCCCTCGCCATCCAGCTGGATGAATTCCGTATACTGGTTGCCTGCAATGTAAACGGCGTCATTGGAGCCGCCCATGTCGTAGGCTTCAAAGCGGTAGTCTTCGTCCAGCTCCAGCAAATCCATCGCTTCATCAATGCTTCTGAGGTAAAGATGGCTCAACTCAGTTGCCTTGCCTTCAATGTAACGAACGCTTCCGTCCGGTGCTCCTGCAACAGCGTCGGCATAATCGCTGGTGATCCAGCCGGTCTTTCCCTTGTACTTGGCTTTGAACCACACAACGTCTTTGTTGTCAGCCTTTGCATCCAACAGCTGGCCGAGGCGGGTGCCGCGCTTTTCAACCTGAGTAACAACCTTGTTTCCTTTGCCGGGGCCAGAACGCATATTCACCTTACCGGAGGTGGTGAACACCTCTACGGCGCCATATCCTGCCTGATCATCAGCAGTGTAGCTATGACTGCCGGAGGACGGTTTGGCGGTGGGTTTGGCCGTAGCGGCCGGCGCTTCGCTGCTCCCGGTGGGGCTGACGCTTACACTGGGCCGCGTGCTGGGACGAGTGACCGTAGAGGGACGAACTCCGGGTGCAACCGTCACGGTGCTGGGACGGGTAACCGTAGAAGGACGGGTTACCGGTTTGGGCGTTGCCGTCGACGTGCTGGGACGGGTCGTCAAAGAAGGACGGGTTGCCGGTTTGGGCGTTGGCGTTGACGTGCTGGGACGGGTCGTCAAAGAAGGACGGGTTGCCGGTTTAGGCGTTGCCGTCGATGTGCTGGGACGGGTCGTCAAAGAAGGACGGGTTGCCGGTTTGGGCGTTGCCGTCGACGTGCTGGGACGGGTCGTCAAAGAAGGACGGGTTGCCGGTTTAGGCGTTGCCGTCGATGTGCTGGGACGGGTCGTCAAAGAAGGACGGGTTGCCGGTTTGGGCGTT
>JAFULL010000105.1 GCA_017473345.1 Clostridia bacterium | reverse complement strand
TGTTCGTCCGGATGAAGCTCCATTTCATGCTGCAGACACACTGCACGTGTGATCAAAATTGCAGCTACCATTGTAAGCAGCATCCAGCGAGACTGGTGTTTCATCCAACTTTGGATTTTCAGCAACTCACTTTCCTCCTGTTTCCCATTTTGATTTATCCAAAAGTATAGCATACACCCGTTTCCATGGTCAACCCTTCGCATGATGAGTCTGATACGAGAAAACCGACGCATTAACCTGCAGGCAGCAAATGTATCGCTACATCTGCTTACCACAGGTATGCGTCGGCATATTATGCAATTCATTTCAATTGCGCCCGCGCTTTTGCCCAACAGGCAACCCACGGGTGAAGGGCGTGCTGCGCACGGCGAACGTAGCGGTACATTCGCCCACCGCAGGGTTCCCTCCTTAGAGGATCTCGATCACGCACATCTCGGCAGCATCGCCGCGACGGGGTCCGAGCTTGTAGATGCGGGTGTAGCCACCGGCGCACTTCTTTTCCTCATTGCGAGCACGGAACTTGGGGCCGTATTCACGGAAGAGCTTCTCAACGACGGGATACTTCACGTCCTTGGTGCGCTCCTTCCAATCGGCCTTATCCTCGTCGGCACGCTGCACATCCTTGAGCTCGTAGAGGTAGCTCATGATCATGCGGCGGGCATGCAGCTTGCTGGGGGCGTCATTGACGAGATTCAGGGTGACCAGCTGGCCCTTATCGTTGTGGGTTTCCTTGGTCACTTCGACGGTCTTGTCGTACTCATTAACAGCCAGGGTGATGAGACGCTCGGCCACGCGGCGCACTTCCTTGGCGCGGGCTTCGGTGGTCTCAATACGGCCATACCAGAGCAGATTGGTCACCTGATTGCGCAGGAGAGCCTTGCGCTGATCGGCGGTACGGCCCAATTTACGCTGTGCCATGGTATATTTCCTCCTTATGCGGATCGGTCAGTTATTCGTCGCTGGGACGAAGGGACAGATTGAGCGCCTCGAGCTTCTGCTCGACTTCTTCCAGGCTCTTGCGGCCCAGGTTGCGCACCTTCATCATGTCCTCCTGGTTGCGCTGCACCAGCTCGGCAACTGTATTGATGCCGGCGCGCTTCAGACAGTTGTAAGCACGCACGCTCAAATCCAGCTCCTCGATGGTCATCTCGAGAACCTTTTCCTTCTTGTCGTCTTCCTGATCGGTGAAGGAGATGGTGGTCACCTGATCGGTCAGGCTCACGAAGAGGCTGAGGTGCTCAGTGAGGATCTTGGCGGCGAGGCTGATGGCCTCGTCAGGCTGCACACTGCCATCGGTCCACACTTCGAGGGTCAGCTTGTCATAGTCCGTGATCTGGCCCACGCGGGTATCGGTCACGGTGTAGTTGACCTTCTTGATGGGAGTAAAGATGGAGTCGATCGGGATCACGCCGATGGGCATATTCGGATACTTGTTCTTATCCGCGCTCACATAGCCGCGACCCTTGTCGATGGTCAGCGTCATCTGCAGGTGGGCGTCCTCGTTGAGGGTGGCGATGTGCAGTTCCGGATCGACGAACTCCAGCTCATCGTCGGCAACGATGTCCTTCGCCTTGACTTCAGCGGGGCCCTTGATATCGAGCATCACGGTCTTCGCCTGCTCGGAGTACAGCTTGGCGGTCAGGGTCTTGAGGTTCAGGATGATCTCGCTCACGTCCTCGGTCACGCCGGGGATGGTGGAAAACTCATGCTGAATGCCTTCGATCTTGATGCTGGTGACGGCGACGCCGGGAAGGCTGCTAAGCAGCACACGGCGCAGCGCATTGCCCAGGGTATTGCCAAAGCCGCGTTCCAGGGGCTCGATGACAAACTTGCCATAAGAACCGTCCTGGCTCATCTCCACACAGTCGATGCGCGCTTTTTCGATTTCGATCATTCGATATATCCTCCTGTTTTATACCACTTGTTCGAGGGAGGAAGTTCAACTCATTAACGAGAGTAGAACTCGACGATCATGTTCTCCTGAACCTCGAAGTCGATGTCGCTGCGCTCGGGCAGTTCGGCGACCTTGCCGGTCAGGGTGGGAGCGTCAAAGGTCAGCCACTTGGGGGTCACCACGGTGGTGCCTTCGCGCAGCGCCTTGAACATCTCCAGCTGGCTGCTCTGCTGACGGACGGTGATCACGTCGCCCTGCTTCACGCTGTAAGAGGGGATGTTGACCTTCTTGCCGTTGACGCAGATGTGGCCGTGGTTGACAACCTGGCGGGCCATGCGGCGGGTCTTGGCCAGGCCCAGACGGTACACAACGCTGTCCAGGCGCAGCTCAAGCAGCTGCAGCATGTTTTCGCCGGTGATGCCCTTCATGTGGGCGGCCTTCTCGTAGTACTTGGCGAACTGCTTTTCCAGAACGCCATAGATGAACTTGACCTTCTGCTTTTCCTTCAGCTGGGCGCCGTACTCGGACACCTTGCGGCGGCGGTTGTTGCCAGGCTGACGGGTAGACTTCTTATTGCTGTATCCCATGGCAGCCGGAGAAACATCAAAGCTCCGGCACTTCTTGGAAATCGGCTGTTTGCTAGTAGCCATTGTATGTTGTCCTCCTTATGATACCTTACACGCGGCGGCGCTTAGGCGGACGGCAGCCGTTGTGGGGAATGGGGGTGACGTCCTTGATCATGTTCACTTCCAGACCCGCGGCCTGCAGGCTGCGGATGGCGGCCTCACGGCCGGAACCAGGGCCCTTGACGTACACTTCAACGCTCTTGAGGCCGAATTCCATAGCGGCCTTGGCAGCAGTTTCAGCGGCCATCTGAGCAGCAAAGGGAGTGGACTTCTTGCTTCCGCGGAAGCCCAGACCGCCGGCGCTGGCCCAGGACAGGGCGTTGCCGTTGGTATCAGTCAGGGTGACGATGGTGTTGTTGAAAGAAGACTTGATGTGCGCAGCGCCACGCTCAACGAGCTTCTTCTCGCGGCGCTTACGAGTAACCTTCTTAAGCTTCTGCTTAGGTGCCATTGTTGTTATCCCTCCATGCTACAAAAGCAATCGATCAATGATTACTTGCCAGCCTTCTTCTTGCCGGCGATGGTGCGCTTGGGACCCTTGCGGGTACGCGCGTTGTTCTTGGTGTTCTGACCGCGGACGGGCAGGTTGCGACGATGGCGAACGCCACGGTAGCAGCCGATTTCCACCAGACGCTTGATGTTGAGGCTGACTTCACGGCGAAGATCACCTTCAACCTTCACGTTGTGCTCGATGTAGTCACGGAGCTTGCTGACTTCGTTCTCGGTAAGATCCTTCACGCGGGTATCGGGATTGATCTCGGTCGCGGCAAGGATTTCCTTGGAAATCGCAGGACCAATGCCGAAGACATAGGTCAGGCCGACTTCCACACGCTTTTCTCTGGGCAGGTCAACGCCCGCAATACGTGCCATGTGTGGTACACCTCCATAGAATGTGCTCTCTTGAGCCGAGGGGCCCTTGTAGTTGATAGCGTCCGCGTAGAGTGAGCAGAGCGCAGTCCAGGCCCCCGCATGACCCCGAAGGCCATGCTTTGTTAGCGTTGTTGGAGCTTGTCTGCCCGGCCCATGGTCGCACACCCGCAACCCGGATGCACGCAGCCGCCCATGGCTCCACGGCATACTCCAACCTCCGAATTATAGCACACATTTCCTGCGATTGTAAACCTCTTTTCGAAAATTTTTTGTATTATTTTTTGTTGACTTTTGTCATACAGCCTGTATAATATTCTGGCAAGATCCCGTGAGGGAGTAGCGTGCGCGCCAAGAGCGCGTAGCAAGTCAACATCCTGGCCAATGCGGTCTGGCTTGCTTCAAATCGCGAGACTCATGTATAACTGCGAAGCTATGCATGCTGTCATTTTGCGTATATTTACCCGGCATGCGCCTTTCGCTGCATACCGGGTCTTTTCATATAAAAGACACTTCCCCCCACACCGACCTTTCCAAGGAGGAAAAACAAATGCTGGTTCCTGTTCTTCTGTTTGCACTGGGTCTCATTCTGCTCATCAAGGGCGGCGACTGGTTCGTCGACGGCGCCACCGGTCTTGCCCATCGCTTCCATGTGCCGGAGCTGCTCATCGGCGCGACGGTCGTTTCCATCGGCACCACCCTGCCTGAGGTCATGGTGTCTGCCACCTCCGCCATCGGCGGCCACGGCGAGATCGCCTACGGCAATGCTATCGGCTCCATCATCTGCAACACTTCCCTCATCGCGGCGCTCACCATTGCCATCCGTCCGTCCAACGTCAACCGCAAGGCGCTCATCCAGCCTGTGCTGTTCTTCTTTGGCGCAGCTGTGTTCTATGCCTGCACCGCATGGTTCGGCGGCCAGTTCACCCGTCTGACCGGCTTTATCCTGCTGGCCGGCTTTGTGGTGTACATGGTGCTGACGGTACGCAAGGCGCTCAGCACCCCTGAAATGCCTACCGAAGCTGAACAGGAAACCAGCGAAGGATCTCCTCTTTATAAGCAGCTGCTTCTGCTGGTAGTCGGCGCAGCCGTCATCGCTGTAGGTGCCGACCTGCTGGTGGACAACGGCACTCTGATCGCTCAGCAGCTGGGCGTACCGGAATCCGTCATCGCGCTGACCTTTGTGGCGCTGGGCACCTCCCTGCCCGAGTTGGTCACCGCCATCACCTCGCTTATCAAGGGCCATGGCGCGCTGTCGCTGGGCAACATCATCGGCGCAAACCTGTTCAACCTGGTGCTGGTCAGCGGCGTGTCCGTGGCGCTGTCCCCCTTCTCCGTTCCCGCCAGCAAGACCATCGGCGGCATGAATGCCTCCCTGGTGCTGGATATCCCACTGATGTTCATCGTCATGCTGCTGATGACCGTACCCGCCATCAAGCGCGGCAGACTGGCCCGCTGGCAGGGTGTCACGCTGCTGTGCATCTACGCCGCCTTCTGTGTTTTCCAGTTTGTGGGCTAATCAAAGGCAGTAGCAAAATCCCCCGTTTCGTGGTATACTTTTCCTACCATGAAACGGGGGATTTTTTGTTGCAGAAAAGCCAGGTATGGTTCGTGAGACGAACTTGGCTTTTCTGTGCCTTGGTCGATGTGCCACCGGCGCATGCCGGTTTGTTTGAAAGGAGCGCTTCTCATGAACGAAGTTTTCCAGAAAGCCCGCACCTTCATGTACCGCAATGCCCGTCCGCTGGATCTGGCGCGTTTTCAGTATCACTTTGAAAACGGCAGCCGCGAGGCCGTGCTCAATGCCCTTGCCTGCTATCAGAATGCCGACGGCGGGTTTGGCCACGCCATTGAGGCCGACTGCTGGAACCCCAACTCAACGCCTCTGCATTCTGCAGGCGCTGGCATCATCATCAATGAGATCGGCCTCGAAGACAGCGGTCATCCCATGGTCGAAGCGCTGCTGGACTGGTATGTGAGTGGTGAGCACTTCAACGGCAAAAGCTGGAACATCACCGTGGAAAGCAACAACGACTACCCCAGCGCGCCGTGGTGGAAAACCGGGAGCGTCAGCACCTGCCATACTGATTACAACGGCACTGCGCAGATCGCCGGATTCATGGTGCGCTATGCCGCGCATGAAAGCGAGGCTTTCCGTCTGGGCGCGCGCGTCTGCCGCGAAGCCATCGCTGCGCTTGATGCTGATACGCTGATGGACAAGCACACCTGCGCCTGCTATCTGCGCATGGCGGATTTCATTGAAAAAGCCGGTGTGCAGCCGCTGTTCGCCTTTGATGAACTGAAGGAAAAGCTGCACCGTTCCATCCATCATCTCATCGAATCGGACGTTTCCAAATGGGGCGGCTACATCTGCCGTCCGTCAGAATTCATGCGCAGCCGCAAAAGCGAGTACTACGCCGAAAACAGCCAGATCGCCGAATTCGAATGCGACTACATCATCCGCACCCAGCTGCCCGACGGCTCCTGGCCCATCCCGTGGAGCTGGGCAGATTACCCCGAAGAGTGGGCCATCAGCAAAAACTGGTGGCGGGGACAGATCATTCTGGAGAACCTGCTGTACCTGAAGGGATTTGCACGCATATAAGAAACGACAGGGCGCAAATGCCCTGTCGTTTTTGTTATTCTCCAAAAATCTCCTTGATTTTTTCCGCAACCGCCACGCCGAATTTTTCGTGGCTTTCCAGCGTCATATGCAGGCCGTCAACCTCACTGGGCTCGGCATACTGCGCCGCATCCAGGAAGTAGCAGCCCGTTTCGCGGGCGGCCTGTTCATACAGTTCAGAAAACAGCTTGGCTTCTTCCACATAGTTGTGACGGCGCTTGATGGGGTCGCGCTCATTGACACAGGGATGTACACGGATGGGCGCGATCAGCAGGATGCGCGCCTGGCCCTTGCCTTCTTTAAACATCCAGGAGCTTTCCTCCAGATAGCTGTAGTGCTTGATGCGGTCCACCATGAAGCGTGCGCCGCCTGCTGCGCCGTAGGCGTCGGTCCACTGCAGGTCATTGGTGCCCAGCATCAGCACCACCAGGTCCAGCGGCTTTTGCGACAGCAGGCACGGCAGCAGATAGTCAATCCCCTTGCGGGCAAGGGCACGCGGGTGATCATATACGGAGGTGCGGCCGTTGAGGCCTTCCTCGATCACGGTATAATCGCTGCCCAGCTCACGCTGCACAACGCCTGTCCAGCGCACGTCGTGCGCATAACGCTCGCCGGTACCGGCAACATAACCCCAGGTATTGGAATCGCCAAAGCAGAGAATGCGACGCATGGATGGATCTCACCTTTCGTTACGGATGGTGTTTTCATCATAAATCCAGCGTTGGGGTTTGTCAACGCATTTTGATTTTGCGCGCAAATCTGTTATACTGGTTTCATCTTGAGCATGGGAGGCGAACGCCATGGGCAGCGAAAAGCGCAGCAGCTTTGCACGGCTGATCGCACACGAACTGTACCGCAGCGGCCAGTCCACCAAAACGGCGCTGATGGCTTCGCTGGGCGCCAGCCTGCCCACCGTGCTTGGCACCGTGCGCACGCTCATGGAGCAGGGCGTCGTAGTGCAGGACGGCCTGCTTGCCTCCAGCGGCGGCCGCAAGCCGGAAGCGCTGGCGCTTAACGGCGCTCATGCCTTTGCCATCGGTGTGGACATCACCGCCAATCATCTGAGTCTGGTTGCTGTCGACCTGCGGGGAACGCTTCGCTGGCGCGAACGGCTCTCCCTGCCTTTTTCCACCGATAACACCTATTGCACCGCTCTTTCCGAAGCGCTTGACGCCTTTTTGCAAAAGCATGACATTCCTTCCCAGAAGGTGCTGGGCGCAGGCCTTTCGCTGCCGGGGATCCTGTCATCAGACGGCCATACGCTGGCGGATTCGCACGCGCTGCGCCTGAGTGATTTCTCTTTGCAGGGCATTGAACAGGCCCTGCGTTTTCCGGTGCTGGCCGTCAACGACGCCAACGCTGCTGCCATGGCCGAAAAGCGGTTGCTGCCGCCAGAGGGCAATCTGGTGTATTTGTCACTGAGCAATAGCGTTGGCGGCGCCATTTTCATGGGCGGCACGCTGTATGAAGGCGGTCATGGCCGCAGTGGAGAATTCGGCCATATGCCGCTCATTCCCAACGGCCGCGCCTGCTACTGCGGAAAGCACGGCTGCTACGACGCCTATGGCTCGGCACTGCTTTTGAGTGCGCCATATCAGGGGCAGCTGACAGCTTTCTTTACTGCGCTGGCTCGCAAAGAGCCGCAGGCTGTGGCGCTGTGGCGGGACTACCTCTTTCATCTGGCGGTGATGTGCAACCACCTGCGCATGGCATTTGACTGCACGGTGATGCTGGGCGGCTATGTAGGCGCCCAGCTGGAGCCATGGCTTGAGGAGATCCGTGCAGAGGCCGCAAAGCTCAACACCTTCGAAGACAACGCCGATTATCTGTGCCTGTGCCGTTACCAGACCGAAGCCGCCGCGACCGGCGCGGCGCTGATGCATATTGAAAAGTATATTGATACGTTGTAATCAAGAGTCTGCAAAGCGCAGACTCTTTTTACGTGCTGTCAATTTTTATTTCAAAAACCCGTTTACAAACGCAGCCGCTTGTTTTATCATACACCTACAGACACAACTGCATAAACAAGGAGGCTTCTTTCATGATCAAGGTAGGCGTCATCGGCTGCGGCAACATCGCCAACAGCGCCCATATTCCTGCATATCTCAAAAACAGCGACGTTGAAATCGCCTATTTCTGCGATATCATTCCCCAGCGTGCTGAAAAGGCCGTGAAGGAATATGGCTGCGGCAAAGCCGTAACGGATTATCAGGTCATTCTGGACGACCCGACAGTGGACGCGGTGTCCGTCTGCACGCCCAACAAAATGCACAGTATCATCACCATCGCGGCGCTGAAGGCCGGCAAGCACGTGCTGTGCGAAAAGCCCGCCGCCCGCACCTATGCCGAGGTGGAGGAAATGCAGAAAACAGCGCAGCAGACCGGCAAGATCCTCAACATCGGCGTGGTCAACCGTTTCAACGACGCCGTCAACAAGATCCGCACCCTCATCCAGAACGGCGAGCTGGGCGACGTATTCCATGTGTACGTCAGCTTCCGTTCCCAGCGCTCCATCCCTGGCCTGGGCGGCGATTTTACCAACAGCGCTGTTTCCGGCGGCGGCGTACTCATCGACTGGGGCGTACACTTCCTTGACATCGTCATGTACTGCACGGGTGACCCCACGGTAAAGACCGTGTCCAGCGAAAGCTTCTGCCGCCTTGGCAAAAACATGCAGGACTACACCTACGTCAGCATGTGGGCCGGCCCGCCCAAGTATGACGGCGTGTACGACGTGGAGGACTCCATCACCGGCGTCATCCGCACCGACGGCCCGGTCATCACCTTCCAGGGCGCATGGGCGCAGAACATCGGCGAAAACGAAATGTACATCGACTTCATGGGCGACAAGGGCGGCATCCGCCTGCAGTACGGCGCGGACTTCATCAAGTACGGCGTGCAGGACGGCATGCTCACCAAAACCCAGTACCAGTTCCCCTCCACCGGCATGTTCCAGAACGAGATCGACGGCTTTGTGCGCAGCATTCAGACCGGCGAAAAGCTGGCCTCTCACATCGACGTGACCATCAAAACCGCCCGCATCATGGAGGGCATCTACGAATCTGCCAGGCAGCACCGCGAAGTTGAACTGTAAAGGAGAAGCACTATGGCCATCAAAGTAGGTCTCATCGATTACTATCTGGACGAGTGGCATGCCAACAACTACCCGCAGTTTTTCCGCGACTGGGCCCCGCAGCTGGAAGCTGCCTTTGCCTGGGCAAAGATCGACTCGCCCCATCCCGGCGGATTGACATCCAAAGAATGGGAAGCCAAATACGGCGTGCCCGTACTTGACACCATGGAGGAAGTCATTGAAAAATCCGACGTGCTGATCGTGCTTTCCCCTGACAATCCCGAGATGCACGAGGAGCTGTGCGCGCTGCCGCTGAAGTCCGGCAAGCGCACCTATATCGACAAGACCTTTGCCGAGACCCGCGAAAGCGCCCAGCGCATCTTCGCCATGGCTGAGGAAGGCGGCACGCCGTGCTACTCCACGTCCGCCCTGTTCTTTGCAAAGGAATATCAGCCCGCCTATGAGCAGCAGCCCATGGTGATCGACAGCTGCGGCCCGGGCCTGTTCCCCATTTACAGCATTCATCAGCTGGAACCCATTGTAGCCATGTTCAAGGGTGCCATGCCCGTGCGTGCCATGAGCGTGGGTTCGAAGGCTTATCCCATGGTCGTCATCGAGTTTGAAGGCGGACGCCGCGCCAAGATCGCCACGTTCGAACCCGGCGGCTGCTTTGCCATGAACATCGCCTGTGCTGACAGCAGCTTCCTTTCCGTGCAGGCCGGGTGGGATTTCTGGACGTACTTTACCAAAGACCTGGCCTTGTTCTTTGAAAGCGGCAAGATCCCCGTACCGCATGAAAACACGCTGAGCGTGATCACCGCCCGCGAGATCGCCATCAAGGCGCTGGACAAGCCTTTCGAATGGATCAACGTATAAAAAGAGGCTCCCTTCAAAAGGGAGCCTCTTTTACATTTCCTTCACATACAGCCGGTCGGTACCGCCGCCGTAATTGACGATATCCCTCACATAGTGATAGCCGTATTTTTCATACAGGCCGACATGGTCTGTGGGAATATAAGTCCGGTCAAAGCCGATGGTTCTGGCATAGGCATTGGCGCTGTCGATCAGCTTTTGGCTGATGCGGCCGCCGCGGTATGCTTCGCTCACAAACAGCGTCGACACCCACGGGCAGATCTCAGGCAGCGGATAATAATCCGTCTTCATGAGGGTGGCCATGCCCACGATCTTTCCATCGGCGATGGCGGTAAACGGGGTTTCCCAGTCCTCAAACTGCCAGTCTTGAACCAGCTTCAAAACGTGTTCTTTGACTTCCGTCCACGAAAAGTCTGCAATGAATGCCGCCAGTTGCGCGGCCAGTTCGCTGCCCCTGTCAACCTTGCGGATTTGCACCGGTTTGGCCGATTCGTTCACAAACGCCTGCACGTCCTTCAGCCCTCTTTCGCCCGCTTTCCGGCCCAGTTCATACACAGCGCGCATCTTCTGCGGGTCATGCTCCACACGGCCAATGTCCAGCTTTTCATCCGGGCAGATGACCAGCGCTGCGCCGTCACGTTCGCGGCTGCGCACATAGGCTACGTCCTCATTGTAGCGGATATGGCGGTCGGCCAGCTTTTCCACCACTTTGGGATATTTGCGCAGCGCAAGCCGCAGCAGTCCCATCCCCTTTGAAGGCTGCTTCACAAAGCCCTCCGGCTGGGTAAGGATGACCACATTGCGCTGATAGCCGCGCTGTTCAAACGCCTTCAGCGGGATGGAATCGGCAATGCCGCCGTCCAGCATTTTGTGCCCGTCCATTTCCACTACGCGCGACACCAGTGGCATTGATGCTGATGCGCGAATATACTCCATATCCCGGTCATCTGCTTGATCCAGCCGCTGATAAATGGCTTCGCCCGTTTCTACATCGGTGCACACCACCCAGAATTCGCCGGGATCTCGCTGGAACGTATCCACATCAAACACATCCAGCTGACGCGGCACCACGCGATAGCAGTAATCTGCGCCAAACAGATCGCCCGTCCGAAGCAGCGACCAGATACTGCAGTACTGTTTGTCTTTGCAAAACCACACATTGTAGCGGATGACGCGCCCGGGCTGATGCGACTTGATGTTGCACCCGAACGCCGCCCCGGCCGATACGCCCATCACACCGTCAAAACGGATGCCGTTTTCCATCATCACGTCCATCACACCTGCCGAAAACAGGCCGCGCATCGCGCCGCCTTCCAGCACAAGACCTGTGCGCATGCATGCTTCATCTCCTTTGCAAACAGCAGTATACCACACCGAACAGTTGTTTTCCATCGCCGGATGTGCTATTCTTTTACACAGCGAAAGGAGCCTGAGAGCATGGAACAGATGAATCTTTTTGACAGCCGTCCGCAGACTGCGCCGCTGGCCAGCCGCCTCAGGCCTGAAACGCTGGACGAATACGTGGGCCAGCAGCATCTGATCGGCCCGGGCAAAATTCTGCGCCAGCTCATCGAACGCGACCAGATTTCCTCCATGATCTTCTGGGGCCCTCCCGGCGTGGGCAAGACCACCCTTGCGCGCATCATCGCCAAAAAGACACAGGCCGCCTTTGTAGAGTTCAGCGCCGTGACCAGCGGCATCAAGGAAGTCAAGGAGGTCATGGCCCGCGCGGAGGACAACCGCCGCATGGGCGTGCGCACGCTGCTGTTTGCCGACGAGATCCACCGCTTCAACAAAGCCCAGCAGGACGCCTTTTTACCCTATGTGGAGCGCGGCAGCATCATTCTGGTCGGCGCGACCACCGAAAACCCGTCGTTTGAAATCAACAGCGCGCTTCTGTCACGCTGCAAGGTATTCATTCTCAAGGCGCTGGACGAAAACGATCTGGCCCGCCTGCTGCGCCATGCCGTCGAAAGCCCGAAGGGTCTCATGGATATGAACGTGCAGGTATCCGATGACGACCTGCGCGCCATCGCCCGTTTTTCCAACGGCGATGCCCGCACAGCGCTCAACACACTTGAAATGGCCGCGTGCAACGGACGCATGGATGATGACGGTGCGCTGCACATTGACGGCGAGGTACTGGCTGAATGCATGAACCGCCGCTCGCTGCTGTATGACAAGCAGGGCGAGGAGCACTACAATCTGATTTCCGCCCTGCACAAATCCATGCGCAACTCCGACCCCGACGCTGCCATCTACTGGATGCTGCGCATGCTCGACGGCGGCGAGGATCCGCTCTACATCGCCCGCAGGCTGGTACGCTTTGCATCCGAGGACGTAGGATTGGCTGATCCCAACGCGCTGCCCATGGCCATAGCCGTCTATCAGGCCTGCCACTTTCTGGGCATGCCGGAATGCGACGTGCACCTCACCCACGCCGTCACCTATCTGTCGATGGCTCCCAAATCCAACGCGTTGTACACTGCCTGCACTGCGGCCAAGAAGGACATCCACGACAAACCTGCCGAGCCGGTACCGCTGCAGATCCGCAATGCGCCAACGCGGCTGATGCAGCAGCTGGATTATGGCAAGGGCTACATCTACGCCCACGACACGCAGGAAAAGCTGAGCAAAATGCAGTGCCTGCCGGATTCACTGCAGGGCCGCAGGTATTATCATCCCACTGAGCAGGGGCGCGAAGGCCGCATCAAAGAAAGGCTGGAAGAGATCCTGCAGTGGAAAAACAGCAAATAAACCGGCATGCGCCGGTGGCGCATCGACCAAGGCACAGAAATCCGTCTCACGATCCATACTTGGCTTTTCCGCAACAAAAAAGCCCCTTTCGGGGCTTTTTTCATTCCATCACACGGAAGATCTGAATGCAAAGCGTGCCTTCACCCGTGGATTCGGACACGATGCGGATGGGATAGCCGCAGTCGTTGCGGAAACGCAGGTTGAGCTCCTTGGTACCAACCGCCGCATCCTGATGCATGGGCAGGTAGCGCGCGCAGCCGGGGCCGTGGGGACGACGCTGCAGAATGGTGATGCCCGGCAGCTGACGGATAGTGTTGTACAGCGTGCTGCTGGACTGGCAGGTGCCTCCGCCGTAGCCCAACTGGCTGCCGCCGTCAATAAGCACCGGGGCGGGAAAATAACCGTTGTTCTTTTTATAGGGGCCCACCTGATTGTTGAAATCCAGCGATTCGCCGGGCTGCATGACACGGGTCATGCTTTCGCAGGTACGCACGATGTTTTTGCAGCGGCCCTCGTTGCCTTCCTTGCCGGTGTTGTACTCAAAAAAGCTGCAGAAAGCCGCGATGGGCGTGTCCTCGCTCATGGGCGTAACCTCTTCGCTTACCACCACCAGGTCGGTCAGGTACTGCGCGTCGATGTAGCCGTAGCTGCGCCAGTACAGCACCTTGGCAAAGCCGTCCACAAACTCCAGAATGGCGATCTTGCTGCCTGCGCCGGGGCGGATGTCATTGATGGACGAATCCTTGCTTGGCTCGGTGTAGATATTCACCTGCTGGGTCAGCGTAGCCACGTACTGTGCAGGCACCACGCCGTAGGGAGGCGTGGTTTTGGGGTTGACAGCAACCATTTCCTCATCCACCCAGGTGCGGATGATATAACCCACATGGCCGTTGTACTCCGCCAGCACATAGGCAGGGTAAACCTCGTACACGGTAATGGGCTGCCATGCGCTGATCACGCACACCACGTCGCTTTTGTTGCTCTGCTCCGCACGCATGCGGATGGCCGAACCGTTGGATACAAAAGGCTTGATGCGGGTGGTATACAGCGGCTGCTTGCCTTCGATCGTCGCAGCCAGACCGGTGAGCACCTCGCCGGTATCCTCCTCGCCGTCGCCGGTAGCCATGCCCTCCATTTCCATGTTTTCAGGCACGGGCGTTTCCACAGGCGCAGCAATCTCTTCGGCCATCGCCCACACAGGCAGGCACAAAAGCGCCAGCAGCAAAGCAGTCAAACGCAAAAATCTGTTCATACCAAAGTTCCTTTCGGGGTGGTCTGAGTTTCCATTATAGCACATTCCCTGCCGTCTGCGCAGAAGCGGGAATTTTTTTACACCTGTCAGCGTTTTTTCGCCATCCAGCTGTCCAGCGCCTCGATCATGTTGGCGGCGTTCTTTTCCACATAGCCGTCACGGTCGGGATATTTGGGCAGTTCCACCATCACGCTGGCTTCCATCTGCTGCGCCATCCATTGCGAAAGCATGCCGCCTCCGCTGTACTTGCGGTATCCAAAACCAAATGCATTGCGGAAAACCTGCGCAAACGCCTTGTCGCCGTACACGCCGTTGATCCATCCGTGCACGTCCACGCCATAGTCGGGTTTCACCTGTTCGACCAGATCGCGGATGGCTCTTGCCTCGGCGGTGGAAAAGGGCTCGTCGCCGGTGCGGTAGCGTGGAGTGGTCTTGCGCGTCCACTTGACAGGGAAGTCACGGTTAATATCAAGCCCGTTGGCATTGCAACGGCCAAAGCCATCCTTGCTGGTTCCTTCCAGCTGGCCGTCAGGATTGGCGCAGGGCACCACATACAGACGGAAGCCTTCCAGCTTTTCCGGCGCTGCCTCATAGTGTGCGATGATCTGCTGCGCGATGCTGGTCAGTACCTCGCCGTCACGGTCGCGCGAATCCTCAAAGCCATGCACGGCGAATGCTGTCAGAATGCTCTTTTCAGCCTGTTCATCGCCCAGCTGCCAGCACACAAGGTCGCGGCCCAGCTCGGACTGGCCGTATACAAAGCTTTCCGCACAGGCTGCCGCACACAGGCACAAGGCTGCGCACAGCAGGCCCAGCAAGCGTTTTATCATTCCAGAGCGCTCTCCACTTCCGGCCAGAAGCACTGGCCCATGTACCGCGTCCACTTGTCCGTTTCGCGGCCGTAATACAGATAGTCCCAGTAATACATCGACCAGTCGTCGCCCAGCATGTACTCCAGCTCCGGGTGCGCAGCCAGCACGGCGCTGGGCTTGAAGAACGCATTGCCCTGATGATCCTCGTACATGCCTTCGTCGCAGAAGTAGTCCATCACCGCTTCGGGATCGTCCTCGCCGCAGATATCCAGCACTTCAGGGTGATTTTCGATGTACACGTCGTAGTTGTAGATCCAGCCGATATCGTCGCCGTAGTAATCCACCGGCCGGTAGGACGGATCCTCAAACGTGACCAGTACACGGATAAGGCCGTCATCCGTCACTTCATGATCCACTTCACAGCCGTTGATGATCACGCGCGGATCCGAAAGTTCCTCATGCGGAGCAAGGAAGATCTCCGCCTGCCATACGGCGTAGTTTTCCTCGTCAGCCTCGCTGACCTGCTCCCACGTAAACGAACGCAGGCTGGCGTTGTTCCACGGGCGGGCCTGCACATGCACGATCTCGTCCACATGGGCATACAGTCCGCTCAGGTACAGCACGACATCATCCGCGCCGTATGCATCCTCTGCCAGCGCTTCGTTGAGCCACTGGCTGCGCTGCGCGATGAACTGGCGAAGCAGCGCCTGCTCCTGTTCATAATCAAAGCCGAACAGATAGCGGTTCTGCTGCACGGGCTGCCACAGCACCTCATTCATCAGGCGCGAGGCATCGATCTCCTCGGCATAGGCGGACAGGGATTTCACATATTCTCCCACGCCATCGCCCAGCAGAATATTCTGCACCATGGGGTACAGTTCGTCGCGGTAGATCTGCTTCATGGCCTGCACAAAAGCGTCGCACTGGTAGAAGGCCTGCATCCATCCGCCGTTTTCCTTGAAGGCGCGGGCGTCGTCGTTGAGGCCGTTGACCAGATAGCGCCATGCCAGGTCAAAGTCCCACACAGGGCCGGGTTTGAAGCGCTTGGAGCCCTCCGGCAGCACAAAATAGGTGGATGAATATTTGAAGCCGTCGTAGTTGTAGCTGAGCTCCTGCAAAAGCAGTGTGCGCGCAAAGGCGTCCACGTCAAAGTCTTCTTCCACCGTACGCCCGGTTTCAGGGTTGACGCCGCCGTTTTCCAGCGTGTCGCGCGCCTCCTGCAGCCGCGTGCTGATGTAGTCCATCATGCTTTTGCTGGCGTTTTCAGGATTTTTGACGCTGAGCACCGTCTGGTCCTTCATCTGGAACCAGCAGCGGTCCGACAGCGTAGATCCTGCCGTTTCCATTTCGACCAGATAGGCGCCCACGTCCGGCGAGGCGGCCTCCGCCAGATCCTCGATATAGTGGAAGGTGCTGCCAAAACGGTTGGCCCCCTCCCCCACCGCAAGCGCAGTCAGGTCGATCGTACCGGCCTGCTCGTTCCAGATCTCGACCATTTCCTCGTAGTCGGTCTCGTTTATGCGGCCGGTGCCGATTTCAACCTTCTCCGTCAGCAGATAGGTACCGCGGTATTCTCCGTCGTAATACAGGTCGACGTGCTCGCTGTGGGACGTTTCGCTCAGGCCAAGTTCCAGCGCCATATCCAGCACGATGCGGTTATGCACCAGGTTGCGGCCCGAGGCCTCCGCCAGCAGCACCCATGTACGCTCGCGCTCGCTGTCAAGGCCGGTATCCAGCAGATCCTTGCGGTCCTCCAGCTTGAACTGATAGGGCTTTTTGGGGTTGACCCACGTGCCGTTGCCGCGGCCGCGCAGCTTGCGGATGGCTCCGCTGTGGTCGACCGACGCATCATCACCCACCAGCATCATGGACGCCGTGGTGGCATTTTCGTGTTTTGCGCAGTTGTCGATATATTCGCGTCCTTCATTCACCGGGTCGTCACTGATGAGAAACAGTGTGCGCAGATTGGCGGACTGCATCACACGCACATCCATCAGCGTCTCGCTGCCGCTGAACACCTGTGTGCTGGAAACGCCCTCCAGCTCTTCATCGGGCTGAAGCTCGCCAAGCGTCACGCGCTGGCCGTCCAGCGTAAGCGCCATGCCGTCAGGCGCAGCAAATGCAGGCAGGAACAGCCATGTTTCGCCGTCGATCTCCGTAGCGCAAATCTCCACCCTGCCGCCCGTGACCGAAAGCACCGCGCGCAGCGGCGACACGGTAATCACGCGCTCTTCCACATATTCCTCTGCTGCACAAAGGCCCATCAGGCACACAAGCAGCACGGTCAGCAGCACGCGCAGAAATCTCTTCATGGCTGTTCTCCCCTTTACCGATTGATCCATTTTTCAGTATAACACATACCGCTGACAGAAAAAAGCACCCCGGTTGTAAAAACAACCGGGGAATGCTGGTTTAGCGGCTTCCCTTGTCGTAGGGGATGCCCTCCGCCTTGGGGGCACGGCTGGACTTGGACGTGAAGGCCAGCACGACGAGGGTGATCAGGTAGGGAAGCATACGGTAGAAGTTGGGGTTGATGCCCAGGTTCTTCAGCAGGTAGATGCCGTCGCCATTGATGTCAAGGCTGGCGTAGCTGGCGGCCACGCACTTGAACAGGCCAAACAGCAGCGCCGCGCCCGCAACGTTGAGCGGCTTCCAGTTGCCGAAGATCATAACGGCCAGCGCAAGGAAGCCGAAGCCTGCCACGTCGCCGTTGGAGGAGCAGTTGGCGGTGGTCAGCGCATACACAAAGCCGCCCATGCCGGCCAGTGCACCGGAAATGGTCACGCCGCTGTAGCGCATCTTCACCACGTTGATGCCAAGGCTGTCCGCCGCCTGGGGATTTTCGCCGCAGGCACGCAGGCGCAGGCCAAAGCGCGTTTTGTACAGGATGATGCTCAGAATCACAAAGATGATGATGCAGATGTAGGTGGCAAGATATACCTTGTTGACGAACGTGTCGCCCAGGAAACCCATTTCCTCCTTGCGGCCATAGCCGAACATCGCCTTTTTGATCATGAACCAGCTGGCGCTGTCGCCCTCGGCCATCTGCATGCTGTTCTGGTTGGCAATGATGCGGATGAAGAACAGCACGATGGCGGGAGCCATCAGGTTGAGCGCGGTGCCGCCGATGGTCTGGTCAGCCTTCAGGTTGATGGCCGCAAAGGCCAACAGCAGCGAGAACAGCGCACCGAAGATGGCTGCCGTGATCATGGCAAGCATCATAAAGCCCTGCAGGGCCACATAGTTGTTGGCAGCCTTGGCGGCGGCAAACCATCCCCACTGCTGCACAAGGCGCACAAACAATACGCCGATGAACGCGCCGAAGATCATGATACCTTCCAGCGCCAGGTTGATGATGCCGCTGCGCTCGGCAAAGATACCGGCCAGCGCCACGATCATCAGAGGTACGGCATAGATCAGGGTCTGACGAATCAGAAAACTCATTTCACCTGCGCCTCCTTTCCGGACTTGCGGGCCTTTTTGCGGCGGCCGCTCAACAACATCTTGATCACCAGCGAGAACGCGCTCAGGTACACGATGACGGCGATGATGACGTCGGTGATGTACTCGTTGAAGGCGGTCAGGTTGGTCAGCTGCAGACCGGAGATATCCAGCATCGACATGAAGATGCCGGAGAAAATGACGCCGATGGGGTTATTGCTGGCCAGCAGCGCCACCGGGATGCCGTTGAAGCCTTCACCGGGCAGCGCCTGATAGGTGGACCAGAAGAATTCGGTGTTGCCGCTGAGGTAGTACAGCGATCCGGCCGCGCCGGCCATCGCGCCTGCGATCGCCATGGACAGCACGATGTTGCGCTTGTCCTTGATGCCGGCGTAGCGCGCCGCGAAGCGGTTGGAGCCGCAGGCCTTCAGCTGGTAGCCGAAGGTGGTGCGGGCAAACACCACATACACGATGGTGGCCAGAACGATGGCAATGATGATGCCACCGTTGACCTGCGAACCGGGGAACAGCTTGTCCAGCCCCATCTTGGAGGTGGCAACGCCGTTGAAGGTGGTCTTGTAAATGTAGGAGCTCTTGGTGTTTTCGATCACGTTCTTCAGGCTGCTGATGTCAAACACCCAGGTAACGAAGTTGGCCGCTATCCAGTTGGTCATGATGCAGGCGATGACCTCGTTGATGTTGAGCAGCGATTTGAGCAGGCCCGGGATCGCGCCCCACAGAGCGCCGGCCAGCATGCCGCCGCCAAAGGCCAGAATCCACACAAACCAGGTGGGGAACAGCACGGCAGGCTGGGGCATACCCTGCGCCATCTGCCAGGCATACAGTTCGCCCACACCCGTGGGGACCGACAGGGCGATGAGCAGCGTGGCGCAGGTGCCGGCCAGATACTGACCGGGCGCGCCGATGTTGAACAGGCCCGTCTTGTAGGCCACCGCCACGGAAAGACCGGTGAGCACCACAGGCGTGGCACGGAAAAGAAGGTTACCCATGCTGGCGGGGTTAAAGCCAAAGGTCAGGGAACCGGTGGTGATATCGCGGCCTGTGGAGAACACGCCCATGAACACCAGGCGGATGCCTTCCCACGCCATCTTCAGGCCCATGGCGGAATTGCCCAGACCCACGGCCAGAATCAGCACGCTGCCTGCGCCCAGACCAATGAGGATGGACAGAAGCGACGCCATGACCGAACGCGTACCGTCCTTTTGCCAGAACTGCCTGATCTTATTCATCACTTCGCCACCTCCTGCCGTTTGGCGCCTGCCATGTACAGGCCCAGTTCTTCCACCGTGACCTGCTTGGGATCAAATTCGCCGACGATCTCGCCCTCGTACATCACCAGAATACGGTCGGACAGGTTCATTACCTCGTCCAGTTCGAGGGACACCAGCAGCACCGCCTTGCCGGCGTCGCGCTGGGCTACCAGCTGGCCATGAATGTACTCGATGGCGCCTACGTCCAGGCCGCGGGTGGGCTGCACAGCCACGATCAGCGCCTGGTCGCGGTCGATCTCACGGGCGACGATGGCCTTCTGCTGGTTGCCGCCGGACATGCTGCGCGCGCGGGTGATGGGGCCCTGACCGCTGCGCACGTCGTACTGGTCGATCAGCTTTTCAGCGTACTTGCGCACTTCGCCGAACTTGATGAAGCCATGCTGCTGGAACTGCTTGTCCTGGAACTTCTGCAGCACCAGGTTCTGCTCCAGCGAATAGTCGAGGATGAGGCCGTGCTTGTGACGGTCTTCCGGAATGTGGCTCATGCCGCTTGCGCTGTGCTCGTGGATGGAAGCGGAGGTCACGTCATGGCCGCACAGGGTCACCTTGCCGCCGGAGGCCTTTTCAAGACCGGTGAGGGCGTAAACCAAGTCGGTCTGGCCGTTGCCGTCGATGCCGGCAACGCAGACGATCTCGCCCTTGCGCACGGTGAAGCTTACATTGTGCACAGCGTCGCGCTTGTACAGCTTGGAAGGCACGCACAGGTTTTCTACCTTCAGCACCTCATCGGTGGGCGTGGCATCTTCCTTTTCCACCACCAGCTGCACGGGACGGCCCACCATCATGCGGCTGAGTTCAGCCTTGGTGGTGGAGGCGGTGTCCACAGTGCCCACATAGCGGCCCTTGCGCAGCACCGTCACACGATCGGAAACCGCCATGATCTCGTTGAGCTTGTGGGTGATGAACAGGATGCTCTTGCCCTCGCGGGTGAGGCCGCGCATGATCTCCATCAGCTCGTCGATCTCCTGCGGGGTCAGCACAGCGGTGGGCTCGTCAAAGATGAGCACCTCGTTGTCGCGGTAGAGCATTTTGAGAATTTCGACGCGCTGCTGCATGCCCACGGTGATGTCCTCGATTTTGGCGTCAAGGTCCACCTTCAGGCCGTAGCGGCTGCTGAGCTCCTCCACCTTTTTGCGGGCGGCCTTCTTCTGCAGAAAGCCCATCTTGGTATCCTCTGCGCCCAGAATGATGTTGTCAAGCACGGTGAAAACGTCAATCAGCTTGAAATGCTGGTGCACCATGCCGATGTGCAGGGCGGTGGCGTCGTTGGGATCGTTGATCTTGACCTCTTTGCCGTCCTTTTTGATCACACCTTCTTCAGGCTGATACAGGCCGAACAGCACGCTCATCAGCGTGGACTTTCCCGCGCCGTTTTCGCCCAGCAGCGCGTGGATCTCGCCCTTGCGCAGCTGCAGGGTAATGTCGTCATTGGCTTTAATACCGGGGAATTCCTTTGTGATGTGGAGCATCTCAATAACGTATTCAGGTGCGTTATTCATGCCTCCACCTCTCTTTCTGTCACAATCGACGGAAATTTCCAAAATACCATGCTGCTATTCTAACAGGTAGACTGTCAAAATGCAAGATTGCCTGCTGTTTTTGGAAAAAAACATGCTATAATGCACATAGCAGGAGGGACAAAAACATGGTAAAAGCTCTTTTGATTGAAAAGATGATCCGTTTTTACGAGGGCAGTCGTCACGATATCGAGCATTTTCTGAAGGTGCATGCCTATGCCGCGCTGATCGGCCAACTGGAGGCATTGCCGGACGACTTGCAGGAAAAGCTGGAACTAGCAGCCATCGTGCACGACATCGCCTGCCCGCTGTGCCGTCAGAAGTACGGGAATGCTGCAGGCCCTTTGCAGGAGAAGGAAAGCGAAGCGCTGCTGCGCCCGTTCCTTGCGGAATTCAACCGTCCCCCACAGCAGCTGGAGCGCATCATCTGGCTGGTGTGCCATCATCACACCACCGAACCTGTGGACGGCATCGACCACCGCATTCTGCTGGAGGCGGATTTTCTGGTCAACGCCTCCGAAGGACAGCTGCCTGCAGAGGCAATACGCGCCTTCCGTGATAAGGTGTTCCGCACGCCTGCCGGGATGCGGCTGCTTGCTGAAATTTACCCCGAAGTTTAAAACAAAAACGGCGGTCAGACCCAATGTCACTTAGTTAAGAAAGCGATAGAGAAAAAGCAGTCCCAAGAGAAGATGATTTAACAAAAGGAGAATCATCTTCTCTTTTTTGTGTACGACAAAAAGACAGATGGACATCTGCCAGAAAAAGGATTAAGATAAGGACTTTAAGCTACTCTGTAGGTGAAACTGACGCATGAACGAGGCTTGACTTTGCGAGGGTCGTGCCGCCCATTGCGAACAGGCAGCACATACTTAAGGAGCAGAGCTTCAACATTGGGTGGAGAAAGCGTTGAGTGGTCGGGCAGGAACTGCCTGCAAACATCAACGGCAGCGGAGAAATTCAGCTGATACGTATGTTTGCGAGGTTTATTCTCAACAGCAATGT
>JAFULL010000104.1 GCA_017473345.1 Clostridia bacterium | reverse complement strand
CTGATCTTTGCCGTGTACATGCTGGGCGTGCCCACCAGCTTTCTTTTGATGGGGCTGAAGGTGCTTTTGAGCGGCATGCTGTTCGGCAGCCCCAGCGCCATGATGTACGCCTTTGCCGGTGGCCTTCTCAGCCTGACGGTGATGTGCATTTTGAGCCGCATGAAGGACTTGAGCCCCATCGTGGTCAGCATGGTGGGCGGTCTTTGCCATAACGTGGGCCAGGTGGCCATGGCCATGATCGTGCTGAACACCCCCAAGCTTCTGTACTACATGGCCATTTTGATGGTGGTGGGCCTCATCACCGGCTGCGCCACGGGCGTGGCGGCCAATGGCATCATCCGCCGCTTTCAGAAGGAGAAGAAGATTGTATGACGCAAAAGCCGCTGGTGAGCATCTGCACCACCACCTACAATCACGCCCGCTATCTGCGCCAGACGCTGGACAGCTTTCTGATGCAGAAGTGCGATTTCCCCTTCGAGATCCTCGTGCACGACGACGTGTCCACCGACGGCACCATCGACATTCTGCGCGAGTATGCCCAAAAGTACCCGGATATCGTTAAGCCGCTGTTTGAAGAGGAAAACCAGTATTCAAAGGGCGTACCCATCAACGAAACGTTCAACTTTCCCCGGGCGCAGGGCAAGTACATCGCCCTTTGCGAGGGCGACGACTACTGGTGCGACGAAACCAAGCTGGCCCGGCAGATCGCCCACATGGAAGCCGACCCGGAATGCACCTTCTGCTTTACCAACGGCTACATCCATGACGAAAACGGCGTTGCGCCCGACCGCAAGTTCATTCCTTATTACGAAAGCGAGCGCGAGCACTACACCGGCGAAAGCGCCTGCTATTCGCTGGACGAGATCGCGCGGCTCAGCTTCATCCCCACGGCGAGCTTTGTGTTCCGCGTCGACGCCCTGCGCCGCCTGCCCGATACCTTCAGCAAGGAATGCCAGCACGGCGATCTGCGCATGAAGCTGTTTCTCACCGCTGCCGGCCATGCATGGTACGAGCATGTGTACGGCTGCGTGTACCGCGAAAACGTGTCCGGCAGCGCCATGCAGATCTGGAAAAAGGAAAAGCGCGACCAGCTCTACCGCCGCTGCTCAACCGTGGTGGAAATGGTGAACGACGTAAACGACTACTCCCGCGGCACAGCCGAAGCCGGCCTGAGCGTGGTGCGCGACCACTACCTGTGGGTAATGGTGCACAACGCGCCCAGCCTCAAAGCCCTGCTCACCGGCGACGTGGGTAAGCGGCTCCGCCGTCTGCCCCTGAAGGAGCAGCTGCGCTGCATCATCCGGCTGGTGCTGCCGCAAAAACTGGCTCAGTCGCTGAGCGGAAAGGGCGCATAAGATGAACTTCACCTTCGCCCCCACCCCGCTGTATCTGCTGCACAGCGACGCAAACGGCAACCGCATTTATATCAAGCGCGAGGACCTGCTGCCCTATTCCTTCGGCGGCAACAAGGCGCGCATCGGCCATGAATACCTCGAAGATATGAAGCGTCAGGGCTGCGACCACATGCTGGCCTACGGCAACGCCCGGTCAAACCTCTGCCGCGTGCTTGCAAATCTCTGTGCGGGCGAGGGCATTCCCCTCACCATCCTGCGCCCGGCCGACGACGACGGCCAGCAGCGCAAGGCCTTCAACGGCCAGCTGTGCGAAAGTTTCGGCGCGCGCATCCTGCCGTGTCTCAAAACCGGCGTGGCCGAGAGCGTCGACCATGCGATGGATATCATCCGTTCGGAGGGCGGCAAACCCTACTACATCTACGGCGACCGCACCGGTCAGGGCAACCGCGCCGTACCCGTGGCCGCCTATGCCAAAGCCTGGGCTGAGATCGAGGCCCAGCAGGCGCAGCTTGGCGTGCGCTTTGACAAGATCGTGCTGGCGCTTGGCACCGGCATGACGCAGGCGGGTCTGTTGTGCGGCATGCGCCAGAGCGCGCACAGGCCGCAGGTGCTGGGCATTTCCATCGCCCGCGACGAGGCCGCCGCGCGCCGCCACATCAGCGCCTACACGGAGGCCTACGCAGGCCCGGGCAGGGATGACATCTGTATCTGCGACCGTTTCCGCAGCGGCTACGGTCAGTACGACGAGGAAATCCTGCACTGCATTCGCGACACCATGGCGCGCTGCGGCATTCCGCTGGACGGCACCTACACTGCCAAGGCGTTTTACGGCATGAAAGTCCTCATGGATGAGGAAAACTGGCGCGGGCAGAACATACTGTTTCTGCACACCGGCGGCACGCCGCTGTTTTTTGACAGCTATCGGTAAATCAAAAAGCTGCTTCCAAATCGGAAGCAGCTTTTTGGTTTATTGGATGGATCCTGTGAACTTCAGCAGCGTCACCGCCGGGCCGTTAAACAGCCTGCCTTTGAGCGGGTGCGCCTCGCTTGCGCCCAGACCGGGCGAGATATACTGGTTCAGGCTGTTGATGCGCTGCATGCCCACAATGCCGTTGTCGCCGGGGAAGAAACCCATATCCGGCATATACACAGGGCCTGCGCCCGGCAGCCGCCACTGGCCGCCGCACTGATGCCCGCACAACAGCAGGCTGATGCTTCGGAAGTTGAGCGCCTTGGTTTGATCGGCCCATTCCAAGCTGGTGCGCACATAGGATGTATCCAGCGGCGCGTGGTTGACGGCGATTTGCAGGTCGGTGGCCAGCATTTCCTTCTGCGCCTCCACGGTGCGCTGCATGGCGTCCAGCCGGTAGCACAGTGCCCGGTAGCTTGCGCCGCCCTCGGCCTCATACTGCTGGCCCTTGGCCTCCATCGCTTCCTTCTGTTTGAGCAGGCTGGTCACCATGCCCGCCGCGTCCACGTCGTACAGATATTCCGGCACAAACCACACCGTGCGCTTGCCTGCGGCCTGCTTGACCGGCGCATCCAGATAGGTGGCGCCCATCTGCACGGCGGCGCGCACCCAGTTGGCCAGCGCCTCCGGCGTGCCGCGCGCGGTGGAAATGACCGGCGAGGGATCGTCGTCGCCGGAGATCAGGTAGATAGGCACGTCCGCGCGGATGGCGCGCAGCGTGTGGATGAGGCTCAGCAGCGGCTCGTAGTCGCCGTCAATGCCCACCATGTCGCCGCTCATGACCACCGCATGAAAGGTTTTGCCGTAGAGCAGCTCGCGCCACGCCTCGATATCGCTGCCCAGCGCAGACGCATGCAGGTCGCTCAGATGCAGCACCGTAAAGCCCTCAAACGCCTTGTCCAGCGCCATGACGGACACCTTTTCCTCATTCAGGCGCACGCGCCCGTTGGAAACGTGGTTCATCAAAAGCCCCATCAGGCTCAGCGACAGCACCACGATGAGCACCATCAGCACCCAGCCGCTGCCCATACGCCTGCGTTCAGGCACAAAAATATAACCCGCGTTCCTTCTCCTGCGCATGATTACACCCCCGACTTCTCTCCCATTCATGATAGGGGAGGCCGGGGGTGCAAGTCAACAGGGTATTTCTAAGAAAAGCATGACATCTTTTGCGCAAAAGCGTGTCATTTCGGCACAATTGCGCCACAGCCCGTTACAGATGATTTACACTTGTGACGGAGTTTTGGCCGCATCGATGGCCAGGCCCAGGCACAGGAAGAAGGCCGCGTTCATCACCGGGAAATTGACCGAGAACAGATACGGCTCGGTGATGGTGCCCAGCAGCAGCGCAAGCACCAGGATGGCGGGCAGCTTGTCGGCCAGCGGGCGGCGGGCAGGCAGCACGCGCCAGGCAGCCCACAGCGCGCGCACGGAGAAGTACACCGCAAAGGCCAGGCCCGGCAGGCCGTAGTAGCACAGCGCCTCCAGATAGGCGTTGTGCGTGTGGTAGGCGCCCAGCGTTTCACGCAGCAGGTTCACCAGTTCATACTCCGTCGCCGTGCCGATGAAGATGCAGCGCAGCTTGTCGGCCAGGAAAACAAAGGCATTTTTGTAGATGCGGGTGCGTCCCGTCAGGGTGGCGATGTCCGCGCCGATGGGACGCGACTCCAGCAGGCTTTCCGCCTGCGCCAGCTGCACAGACAGGCTGTTGATGAGCAGGTTGCTCCATTCAAAGCCCTTGTAGATCAGCACAAACAGCACCGCGCCTGCGCCAAGCGAGGCCGCCAGCTTTTTGGGCAGGCTCATGCGCGTGTTCATCACAAGCGCCGCGGCGATCAGCGCGCCCGCCAGGGCTGATTGCAGCATCACCGTGCGCGAACCCGTCATGCCGATGCCCGCATACATCACAATGCCCAGCACGGCCAGCAGCGCGCACAGCCAGCGCTTTTGCGTGCGCAGCGTAAGCCATAGGCCCAGCCCGATGCCAACCAGAAGCAGCGCAGCCAGTTCGTTGGGATGGCAGCTGAACTGCAGCCGCTGATAGTCGGCCGAAACGCCGATGTATTCCTGCAGCATGCGCCATTCCACGGTGCCGACCGTCATGGAAACGCCAATGGAATACACCGCCATCGCACCGGAGACCAGAAAGAAGAATGCAGCTGCTGCATGGGCGGCGAAGCCGCCCATCCTGCGCGCGCAGGGGAAGGCGATCAGCATGGGCAGGTTGAACAAAAGCAGCGAATACATGGACGCGTCCAGCAGATGATCGCCATGGATCCAGCTGGCCAGCACCGTCCAGCCGGCAAAGGCCAGCGCGGCCTTTTCATCACGCTCGCGACCCATGCCGCGGTGCGCCATGGCAATGGCCACCCATGCGCAGGCCAGCGCCGCCGCATAATGACGGATGAGCGACATGCAAAACCAGTACTTGATCTGCATCAGCAGAAGCGACGCCAGCACAAACACCAGCGTAACGGCGCTGAACAGGTCAAAGCGTTTCTTTTCAGGCATTGGAAAGCTCCTTTTGATTTGAACCATTCTTCTGTGCAGTCATAACGGCATAACCAAGGCAGAAGAAGAACACGGTATTGTACAGCGTCATGCCGTCTGCAAACAGGCAGATCTCGGAAATGGCGTTGGGAAGCATCGCCAGGGGGATGATGGCCATCATTTTGTCGGCAAGGGCATATTTGCCGGGCAGCACGCGCCACGCAGCCCACAGGGCACGCAGGCTGAACCATACCGCCATCAAAACGCCGGGAATGCCGCACATGACCAGGCACTGCAGATAGGCGTTGTGCGTGTGGAACGCCCATGTGAGCGCAGCGCTCAGCTGCTCGGACGTCGCACCGTACAGCAGGATGCGGGGCTCGTTTGCGATCATGTCAAAGATCCAGCCGAAAATGTTGGTGCGGCCGGTCATGGTGAACAGATCGCTGAGCAGCGGCCGGGCCTCGACCACGGTTTCCGCGCGCGCCGCCTGGATCTTCAGCCACGAGGCCAGCTGCGACGCAAGGTCAAACCCCTTGTAGGCAGCAGCCAGCACCACCACGGCGCCCACACCTGCGAGGGCGATCTTCTTCCAGCCCTTCAGGGGCAGATGGTCGTGCAAAAGCACCGCCGCGATCACGGCAAAGGCAAACGCGGTCTGCAGCATGATGGTGCGGCTGACCGTGAGCGCGATGGCCATGTACAGGCCCATCACCGCAGGCACGGTGATCAGGCGCACCCAGCGGCAGCGCAAGCGCGCCGTCAGCCACAGGGTCAAAAGCATCGCCACCAGAAACATCGCCGCAGCGCTGTTGGGATGGCTGCCCACCTGCATGCGCAGGCCGTTTTCACCGGTCACGCCGGCAGCGGTGCGGATGTAGGGCACATACACGGCATCCACCGTCAGGCTCGCAAGCACGGCAATGGCCGCAAGCGCCGTGGGCAGCACGACGGCTGCAAGCGCCGTGGGCAGCTGCGCCTTTTTGCCAAGCAGACGCGCAGCGGGCAGCGCCACGCCAAACACGCAGGCATATCCGCACAGGGCCTGAAAGTTTTCCTCCAGCCACAGATCGCCGCGCAGCCATGCGCTTAGCACAAACCAGCCCAAAAAGCACAGGCCGACTTTTTCATCAAGCGTCTTTCCAAGGCCGGCAAACAACAGCGATGCGCCAAGGAAGGCAAAGCTGAGCGTGCCGGCGTAGTGCCGTTCGGCCGTCCAGCTGAAGGGCGAGGACGCCACGCCCGTGATAAAAACGAGGATGCATACGGCCAGTACGATGATACCGGTCCACACAAACCGTTTATTGGTGTGCATACTGTTTCTCCTTTACCACAGCAGCCTGCCCTGCGGACGGCTGCCCTGCTCGACCGACGAGGCCAGGTTGTCGGCGTGGTCGGCGATGCGTTCCAGGTTGTTGAGCATATCCAGATAGAGCATGCCGTTTTTGGGCGTGCACTTCTTGTTCTTCACGCGCTGCACATGGTGGTCGGCCAGCGCTTCGCTCAGCTGGTCCACATGGGCCTCCAGCGCCTCCACCTCGCCGATGATCTCGCTGTCGGTGATCTGCTTGCGCACGATGCGCATGCTCTTTTCAAGCATGGTGGTAACGGTGGTGCCCAGGTCCTCGATCTCGCGCTCGGCCTTGGGCGAGAAGACGATCTCCTCGCGCTTGCGGGTGGTGCCAATTTCGACGATGTTGGTGGCATGGTCGCCGATGCGCTCCAGGTCGTTGACGACGTGGAACAGCGAACCCACCAGATGCACGTCGCTCTGGCTGAGGTTATAGCCCTCGATCTCGATCAGGTTGTGGGTGATCTGCTCGTTGAGGAAGTCGATCACGTCCTCGCGGTTGTTGAACTCATCCAGCGGCAGTTCCTTGGGCGCAAAGTAGTACTGCATGGCAAACTGATAGTTGTTTGCCACCAGATCGCTCATGCGCTGCACCTCGCGGAACAGCTGCTGCACCGCGACCGGCGGGGTGGAAAACAAGAGCGGGTCGAAGTACTCCAGACGCATGGGCTCGGCCTTGGGGTCCTCGCCCTTGACCATCATCACCGCCAGCTTTTCAAGCAGGCCGCTCAGGGGCAGCAGCACCGCAGTGCTCACCACGTTAAAGATGATGTGGGCAAAGGCGATCTGCAGCTTGAGGTTGTCGCCTGCCAGCAGGCGGATCCACCCGGTGAGGGGCAGCGCCAGCGCGATGACCACAAACATCACCGTGCCGATGACGTTAAACAGCAGGTGCACCACAGCGGCGCGGCGGCCGGTGTGGCTGGCGTTCATGGAGGCCATCAGCGCCGTGATGCAGGTGCCGATGTTCTGACCGAACAGGATGAAAATGGCAGCGTCCAGGGTGATAACGCCGCTGGCGGCCAGCGCCTGCAGGATACCGACGCTTGCAGACGAGCTTTGCAGAATGGCTGTCACGCCCGCGCCCACCAGCACGCCCACGATGGGGTTGGTGGCCGTGGCCATCATGTTGCGGAAGGCCGCCCAGTCGCGAAGCGGCCGCATGGCGTCGGTCATGGTGTCCATGCCGATGAACAGAATGCCAAGGCCCATGGTGATCTGGCCGAAGGTCTTCACACCCTGCTTTGCGGGGATCAGCTGGCACAACGCGCCGATGGCCGTAAAGATGATGGCAAAGTCAATTTCCACCGACAGCATCAAAGACGTAACGGTGGTACCGATGTTGGCGCCCATAATGACGCCGATGGCGCGGCTCAGGTTCAGCAGCCCTGCGTTTACAAAGCCCACCACCATGACCGTCGTGGCGCTGGAGGACTGAATGATGCCCGTGACCAAAGCGCCTACCAGCACGGCCAGCAGCTTGTTGCGGGTGAGCACCTCCAGCAGTTTTTTCATGCGGGAACCGGCGGCCTTTTCCAGACCGTCGCCCATCGCGTTGATACCATACAGGAACAGTCCCAGACCGCCCAGAAGTGAGAATACCATTGTAGCTGTCATGCGCAATTCCTCCTGTGCATGTATTGCGCGCCCCTGCGCGCAGCCCACTCTTACCCATTGTAACAAGTATGATATTACCACATTTGACGCATGCTTGTCCATACGATGGAAAAAGTCAGCTTTCCCTATTGACTTTCCCGGCGGTTGTGTTATACTTTCAATCGAAAGGTCAAAGAAAGTCAAACGTACCTTTCAAAGATCAGATTTTCAAGGAGGTTGTTGCATTTGAACAATCAGCAGTTCACCGAAAAAAGCCGTCAGGCGCTGCAGCTTGCGCAGCAGCTGACGGTGGAATATCACAACCAGGAAGTTTCGCAGGAGCATCTGACCTATGCGCTTTTGTCAGACGCCCAGGGCCTCATTCCCCAGCTGCTCACCAAAATGGGCAAAAACCCGCAGGAGATCGCCTCGCGCGTCGAAACGATGATCGCCCGCATGCCCAAGGTGATGGGTTCGGGCCGCGAGATGGACAAGATCTACATCAATACCGACGTGGAGCGCGCGCTGGTGGCCGCCCGCGACCGCGCCCAGCAGATGCGCGACGAATATCTGAGCGTGGAGCACCTGTTCCTTGGCCTCATCGACAAGCCCAGCCGCTCCATGGCTGAATTCTGGAAGAGCTACGCCATCGACGAAAAGACCTTCCTGCCCGTTTTGCAAAGCGTGCGCGGCAACGCCCGCGTCAGCAGCGAAACGCCCGAGGAGACCTATGACGCGCTGGCCAAATACGGCACCGACCTCACCGCCGCCGCCCGCAGCCAGAAGCTGGATCCCGTCATCGGCCGCGACGGCGAGATCCGCTCGGTCATCCGTATCCTGACCCGAAAAACCAAGAACAATCCCGTACTCATCGGCGAGCCGGGCGTTGGCAAAACCGCCATCGCCGAGGGCCTTGCCCAGCGCATCGTGCGCGGCGACGTGCCCGAGTCCCTTCGCGACCGCTCGGTTTTCTGCCTTGATATGGGTTCTCTCATCGCAGGCGCAAAGTACCGCGGCGAGTTTGAGGAGCGCCTGAAGGCTGTGCTGGCCGAGATCAAAAAGAGCGAAGG
>JAFULL010000004.1 GCA_017473345.1 Clostridia bacterium | reverse complement strand
GGACAGAATGATCATGGCCAGCGCAACCTGTCCCACATTGTGGCTCAGACCGCCGATCATGCTGACCACCACGGGGCTGAGGCCCTGCATGCGGCTGAGCAGGCACATCACCGTCAGGCTGACCACGCCGCCCGCGAAGGCGTACATCATGGCGCTGGGGCTGCCAAAGAGCATGCCGCTGAGCAGCACCTTCAGCCCCATCAAAAGAAAGCTGGTGGGCACGCCCAGCATGTACACGGCAAAGATCAGCACGCCGTTGCTCAGCCCCAGCTTCACGCCCGGAATGCCCGCCGCCACGGGGATCTGGCTTTCCACAAAGCCCAGCACCAGCATCAGTGCCAGAAGCATGCCGCAAAGTGCGATGCGCTCGGCCTGTTTTCTTGTTTTCATTTATCGTACCTCCTCTGCGTCCAAAAGCTCCAGCACCACCTGGTTGGGCAGGCAGACGATCAGGCTGCCCATCACGCGCGTGGCGCGGTTGCCCAGCGTGACTTCGCGCTGGTTGACGCAGTTTTGATTGTCACAGGTGGAAAAGTGCATCACCGCGCCGTCCTTCGTGGTGCGGATGGTGTTGACTGCGCCGCTTTCTTCCTGCGTAATGGTATATTCGCCGCCGTCTGTCAGCGGGATCAGCGGCCACACGCTGCTGCCCACCTGCACGCGCAGGTATGCAAGTGTGTCGGCGTTCTTTTCGGGAATGGAGGGGCTTACGGTCACGCCTTCACTCATGGTAACGGCGGAGGGCGTTTTGGGCATCAGCGATACCACGGCGGCGGCTGCGGCGGTGACGACCACCAGCGCCAGCACGATCACCAGCACCCGTACATTGGCATTTTTCATAAGTTTCCTCCTTTCACCACCTTTCATCATACCACGGATGGGGCGGATTGTCCACCGAAAGACGGGGGATGCTCCATGGGGGAGGGATGGCATGATCGTGATGGAAAATGTGTGCAAAAACTACGGCGGCACGCAGGTGCTGCGCGGGGTGCAGCTGCATGTGCGCCCGGGGGAATATACCGCGCTGGTGGGGCCCAGCGGGTCGGGCAAGAGCACGCTGATGCATATCCTCGGCTGCCTGGACACGCCCACAACCGGTACATACCGGGTGGACGGCGAGGACGTGTCGCACATGGATGAAAAGGCGCTGTGCTGCTTGAGACGCGACAAGATCGGGTTTGTGTTTCAGGGATACCAGCTCATCGCGCGCATGACGGCGGCGCAGAACGTGGCCTTTCCGCTGATGCTGCGGGGCGTGGCGCAAAAGGAAAGGCTTGCGCAGGCGGCGGAGTATCTCAGGCAGGTGGGGCTTGCGGGGTATGAGAACCAGCGGCCCTCCTGCATGTCGGGCGGGCAGCAGCAGCGCGTGGCGCTGGCCCGGGCGCTGTGCGCAAGACCGCGCCTGCTTCTGTGCGACGAACCCACCGGCGCGCTCGACCCCGAAAGCCGCGACGGCATTCTGGACCTGCTGGACGGCCTGCACAGCTCCGGTCACACCATCGTGCTCATCACCCACGACATGCAGGCCGCCTCTCGCGCGCAGAGCGTCTACCGCGTGCAGAACGGCACCTTGCAACCGGGGCGCGGGTGAATTATAATAGGCGTGGAGGTGATTTGCGGATGAAACGCTTTTTGTGCATGCTGCTGGCGATGCTTTGCCTGCTGGGCGCGGCCAGTGGCGAAACGCCTGAAAAGCTCATCGACCGGGCTTTCCGCCAGTACAGCACCATGGGCGGCTGCGTGGCGGTCATCCAGAACGGCGAGGTCACCTTCACCCACTGCTACGGCACCATCCGCAACGGCGGTCAGCCGGTCGCGGAGGACACGCTGTTTCAGGTGGGCAGCATATCCAAAATGATCTCCAATATCGCCCTGATGATGCTGCTTGACGAGCACGGCTATACGCTGGAAAGCGAGATCGGCGACGTGCTGGGCTACCCGGTGCGCCATCCCGAATACCCGGACGTACCGGTAACGCTTCGCATGCTCATGAGCCACACGGCGGGCCTGCGCGACAGCGGCGACTATCAGGAAGGCCTTGCCGGCAACCTGCGCCCGCTCAAAGAGCTTTTCGGCAAGCGCAGCGAATACACCTGGCTGTCGGGCCATGAACCGGGCACAAAGCGCCGTTACAGCAACCTTGGCGGAGGGCTCATCGGCAGCCTGATCGAAAAGCTGAGCGGCCAGACGCTGGACGACTATATGACACAAAACGTATTCGGGCCCCTTGGCGTTGAGGCTGCGTATCAGCCCGCGCGCTTTGACACGCCCGAACGGCTGGTGAACCTGTACAACATGCCCGACCGCTATGCGGCCAAAGAACTTCACCGCGACAAAAAGCTGGCGCTGCAGCCCGACCCCGAAACGCACTACACCTACACGGCAGGCAAGCTCATCATCAGCGCGCCGGATCTTTGCCGGCTGCTCATCCTGCTGTGCGACGGCGGCATTTACGAAAACACGCGCCTTTTGAAGGAAAGCACCGTGGCGCAGATGACCGCCCCGCAGGAGAACGCCGATGGTCACGGCCTGTTTATGAACATCATCCAGGACGATCAGGTGGAGGGCCGCACCATGTACGGCCATGGCGGCAAGGCCAACGGCATGCTGTGCGCGGCGTATTTCGACCCAACCGACCGCACCGGCGTGGTGATGCTGACCAACGGCTGCAACAACGAACCCATGCACAACGGCGTGGGCATGCTGGGCCGCGTGGTGATGCGCATCTGCTATGATGAGATCATCGGCGAAGAACACAAAACGGAAGACCCCTTCTCGGTTGAATGAATAATTTTTCCATCCCGGCTGCATACTCATTCCATCAAAGCATGGAGGACGGTATGCAGCCGGTTTTTTTTCGTGACCTCAAACGCAATATGCGCCTGATGCAGGATGCGCTGCACCTGGATGAAAACAGCGATATCGTGCTGCGCGAGCTGGACGCGATGGGGCAGAGGTGCGCCCTTTATTATGTGGACGGCATGGTGGGCAGCTCTTTGGCGGCGGATTTTGTGATCCGGCCGCTTTTGCGCTGCACGCAGGAATATCAGGGGGAACAGGCGGTGGAAGCCGTTACGCGCCGGCTGATCGAAGCGCCGGAGGTCAGGCGCATCCCGTCGCCAACAGAAGCCGTCGGCGCTTTGATGAACGGGCTGTGCGTGCTTATCGTCGACACGGCGGACGAGGCCGTGGCGGTGGACGTGCGCTTTTTTGTGAAGCGCTCCATCGGCCCGTCCAAAACCGAAACCGTCGTCATCGGCCCGCATGAGGCGTTTACCGAACCCCTGCGCGACAACCTGACGCTATTGCACCGCATGCTGCCCACGCCCGACCTGATCTGCAAGCGGCTGACGGTGGGCACGAAGGTGAAGACCAATGTGGCGCTGTGCTATCTGAAAGACATATGCCCCGAGGAGACTGTGCGCCAGCTGGAAAGCCGCATCACATCCGCGCAGGTGGACGACGTGATGACCATCGGCATTTTGGATCAGCTCATCGAGGACGATCCATACGCGCCGCTGCCGCAGACGGTCAGCAGCGAGCGGCCCGACCGCGCGGTGAGCTTCCTTTTGGAGGGGCAGGCGGTGGTGCTGTTTGACGGCAGTCCCCGCTGCCTGGCCATGCCCATGACGCTGTGGCACCTGTTCCATGCGCCGGACGACAGCTATATGCGCTGGCAGTACGGCAGCTGCATGCGCATCATCCGCCTCATCGGCGCGGCGCTTTCGCTGTTTCTGCCGGGGGTGTTTGTGAGCATCGTCATTTTTCACCCCATCTCGCTTCCGATGTCGCTTTTGACCAACATCATCCAGAGCCGGTCGGTCATCTCCATCAGCCTGCTCAACGAGGGCGTGCTGATGCTGGCGGTGTTTGCGCTCATCAACGAGGCCGGCACGCGCATCCCGGGGCTGCTTGGCAGCTCGTTCGGGCTGGTGAGCACGCTCATCCTTGGCACGGCGGCGGTGGATGCGGGGCTGGTGAGCCCCTTTCTGCTCATCGTGGTGGCGCTCAGCGGCCTTGGCAGCTACGCCCTGCCGGATTATTCGCTCAGCTTTGCCTTTCGCGTGGGGCAGTTTCTCATTTTGCTGGCGGGCGGACTGCTGGGTCTGCCCGGCGTGTGCCTGACGGGCATGCTGCTTTTGTTCCGCGTGGCGGGCATGCAAAGCCTTGGCCAGCCCTATCTGGCCCCGCGGTCGCCCCGCCGCATGCATAACCCCGATCTGGTGCTGCGCGCGCCAGTCTATCGCCAGCGGCTGCGCACATGGCTGGCCGACCCGGCCGACGCGCTGCGCGCACGCGGGCGCATGCGCCGCTTTGGAAGGAGGAAAAAACGGTGATGCTGAAAAGAGCCATGCAGACGCGCACGGCGGTGCATGATGAACAAGCGGCGCAGCGTCAGCGCAAGCAGGCCTATGGCAGCGCCCTGCGCCTGACGGCTGTGGTGCAAACGGCGGCTCAGCTGGTGTTGTGGGTGACCTTTTACGGTTATGACCGCGCGGCGCAGGCCGTGTGGCAGTCGGCGCTGCTGCTGGCTTTGCCTGCGGCCGGGATCGTCTGCCTGTGGTATGCTGGCGGTACCCAAAAGACGGCGGGGCTTCTGTTGCTGCCGTGCCTGTTGCTGGACGCGGCGTTTTTGCTGTATGCGCTGTGCGGCTTCATCGACGGGCTCATTCCGGAATACCCCTATGCCGCAGGGGCGGTATGCGTTGCGGCGGTGTGCTGGCTGACACTGCTTTTGTCCCGCCGCGAGGGCGTGGCCAACGGCACGAATGTACTGAAATATTTTCTGCTGATCCTGTTTTTGCTGGGCGCAGTGTTTCTGCGCGCGTCCTCCCGCGCCGACCGGCTGTGGCCCATTTTGGGACAGGGTCTGCCAAATACCGCCCTGACGGCCCTGTCCGGCACGGGCGCTGTGTGGGGCGCGGCGCTTTTGTTCGTGCTGCCGGATCAGCCCAAACCATCCGTCAAAGCTGCCGCGCTGTGGACGGCGCTTCCGTGGGCGATCGGCGCGGTGTGGGCGCTGTGGTACGGTTTTCTGCATCCGTGGGCACCGGGGGACGATCTGCGCGTGGCCGAGCGCCTGATGGGCCTTGCGCGCCATGCCGCAGACGTCGTCAACTACGAGCTGGCGGGGCTGATGTGGCTGGTGCTTTTGCCGGTATCGCTCACCTGCTGCGCCATGAGCGGCGAGATCCTCCTCAGCCGCGCCTGCCCCCGCGCGCCGCGTGCGCTGAGCGCGAGTCTGCTGTTGCTGCCCGCGCTGCTGGCGGTGTGCCTGCTGCCCCGGCAGCTGCCGCAATGGCTGAAGCTGCTGCTTCCGTGGCGGGGCGCATGGGCGGCTGCTGCCGGCGCGGCAGCGCTGATGTTAAAGCGAAGGGAGGCTGCGCGATGAAACGCCTGCTGCTGCTATGCCTGTGCCTGTGCCTCACCGGGTGCAGCCACACCTATCTGGAACGGCAGATCTATCCCATCTGTTTAAGCCTTGACATGCTGGATGACGGCCGGTATCAGGTGGGGCTGCAGGCTCCGCAGAGCGCCAACGGCGGCGCGACCGGCTATGACGTATTGAGCGCCGCTGGCGAAACGCCCATGGATGCGCTGCGCGTGCTGGCGGCGTCCATCCCGTATCCGCTCAACTTCAGCCAGATCCGCCTGTGCCTGATCAGCTATGAACTGGCCTCGAATCAGCCGCTGCTGCCCCTGCTGCGCGGGTTGTTGGAGCTGCCCACCATGCGCCCCAACGCCTATGTGATGACGGCCATGGACAGCGCGCTGGAGGTGATGACCGCCCAGAAGCCCGACCTTGGCATGCGCCTGAGCACGCACCTGAACCTGCTGTTTGAGCGCCTGCGCCGCGAGCAGACCTTGCCCGACAGCACGCTTTCGACCTGCGTGCGCGAACTGGGCGACGGACGCAGCGACTTTTTGCTGTGCCTGTGCGCCGTCAATGCGCGGCTGCAAAACGACAAGCCCGAGCAGCAGCCCACCCAGCCCGGCGGCGACGCGGGCGGCGCATCGGCGGCCTTTGCAGTGGGGGAGCCGTGGAGCGACGCGCTGCTGCCAAACGACATTCTTGCCGGCATGATGCCCCGCACCAGCATCAATCCCGTTGAATACGTGGGCAGCGCAGCGGTAAGCAATGGCCGAGTCTGCGGCGTGCTGACCGCGCGCGAAACACAGCTGGCCGTGCGCGTGCTGAACTCGGCCAAACTGCGCACCGCCGTCAAGGGCGGGCTGCAATTGCAGGTCATCCTGCCCCGAAGCGGCGAGCTGGACGGCTGCGAAGGCGAGATCACCGCCCTCATCCGCCGATTGCAGGCCATGGGCAGCGACGCGCTCACCTTCGGCCGCATCGCCTCCATGGCCTTTGCCACCGACGCTGCGTGGCAGGCCTATGACTTTCGAGCTCTTTTTCCGCAGGCCGAAACCGCCGTGCGCTAAAACATGCCTTTCCCGGCAGGAAACGCCGCTTTGGACGGTGAAATTTTCATATACATCTCTGCTGCGGAAAGGATGAATATACATGGCTCTTATGACGTTATCTTTTTACGCCCCCTCCCTGCGCCGCACCGTTCCGCTGACCGTGATGCTGCCCACCGACAAGCAGCTGCCCGGCCAGCCCGGCTACCAGAACGCCGCGCCCTACAAAACCCTATATCTTTTGCACGGCGTGTTCGGCAGCAATTATGACTGGCTCAGCGGCACCCGCGTGCGCCGCCTTGCGCAGGATGCGAACCTGTGTGTGATCATGCCCAGCGGCGACAACAAGTTCTACTGCGACAGCCCCATCTCCGGCGATATGTACGGCCAGTTCATTTCGGAGGATCTGGTGAAGTTTGTGGAGGCCACCTTCCCCGTCAGCCGCAGGCGCGAGGACCGCTTCATCGGCGGCCTTTCCATGGGCGGCTTCGGCGCGATCGTCAACGGCCTGCGCCACCCCGAGACCTTTGGCGCCATCTGCGCCATGTCCTCGGGCCTGATCAAAAAGCGCGTGATCAACTCCGTCGATGAGCCGGGCCGCGACCTGTTCACCCGCACGCAGTACGCCACCATGTTTGGCCTGAAGGACGCCGCCCAGTTTGAAAACAGCGAAAACGACTACGACAAGCTGGCCCGCCGCGTGGCGCGCCGTGCAAAGAAGCCCATCTTCCACCTGTGCTGCGGCACCAGCGACAGCCTGCTTTCTGTCAACCATGACTTCCGCGACTTGCTGGTGGACCTTGGCTACGACGTGACCTACGAGGAGTGGGACGGCGACCACAACTGGAAATTCTGGGACGAGGCCATCGAAAAGGTGATCGCCTGGCTGCCGCTGAGCAAGGCCCAGAAAGGCGTCAGCAGCGAGAATGTGGGAAAGGTGTAACACTTTGTCCCGTGTTGTGCTATAATAAATCAAACACGCCGCATTCGGCGGCTTCATGGAGGAGATACCAATGATTGATACGCTGCATCTGAATAATCCCAACGTGCTGATGGTGGCTCACCGCGGCCTGAGCGGTCTGGAGCTTGAAAACACCGCGTCCGCCTTTGTGGCTGCGGGCAACCGTTCCTACTTCGGCATCGAGACCGACGTGCACCGCACTGCCGACGGCAAGTACATCCTCATCCATGACGACAACACCAAGCGCGTTGCCGCCGATGAGATGATCGTGGAAAAGACCACCTTTGACACCCTGCGCGCCATCCGCCTGGTCGACCACGACGGCGAAAAGAGCCGCCGCGACCTGATCATGCCCTCCCTGGACGAGTACATCAAGATCTGCAAAAAGTACGACAAGACCGCTGTGCTGGAGCTGAAGAACTACTTCGACCCCATGTACGTCGACGAGATCATCGACATCATCCGCAACATCGGCTGGCTGGAGCGCACGGTGTTTATCTCCTTCAACCTGCCCAACATGATCTGCATCCGCGAGCGCCTGCCCCAGCAGCCCGCCCAGTTCCTCACCAGCAAGTTCCACGACTGGATCCTCGAAACCCTCGTCAAGTACGACCTTGACCTGGACATCGACTACCGCAACATCACCGCCGAGCAGGTCAAAATGGTGCACGACGCCGGCCACAAGGTCAACGTCTGGACCGTCAACACCCTCGAAGACGCCCAGCGCATGGTCGACTACGGCGTAGACTTCATCACGACGAACATCGTGGAGTGACCAGGGGTTTCACCCCTGGACCCCACAAGGGACTTCGTCCCTTGACCCATCTCTGCGGCCCATAAAATGGGCCGCAGGTTTTTTATGTGTTTGGGGCTGCTGCTCAGACCGCCGGTCGGCGACAGGCCTCCCGGCTCGCTTGGATGAGGAGAGGCAAATATCATAGCAACACCCCCTTCCCGCTG
>JAFULL010000103.1 GCA_017473345.1 Clostridia bacterium | reverse complement strand
GAATGTATCTCCCCATGACGTGTGCAATATGCAGTACACCTCCGGCACCACTGGTTTCCCCAAGGGCGTTATGCTCACCCACTACAACGTGGTCAACAACGGCAAGTGTATCGGCGACCGCATGGATCTGTCCACGGCGGACCGTATGATGATCCAGGTGCCCATGTTCCACTGTTTCGGCATGGTACTGGCCATGACGGCTTCCATGACGCATGGTGCGACCATCCTGCCGCTGCCTTACTTCAGCCCCAAGCCGGCGCTTTCCTGCGTGCATCAGGAACACATCACCGCGTTCCATGGCGTGCCTACCATGTTTGTGGCCATGCTTGAGCATCCCGACTTTGAAAAGACCGACTTTTCTTACATGCGCACCGGCATCATGGCCGGTTCCCCCTGCCCCATCGCCAAGATGCGCGAGGTGGTGGACAAGATGCACATGAAGGAAATCACCATCGTTTACGGCCAGACGGAAGCCTCCCCCGGCTGCACCATGAGCAGTGCGGATGATCCGCTGGAACTGCGCGTAGCGACGGTTGGCCGCAGTCTGCCCGAGATCGAGTGCCGCATCATCAACCCCGAAACCAACGAGGAACTGCCTGACGGTGAGATCGGCGAATTTGTGGCCCGCGGCTACAACATCATGAAGGGCTATTACAAAATGCCCGACGCCACCCGCGCTGCCATTGACGCTGACGGCTGGCTGCATACCGGCGACCTTGCCTGCAAGAATGCCGATGGCACCTACCGCATCACCGGCCGCCTGAAGGACATGATCATCCGCGGCGGCGAGAACATCTACCCCAAGGAGCTGGAAGAGTTTATCTACACGCATCCCAAGGTTTCCGACGTACAGGTCATCGGCGTGCCGGATGAACAGTACGGCGAGGAGATCATGGCCTGCATCATCCTCAAGGAAAACGAAGAAATGACCGTTGAGGAAATGAAGCAGTACATGCGCGAGCGCATCGCCCGCCACAAGGTGCCCAAGTACATCGCCTTTGTGGATGGTTTCCCCATGAATGCTGCAGGAAAGATCCTTAAATACAAAATGCGCGAGGATGCCATCGCCCAGCTGAAGCTGCAGAAGGCTGCCAGCATTGAAACCGCTTAAAACCTCTTGACCTTTTTCCTGTTCCGTTCTATGATAGACATACAGGAAATGGTCAAACAAAAGCGGCCCGTTTCCGACGGGCCGCTTTTTTATTCACGCATGGAGGAGACATTGTTATGGATCTTTTCGATATCCTTGGTCCTGTAATGGTCGGCCCCAGTTCCTCCCACACGGCTGGCGCGGCGCGCATCGGCCTGATCACCCGGCTGCTGCTGGGCTGTGAGCCTGCGCAGGCCCGCATTGGCCTGTATGGTTCCTTCCAGAAAACCTATCGCGGCCACGGCACCGACAAAGCGCTTGTCGGCGGCCTGCTGGGCATGGCGGTGGATGACGAACGCCTGCGCGACAGTCTGCGCTATGCAAGCGACGCAGGGCTTAACTACTCCTTTTACAATGCGGAAGCACGCGACGCCCATCCCAACACCGTGATCATGGACGTGGACGGCGTGGATGGAAGGCACATCTGCGTGCAGGCTGCTTCCGTGGGCGGCGGCGAGATCGTGGTCCAGTCCATCAACGGTCTGGAAGCCGGCTTCAACGGCCATGAAAATACTCTCATCATCACCCAGCGCGACGCCAAGGGCATGATCGCCCAGATCAGCAGCGTGCTGAGCGCCAATTCCCTCAACATCGCCACCATGCGCGTGTTCCGTCGCTCTGCCGGCGGCGAAGCCATGGTCATCATCGAACTGGACGGCGACGCAGAACAGAGCCTGCTGGAGTGCCTTGAGCGCATGCCTGGCGTGTATCATGTGGCCTATCTGGCCGGCAGAACGGAGGGACAGTAAACCATGAGAACTTTTGCTGATTTTGTAAGAGACGCCGCGAAATATGGTTCCCTCAGCAAGGCTGCGCTGCACTGGCAGGCCAAGCAGGATGGCCGCAGTGAAGAAGAACTGATCGAGTTGATGCGTACGCGTCTGAGCGTCATGCGCGAAAGCGCGGCAGCGGGCCTTTCGCCCAATCTGCGCAGCGTCAGCGGCATGGTGGGCGGTCAGGCCGCTCTGATGAACGACCCCAAATCCATCGACCGTTTCGGCCTGCTTGGCAAGGCCGGCGCCTATGCCCTTTCCATTGCGGAATACAATGCCTGCATGGGCAAGATCGTTGCTGCTCCCACAGCGGGCAGCTGCGGCATTCTGCCGGGCGCTCTGCTGGCCGTGCAGGAGCAGGACGGCTTTACTGATGACGAACTCATCATGGCGCTGTTCACTGCTGCAGGCGTAGGCCGCATCATCGCGCTTCAGGCCACCATCAGCGGCGCCGAGGGCGGCTGTCAGGCCGAATGCGGCGCAGCCGCCGGCATGGCTGCTGCAGCCCTGGTGGAACTGTACGGCGGCACAGCTGAAATGGCGTCGCATGCCTGCGGCTTTGCCCTGATGAACATGCTTGGCCTGGTTTGCGATCCGGTACACGGCCTTGTGGAAGTGCCATGCGTTTACCGCAACGTAGGCGGCGTATCGCAGGCGCTGAGTGCTGCACAGATGGCCCTCAGCGGTATTTCCAGCCCCATTCCATGTGATGAGATCATTCTGGCCATGAAGGAAGTGGGCGACGCGCTGCCCTCTTCCCTGCGTGAAACCGGCGAGGGCGGCTGCGCTGCCTGCCGCAGCGTGTGCAGAAAATAAGCCAAAATGGTCTACCTTTTTGTAAAATGATAAAAGAGAGTCTTCTGTCAGGAAGGCTCTCTTTTTTGTTCTGTTTGTCGTTTTCGTACTTACAGTATTTTTATATTTTTCATCCATTTTAAAAAGTGCATGCAACAACTGCATATCCCCTATTGTCCAGACTGGCGTCACAACTTGCCCCTTTGGGTACGCTGAAGGCAATATGCGATCCTGTTACAGGTTTGCACAGAATGATATATTTGATTTCTCCATTTTCTTCAATTGTCAGCGTCCCTTTTTCATGCAGCCATATCAGATAGTCTTCAAACGAAAGCGCCAGATATGTCATTGCCGTTGCATGGGCTTTTCCCACCCATCGAAAGCGAAATGCTTGCCGGTTGTTTGCATCAGGCTTGCTGCGCACAAACCCATAGCGCCATGCTGTCTGCAGCAGTTTTTGACCATGTGGTGTTGCATCCAGCGGACGCTCGTCTGGCATGTCTGGTTCGTCCGTCTGAAATCTCAGTTCAACGGTATACTCCTGCAGCAGTTCTCCCGTTCCGGGCTGATCAAAGCTGGCCAGTGCACGGCCTACTGCTTCATCCGGCGGCAGGGTTTGCATCAGCTTTCGTGCGTACTGCTCCTGCTGAGCCCTTTGCTGCGCACGGCTCAGCGTACCCTCCCATACTGTCAGCCCATTGACTCCCTGCTGTCTTAACGCCGAAAAAAGCTCACCTAACGCCTGAATCGTTTCACGTCCGCTTCGGATCTGCAGGTTACGCACAGGTATCATTCCCTTGCCCGCCAAAGCGATACTCATGGTATTGGGTGCTGGCACGTCAGGCGGCAAGGCATGTCTCTCATCAAGCAGCAGCAGCTTTCCACGAAGCAGTTGGTCAAAAGTATATGTTTTCTGTTCCGTTTCCTGTTCAGACGGGAACACATAGGATATGGCGCTGACGCTTCGGGGCTTTGCAGATGGCTCGTTGCTGAAAGAAAGTTCTTCAAACGCTTCATGTTCAACCGATTCACATACCAACGGCAGCAGCAAAGCTGCCGCAGCCGAAAGCAGCAGAAGAAATACATGAAAAGCCTTATCCTGCCGCAGTTTTTGTCTGTGATCCAGCACATACTGTGCGCCAAGGCAAACAGCCGGCGACCTGCGCCGGCTGGTGTGGTAACGCCTCCATTCGCGTTCTGTAACCATCGTGCCACCCCCTGTTACAGCTAGGGTGGCTGTCATTTCACAAATATATACCTGTTATTGCAGCTTTGTACAGATGGCCGTGTCTTCTCCGCTGCACAGTTGGCTGCCATCCTCCAGCAGGCCATTTTGCACGCAATATTCAACCACGGACAATTCAGCATGTTCGTCGATATACTGATCCGGCAAAAGCACTCGTACAGGCCCGGCCATACCATTTGACCAATCGCCCGCTTCAAGAATCAGTGCCTGTGTCTCAAACGCATCCTGCATGAGCAGCTGCTGATCCAGATAGTCCTCGTCTGTCGGGCTGAGTACCTCGCCGTCCAGCCAGTAAAGCATGTCGGCTGTCACACGGTAGGCCGTGTACCTCCAGCTGACCTTTGCCTGCTGAGTATCAACATTCTCCCATACCATCTGGTGCACACATTCTGCACCCGGTTCCAGCATGATCACATACTCAAGCGGTTTCATCTGTTCAGGCTGATCAAGCATTGCCTCACACTGAACCAGCCATGTGTCGTCATCCACCAAATTTTCAAACCTGCCTTCCAGTGTGACCGTATTCTGCAGATAAACCATATCAAACCTTACAGAGGGACTCTTGTTGATCACACCCTGTGTTACGGGCTTCATAGCCACTGTATGGCTTGTTTGACGCTGAACGGCACTCTGCCGGGTGACGTCACATACAGGCGCCCACAACAACAATACAGCCGCTGCAATACATTCAGCTGCAATACATTCAGCCGCAACAATTGCCCACGCTTTCCGGCTGCTTTTTTCCCTGATCGGTTCAGGTTGGCGGGCGGCTTCGACCCGCGCCCTTTTCATGGCATTTTGAAACAACAAATCTGTTTCATGCCTGACCGTGATCTTTTCCTGCCTTGCACGATTTCGCATCAATTCGTCAAAACGATCTGATTTCATCGGCTTCTTCTCCTTCCTGAAGCATTTGTTTCAGCAGCTTGCGTCCGCGCGTCATACGCATACGCACCGTAGCGCCTGACAGCCCTAAAATATCCGCAATCTCTGCCGTAGAATAATTCTCATAGTAATACAGGTTCAGCACCTGCATCAATGGCAGCGGAAGCCGTGTGAGCATGTCAAACAATGTGTTTTCCTGGTAGTCAAACATCTGCACTCCAGGCTGCAGTCCTTCGGCATAACCACGCTCACGCTTGTCTTTTCGTACAAGATCGTAGCAGCAGTTCGCAGTAATGCGCAGCAGCCACGATTTCAGCGCATCGTCATTACGGAGAGAGTCGCGTTTGCGATATGCCTGAAGGATGGCGTTTGAAACTGCATCTTCTGCGTTTTGCCGATGGTGCAATATACTGATCGCCACTCTCAGCATAGAATCCCGCAGTATCCAAAGCTGTTCATCCAGCAGTGCTCGTTCCACGCTCATTCCTCCCTTCAGGTTTCTATGTCTTTCAGACGCTTGTCTGAGAATAAATGCAACCAAAAAACCTCACAATTTGTGAGGTTTATAAATCATTCATCAAGCTGGCCACAGGTTGCGGAAACGATGTAGCGGGGCCTGCCTTTGATTTCTTCATAGATTTTTGAGATATAAAAACCAATGATTCCCAGACTGATCATCACAATGCTGCTGGAAAACAGCTGAATAAGAATGACAGTCGTGAAGCCGCCAAGTGCCTGCCCCAGAATCTTCTGTGCAAGGGCAATGCCACCCAGAACGACCGAGGCAATCAACATGCAGATACCAAGGAAAGTAACAATCTGCATGGGCGCGGATGAAAATGACGAAATATTGTTCAGTGCATACTTGGTAAGGGCCGCAGTTGACCATTTGGATTCACCGGCCTCACGTTCCTGCACATCGAACGTAACATAAGTTGTTTTGAAACCAATCCATGACGACAAAGCACGGAAAAAAGCGCTGCGTTCACGAATGTTGACCAAAACATCCACCGCCCTGCGATCGAGCAGTTTGAAGTCTGAAGCATTTGCCATATCAATACCAGTCGCCGAACTGATGAGCGAATAAAAAGTCTTGGCCGCAAACGAATGCAGTTTTCCCTCATCGCCGCGACTGTTCTTCCGCGCTTCAACAATCTCATAGCCCTGCTGCCAAAGCTGGTACATTTCCACCAGTTTTTCCGGCGGATGCTGCAGATCGCAGTCGATCACGGCGCAACAGTTGCCTTTTGCATGAGCGAGTCCGGCAACGATTGCTGCTTCTTTGCCAAAATTTCTGGAGAAATGAACACCGTGCACCTGCGGCTGCGCAGCAGCCTGCTGAATTTTTGGCCAGGTCTGATCTTTTGAACCATCATCGACAAAGATGATCTCATAAGAAATATTAGCTGCAGAAAGAATGCTGCTAACAACAGAAGCTGTCCGATCGATCATTGGTTCCTCGTTATAAGCCGGGATTATAACTGAGAGCATTTTTCTCACAATCCTTTAGCATAGACATGTTACCTAGTTATTATAACATAGTTTCTCTTACTTTTCTACAACACCTGCTGGGATAGTTTACCATCTGTCTTTTTCAATTTGTTTTTCATATTCAGGGTATTCTGCGACGATTGAGCGCGCGAAGAAGCTGACACATTGTCTTAGCTTCGGGTTCCGTTCTTTTCTTTTAAATAGCAAAAAGCCCGACCAGCGAAAGCTGATCGGGAATTGGAATGCGGCAGCGACCTACTCTCCCGGGCCGTCTCCAGCCAAGTACCATCGGCGTGCTGAGGCTTAACTTCTGTGTTCGGAATGGGAACAGGTGGAACCCTCAGGCCATTACCACCGCAAAGG
>JAFULL010000102.1 GCA_017473345.1 Clostridia bacterium | reverse complement strand
TCTCTTTGCGGCTGGGCGGAAGGCGTTACTTTGATATACATGCCACCATTCAAGCGAGCCGGGGCACCCGTATGTGCCCCGGCGGTCTGAGCAGCAACCCCAAACACAAAAAAAATCCCTGATGCCCATGAAATGGGCATCAGAGATGGGTGCAGGGGCAATGCCCCTGCCGGGGGTCCAGGGGGCGGCGCCCCCTGGCGTCCCCTCGTCATAAGCTCTTGCCGCCGTCGACGTAGTAGCTCTGGCCGGTGATGTAGCGGCCTTCGTCGGAGCAGAGCAGGCGCACGATGTAGGCGCAGTCTTCCTTTTCGCCATAGAAGCCGGCGGGGATGAGGGAGGTGACCTTGGCGGCGTAGACGGGGTCGCTGAGGGCTTCCACGTTGCGGTCGGTGTAGATCACGCCGGGGGCCACGTTGTTGACGGTGATGCCGAAGCCGGCCAGCTGCACCGCGAGGGACTTGACCATCATGGTCTGAGCGGCCTTGCTGGAGGAATAGACCAGCATGTCGGGGTGGGGCTTGGCCTCCTGCACGCTGCCGATGGTGACGATGCGTCCCCAGTGGTTGTCGCGCATATAGGGCACGGCCTGCTGGATGAGCTTCATGGAGGAGCGCAGGTTGCAGTTGATCTGGGTGTCGAAATCCTCGTCGGTGATGGTTTCCCAGGGCTTTTTGATCTGCACGGATGCGTTGAGCACCAGAATATCAACGGGGCCGATCTCGTCGATGAGGCCGTCAGCGCCGGTGACGGCGCTTAAGTCACGGCGGATGATCTCGGCCTTGCGGCCCAGGTCGGTCACCTGCTGCGCCACTTCGCGGGCGCTTTTTTCATTGCCTGCGTACAGGATCACCACGTCCGCGCCTGCGCGCGCCAGCTCCACCGCGATGGCGCTGCCAATGCCGCGGCTTGCGCCGGTCACAAGGGCGCGCTTGCCTTCAAGCAGCTGTTTCATAACATGTTCCTCCTGTTACAGGGCGCTCTGGGTGTCGTTGGGGTCGCCGTTGCGGGCAAGGTCGTATTCCTTGCTCCAGTCAAGGCTGCGGTACTCAGCGGCGCGCTCATCGGTACGGATAAACTCCATCAGCAGGTCCAGCATTTCCTCGGTCCAGGTGTTCTTGTCGATCTGGGCGGTGGTGAAGCGGTTCTGGGTGATCATCTCAAAGCCGAACATGTCCTTCACCTGCGTTTTCGCGCCGCCGTCCACCACTTCCTCCACCAGGTGCGGGGGAATGAACAGCACGCCGCCGGAGCAGCCGTACACCACGTCGCCGGGCAGGCAGATGGCGGCCTCGCGGCCGTCGCCGATGCGCACGGGGGTGTTGTAGCCGGTCATGGCAAAGTCGCGAATGGGGGTGGGGTCGATGCCGCGGTAGTACACCTGCACGTCGGGCACCTTGTGCATCTGCTCGATGTCGCGGATGCCGCCCCAGATGACAGCGCCGCCGTTGCCGGTTTTGTTGTGCAGCGCGGTGGTGAGGTTGCCGCCAAGGAAGGTGCCCTTGTAGATCTTGTCATACATATCCACGACCATAACGTCGCGGGGCTGCAGGTGATCCACCACCCACTGGTTGGGAGTGCCGGTCAGGCCAAGGCTGTGCGCGGTGTCGAACTGGGCCTGCGCATAGTCGGGGCGGGTGGGGGCGTACATGGCGGTCACGGCGCGGCCCACCAGCTTGCGGTTGACGCTGCCGTCCTCCTTGAACTCGGGATGCAGGGGCTTGATGGACACAAAGTTGTTTTCATAGCCCTGCACAAAAATGGGCTTCCACAGCTCTTCCAGCGTCATGCCGTAAAGCGCGTCCAGATAGCGGTCGGCTACCTTGGGGCGGCCGTCCTCAAAGCGTTCGCCCTTCCAAAGGGGCGTCATGGCGATGACTTCTTCGCGGGAGTAAAAGATCATGGCGTTGTTCCTCCTTAGTTGAGAATCAGGCGTACCTTGCCGCCGCTCAGGGTGCAGGCGGCCTTCACGGTCTGGCCGTTCTTTTCAAGCAGCACGTCGTAGTCGCCCTTGAAGCCGCGGATGGTGGTCTTGCCGTCGGCGCCGGTGACTGCGCTGCCCTTTGTATGCCAGCGGTGGTTGAACAGCTCGTCGATCATATGATAGGCGGGCTTGAGGGTAAAGTCAAAGCGCATCAGGCCGCCGTAGTAGTAGTTTTCGCCGGCGGTCATGTCGCCGGGCTCGGCGCGGAAGGCGTAGCCGTCCACCAGATTCCAGTAGATAATGGCCTCCATGGCGGGATGGCTGAACCAGATGGAGTACAGGTTTTCGATGATCTTCGCCTGCAGCTCCTCGTCCTCGGCGCTGTTGGAGAAGGCGGGAATGGTGACCTCGGTCACCTGCAGGGGCAGGTGGAAGTGCTTGTCATAGAAGTCCATCACGCCAAACAGACGCTTGGGGTCGTAATAGGGCAGGATCTTCTCTTCCTCTTCCTCCAGCTTGTGGAACATGTGGTACTGCATGCCGATGCCGTCGATCTTGGCGCCGCGGTGCTGGGCGTCCTTGATGGACATGGCGTACCAGCTGCGCTCGCCGCGGCTGACGGTCCATGCGTTGCTGGTGGCCTCGTTGATGATGAGCTGGTTGTCGGGCAGGTACTTGCGGGCGGTGTCAAAGCTCCAGCTGATGATGTCATCCTCAGAGAAGAAAGCGGTGGAGCGGCGGTAGTCCTCGTCCTTCCAGCCGCAGAGGGTTTCATTGATGACTTCCATGCAGTGGATCTTGTCGCGGTAGCGCTCGGCGATGAGGCGGATGCGGTTTTCCAGCTCACGCTTGACCTCGTTAACGTCGCTGCTGTTGAGCCACACGGGGGAGAACTGGTCGTAGTTCAGGCAGTGCAGCTTGGGCGTGATGTTGTGCTTTTCGCAGTATTCCAGGCACAGGTCGGGCGCGGGGCGGCGGTAGACCTTGGGGCTGTCCTTGGCAAAGCGGGGCTTGCCCTTTTCAGGCTCCAGATCGCACCAGTAGAAGGGAATGGTGGCCTCGTTGAACACCTTCTGATAATACGCTTCGTAGCACTGGTTCTTTTCGGGGGTCTCCAGCTCGTCGAGCATGAAGCAGTTGGCGCCATGGATGAAGGCGTGCTTTTTGAGGTCATAGTGCACGGTCACGCCGCTGACGGGATTGCCGTCGCGGTCGACCACTTCGATCTCGGCGTTGGCCTTGCGGTTTTGTTCAATGCCTTCGGCCACGCGGGGCTCCACCCAGTCTTTGTTGAGTTCAAAGGGTTTGAGTACAGTTTCAAGGCGTCCCATAAATTTACCTCCTCAGCTCCACAGACGGTCGTTGCAGATATCGCCGTCCCACTGGCTGGTTTCCTCCCACTGGCCGGGGATGTTCTTGCAGATGAGCGTGCTGATGAACTCTTCATTCAGCGATTCGATGCCAAGGCCCGGGGCGTCCGGCACGGTGATGAAGCCGTCCTGAATGAGGGGCTTGGGCAGGCCGTTGACGATGTCCTGCCAGTAGGGCACGTCGGCGGAGTGGAACTCCATGGCGATCACCTGAGGCAGCGCCGCAGCCACGTGCACGGCGGCCATCGCGCCGATGGGGCTTTCGGCCATGTGCAGGGCGGTCATCACGCCGTATTCATAGGCCAGATCGCCGATCTTCTTGGTTTCCAGCATGCCGCCGGCAGTCAGCACGTCGGGGTGGATCACGCTCACGCCGCCGGCCTTCATCAGCTTTTCATAGCCTTCCTTGCAGTAGATGTCCTCGCCGGTGCAGATGGGCATGGTGGTGGAGTTGCGCAATCTCACATAATGGTCGGTGTAGTGCCAGGGAGCCACGTCCTCGATCCAGGCCAGGTTATAGGGCTCCATGCGCTTGGCGAAGCGGATGGTATCCTCCACGCAGATATGGCCGAAGTGGTCCACCGCCAGCGGCACGTCGTAGCCGATGACCTCGCGCACTTCCTTGACGTAGTTTTCCAGCAGATCCAGACCCTTTTCGGTGATGCGGATGCCCGTGAACGGGTGGCCGATGGTGTTGATCTCGTAGGCCTTATGGCTCATCTGGGAGATCTCCATGGAGCCATGGGGCGCGTTGACGGAGTGCTTGCCGTAGGTCTTCATTTCCTCCAGGAAGCCAAGGGGCGCGGTGAGCGTGCCGGGCTCGTCGATGAGCAGGCCGATGCCAAGGTCCATCTTCAGGAAGGTGAAGCCCATCTCCATGCGGCGCTTGAGGGCAAGGCCCATGTCATGGCCGGTGTGCTTGCCGTCGACGTCGGTATCGCAGTAGACGCGGATCTTATCACGGAACTTGCCGCCCAGCAGCTGCCAGCACGGCACGCCCCAGGCCTTGCCCGCGATATCCCACAGGGCGACCTCCACGCCGCTGACGCCGCCGCCCTGACGGGAGTGGTGGCCAAACTGCTTCACGCGGCGGAACAGCTTATCCACATTGAGGGGATTTTCGCCAAGCAGTCGGCTTTTGAGCATGGCGGCATAGGTTTTGGTGGCGGCGTCGCGCACTTCGCCATAGCCCACGATGCCCGCGTTGGTATACACCTTGATGAGGGTGCAGCGCTTGGGCATGGTGTCGATGTCGCAGAAGCGCATATCGGTAATTTTCAAATCGGCGCGTTCCTGCGCGGTGAGGGGAGTGAGTCGGTCCGGCTGAAGAATCATGACGGCGGCCTCCTTATGATGATAAAGTTTTGATGATTGGACAAATAAGCACCATTCTTTCCATTTTTATTATAGCGAAATCCGTATGCAGATTCGACAAAAATGAAATGGAAAACTTCAAAAATCCTCTTGGACGGCTGCCGCAGGCGGGCGTCAAAGAGGATTTTTGTGTGTCATTTTTGGGGAGGGCGGCGGCACCCAGGAGGGGCAGCCCTCCCCCTCACATATGATTCAGCTGCTCATCCACCTGCTGCGCGATCTGCCGCATGCCCTCCACATCAGGATGGCCGCTCTTCTTGCTGATGCCCTGCAGCGCCAACACCGGAACGCCGTAGTGCGCGCAAACATCCACAAGGCCCTGCGCGACCTCCTCGCGCAGATCCGTGTTGAGCATGAACAAAATCACCGCATCCGGGTTGTTGCGGGTGATGTAATCCATCATGTAACACGACGCGGGCAAAATCTGCAAAAGCGTCTCGTCCGTCCAGTTTTCATGCTGCATCTGCCCAAGCTCGTTGTCCAGCCAGCTGTCGTTGGTGCCGCCCATGATGAGAATCAGCTGCGGCTTTTCGCCGTTCACGCCCTCGGGGCCAAGGGCGCGCTTCATGCGGCTGACAAAGGCGTCCGCCGGGGTGTGCACCTCGCGCACGCGGGTGGAAATGGTGGTGCCGGAGGAGCTTTCGTTGCACAAAAGCCGCAGATTTCGCATGCGGATCAGCTGCCGCCACCAGGTCTGCTCGGGATCGACCACGTCGGGTACGGCGTCGCGGGGGTAAAAGGCCCAGTTGCCCTCGGGGATGTGGCCTGCAAAGGTGGTATAGCTGTCGCCCAGCAGCACCAGGCTGCAGTCGCGGGTGGTTTTCATGGCGGATATCCTCCCATTGTGCGTGATAAAAAACACTTCGCCACCCGGGCGGATTTTCCTTTTTTGGAGGATTGCATTGCATGCAAGGCGAATCTTTTGTTGCAGAAAAGCTGATGAGAATGGAGGCAAAATGCGTGATCCTGCAAAGCAACGAGATCGTGTCCAACTATAATGATCTGCCGATGCTCAGGGCCTATCATTCCATGCGCGAGCCCTTCCGCCGCGAAAATACCGAGCACAGGCATACGGCGTTTGAGGTGTCCATCATCGCAGAGGGCCACGGCGTGTACCGCGTGGGCGAGCGCCGGTACGACTTTGCCCCGGGCGACGTGTTTCTGTTTTCCACAAACGAGGCGCACTGCATCACCGAGGTGGTGGATCAGCTGCATGTGATCAACCTGCAGTTTGAGCCGCGCTTCATCTGGATGCCGGGGCATGACACGTTTGACCTGCGGTATCTGGACGTGTTTTTCCACCGCAGCGCACAGTTTCAGCATCAGCTGCGCCACGACGATCCCCGCGCACAGCAGGTGCGCGCGCTGCTTACGCAGATCGATCAGGAGTTCATCGAAAAGCGCGACTTCTACGACATGATGGTCAAAAACATGCTGCTGACGGCGCTGGTGCATATCCGCCGCAACTATGCGCAGTGGTTTGAGCACAGCCCCGGCGTGCACAAGGCGCAGCTGGTGGGCCAGCTGGGCGAGGTGATGCGCCACATCGACGAAAACCTATTTTCAGACCTGAGCCTCGACGGCCTGGCCGCCACGGCGCACATGAGCCGGTCGCACTTCTGCGCGCTGTTTCGCGAGCTCAACGGCCTGTCGGCGTGGGAGTACATCGTGTCACGGCGCATCAGCCATGCGGCGCAGCTTCTGCGCACCACCACCCTGCCCGTTACGCAGATCGCAACCGACTGCGGCTTCAACACCATTGCCAATTTCAACTACGCCTTCCGCAGGCAGACCAACAAAACACCCACACAATACCGCAAAGGCGGCTAAAGGAGGAATACCATGCAGCGACTGGGCCCCCGCGGCTTTCTGACCGACGCTGAAAAGGAGAACCTGCCCACTGTCACATGGGCGCTTGTAAAGCGGATCCTTGGGTATCTGGCCCCGTACTGGAAGCAGTTTGTGCTGGTGTTCATCACCATTCTGCTCTCCGCCGGGCTGGGGCTGCTGCCCAGCATCATCACCGGCCGTATCGTGGACGAGGCGCTGGTGGGCGAGAGCATGCAGCTGCTCATCCGGCTGCTTTTGATGGCGCTTGCAACGCTCACGGCCTCGCAGCTGGTGACCATCGTGACGGGGTACCTGAACGCGTGGATCAGCCAGCACATCATCTTCGACATGAAAAACCAGATGTACGGCCATCTGCAGCGCATGAGCCACGGCTTTTTCACTAGCGAACGGCAGGGCGACATCATCACCCGCATGAACACCGACGTAAGCGGCGTGAGCAGCGTGATCTCCGGCACGCTGTCCAGCATCCTAAGCAACGTGGCCACGGTGGTCACCACGCTGGTGGCGCTGTTTGGCATGAACTGGAAGATGGCCATCATCGGCGTGCTGGTGATCCCGCTGTTGATTTTGCCCACGCGCTCGGCAGGCCGCACGCGGTGGAAGCTGCTATCTGAAAGCCAGGCCAAAAACGACGAGCTCAACCAGCTGATCAACGAAACGCTGAGCGTGTCCGGGTCGATGCTGACGAAGCTCTTTACCCGCGAGCAGGCCGAGTACGACCGCTTTGTGAAGGTCAACGGCGAGGTGACGAAGCTGGCGCTCAAGGAGCAGCTGTCCGGCCGGTGGTTCCGGTTTGTGATGGGCATCTTCACGCAGATCGGGCCGCTGCTCATCTACTTTGCAGGCGGCTGGCTGATCATCGCCCGGGGCGAGGCAGGGCTGACCGTGGGCGCGATCACCGCGATGGTGGCGCTGGTCAACCGCCTGTACCGGCCGGTGGAGTCGCTGCTCAACATTCAGGTGGATTTCACCCGCAGCCTTGCGCTGTTCACGCGCATTTTTGACTACTTTGACCGCGAAATCACCATCCAGTCGCCCGAAAAGCCCGTGCGACCCGACCTGAGGGGCGCGGACATCCGCTACGAGCATGTGCGCTTCGGCTACACGCCGGACAACGAGCTTTTGCACGACATCGACTTCACCGTCAAAAGCGGCGAGATGGCAGCCATTGTCGGCCCCAGCGGCAGCGGCAAGTCGACGGTCATCAACTTCCTGCCCCGCCTGTGGGACGTATGGGGCGGCCGGGTGACCATCGGCGGCGTGGACGTGCGCGACTTTGACCTGACCTATCTGCGCAGCCAGATCGGCTTTGTCACGCAGGACACCTACCTGTTCAACGGCACCATCCGCGACAATCTGCTCTACGCCAAGCCCGACGCCACCGACCAGGAGATCGAGGCGGCCTGCAAGGCTGCGTCCATCCACGAGTTTATTTCGTCCCAGCCGGACGGGTACCTTACACAGGTGGGCAACCGCGGATTGAAGCTGTCCGGCGGCGAGAAGCAGCGCATTTCCATTGCGCGCGTTATTTTGAAGGACCCGAAGATCCTGCTTCTGGACGAGGCGACCTCGGCGTTGGACTCCATTTCCGAAAGCGCCATTCAGGATGCTCTGGAGGTGCTCATGAAGGACCGCACCAGCATTGTGATTGCGCACCGCTTAAGCACCATCATGGCGGCGGACCGCATTCTGGCCCTGTCGAACGGTGTGATCGCGCAGAGCGGCACGCACGAGCAGCTGCTGGAGCAGGGCGGCGTATACAAGCAGCTGTTTGACACCCAGTTTGGGTGCATTGACGATGGGGAAGAGTGAGGGGAAGGGCCCTCACAGTGCCCCTGAGGAGGCTGCTGGCTGGGTAGCAGCCAACAATGAAGACTCTCGCGAAGTGACTGAGGGGTTGTACCTTACGGTACCAAGTGAGCAGGCAGAGAAGCCATTCCAAGCAGCTTGTACGTTCCACCAGCGTACAACCCTTCCGTCAGCCTTCGGCTGCCACCTCCCCTTACACAGGGGAGGTTTTTTATTGCCCTTTCTCATCAACCGCCTCCACCCAAGCGAGCCGCGACCCCTTCCGGGGAGCGGCGGTCTGCGTTCCCGCCCCAAACACATAAAAAAACCTGCGGCCCATCAAATGGGCCGCAGTGTGGGGTCCAGGGGCTCAGCCCCTGGTTACTGGGCAGCAGCCTCGAGGCAGGCAGCCACAGCGTTCATGATGCGGTTGGAGGTGAGGGTCGCGCCGGCGACGGTGTCGACGGTGGCGTCGTTGTTGGCGACGATGGCGGCGGGCACGGTCTCAAAGGCAGCCTTGGCGATGCCTTCGGTCTCCTGGTGAGAGACGATCTCCACGCCGGCGATCTTGCCGGAGGCGACGGTGACCTTCACGGTCATGGGGCCGTTCTGGCCGTCGACGGTGGCGGTGTACTCGCCATCGGTGAGGGCGCGGCTCATGTCAAAGAGCTTCTCGGTGGAAACTTCCTTGGCGAACAGGCCTTCGTCCAGCAGGACGACAGCGGGCTTCACTTCGTAGCCCTCGGCCATCTCGTTGGTCATGGCGTGCTTGGCAGCGATCTTGCCGAACACGATGGGGCCCATAACGCCGGTGCCGCCGGAGACGAACTTGCCCCAGATGCCGCCCACGACTTCGCCGGCAGCGTACAGGCCGGGGATGACGTTGCCGGCTTCATCCAGCACCTGCGTGTCCTTGTTGGCAGTCACGCCGCCCAGGGTCATGACGCACAGGGCGTGCAGACGGATGGCGTAGTACTTTTCGCCCTCGATCTTGTTGGTGGCGATGTTGTAGGTGTTGCTGACGTTGAACTCGCGGCCGAACTGGTCGGGCTCGCCCTTTTCAACAGCAGCGTTGTAGTCTTCGATGGTCTTCTTGAGGTTTTCGGCGGGCACGTTGATGGCAGCAGCCAGCTCCTCGATGGAGTTGCCGGAGTACATCACATGAGAGCCCAGACCGCCGTCGTAGAAGTAGAAGCGCATGAAGATGTCGCCGCCGGCAGCAGCCAGATCAGCAAGCACCTTGTCGGTGTAGATGTCATACTGCACAGCCT
>JAFULL010000020.1 GCA_017473345.1 Clostridia bacterium | reverse complement strand
GGGTGAGCGCGGGGTCCAGCGCATCAGGACGGTTGGAGGCCGCGAGGATCATCACGCCGTTGTTGCCCTCAAAGCCGTCCATTTCTGTCAGCAGCTGGTTGAGGGTCTGCTCGCGTTCGTCGTTGCCGCCGATCTGGCCGTCGCGCTTTTTGCCGATGGCGTCGATCTCGTCGATGAACACGATGCAGGGCGCTTTTTCCTTGGCCTGTTTGAACAGGTCGCGCACCTTGCTGGCGCCCATGCCCACAAACATCTCCACAAATTCAGAGCCGCTCATGGAAAAGAAGGGCACGTTGGCTTCGCCCGCGACGGCCTTGGCCAGCATGGTTTTGCCGGTGCCGGGAGGGCCCACCAGCAGCACGCCCTTGGGCATGGAAGCGCCGATGGCCTTGTACTTGCCTGGGTCGTGCAGGTAATCGACGATCTCCTGCAGGCTTTCCTCGGCCTCGTCCACGCCCTCGATGTCGTCAAACCTGATGCCCTGCGTGGATTTGACGTACACCTTCGCATGCGACTTGCCCATGTTGAACATCATGGAATTGGCTCCGCCGGCGCGGTCCATCAGCTTTTTGGACATCAGCTGTCCCACGGCGATGAACACCACCATCGGCAGCACCCACGAGAGCAGAAAACTCAAAAGCGGCGAAGCTTCCTCAACGATCTCGCTGGAAAACGCTGCGCCGGATGTGTGCAGGCGCTCCACCAGACCGGGATCGTCCATGCGGCCGGTTTTGTAGATCTGTTCGCCCTCCTTGTCGGTGAACATGATCTGGTTGTCCTGAATCTGCACGCCGCCGATCTGTCCGTCGGTGGTCATGGTCATAAAGGTACCGTAATCCACCTCGATGATCTGCTGCTTTGCGATCCACGGCAAAACCAGCGTATTGATCAGCATGACGATGACCATGGCGATCGTGTAGTAAAAAATCAGGGGTTTTTTGGGTTTCTGAACCTCGTTCATGGGTATGCCTCCTGCAATGGTTGTCGAATACAGTATAGGCTTCAAATGTAAACAGCCATGGAACAGAAAATGAATAAACTGTGCCCGCACTGAAAAGGAATTGAAAACAGCGCTGAAGAATACCATGATACAGTGTTTGCAGCAAGGAGAAAACCTATGAAAAAATACTGGATGGGATTGGATATCGGCGGAACGAAATGCGCGGTGCTGCTGGCGCGGGTGGATCGCGGCATTCATATCCTGGACAAGATCCGCTTTGCCACCCAAAGCGAACTTGGGTTTGACAGCGCCTATGAACGCCTGCTTGAGGCCATGGATGAAATGGTACAGCGAAATGGCATCGATTTTACGCAGGTCGAGGCCATCGGCATCAGCTGCGGCGGTCCGCTGGATTCACGGCGCGGCGTGGTGCTGTGTCCGCCCAATCTGCCAGGATGGGTGAATATCCCCCTGTGTGAGATGCTTGAAAAGCGCTACCATGTTCCGGCCTTTTTGCAGAACGACGCCAATGCCTGTGCGCTGGTGGAATGGAAGCTGGGCGCGGGACGCGGAACCAGCGATATGATCTTTCTGACGATGGGCACCGGCATGGGCGCGGGCGTGATTGCCGAGGGACGGCTGCTGCGCGGCTGCACCGACATGGGCGGCGAGGTCGGCCATCTGCGGCTGACCGAGGACGGGCCTGTTGGCTTTGGCAAAGCTGGTTCGTTTGAGGGGTATACCAGCGGCGGAGGCATTCAGCGGCAGGCACAGGCGCTCACGCGTGAGTTGACGCAACAGGGAAATCCGCCGCATTGGATCGCGGATGGGCACACGATAGACGAGGTCGACGGCAAACTGATGGCGGATTATGCCCGCGCAGGCAATGCGCAGGCGATAGCGTTTTACGATCATATCGGCACGATGCTGGGTCGTGGGCTTTCACTGCTGACGGATGCCTTCAACCCGGAAAAGATCGTCATAGGCAGCATTTTTGTGCGGTGTGAAGATCTGCTGCGCCCGGCCATGGCAAAGGCCATGCAGGAGGAGTGCATTCCCTTTGCGCTGGAGTGCGTGAGCGTTGTGCCTGCACAGACGGGCGAAAGCCTTGGCGATCTGGCCAGCATCATGGCGGCGCTGTACGCGCTGGATATCGACCCCATGATGGAGACAAGCGAGCAGGACGAAGCGGTGCTCAGGCACTACGAGCGATTGTTTGAGCGCTATCCGCAGCTGGAATGCTGCCGTCAGCAGGTGATGGACGCCTATCTGCTGCTGCGCCGCTGCTACGACAACGGCGGCAAGGTGCTCATCGCCGGAAACGGCGGCAGCTGTGCGGACGGTGAACACATTGCAGGCGAGCTGATGAAGGGGTTCTACCTGAAGCGCCCGCTGAATGAACAGACAAAAGCGGCCATTCAGGCACAGGGCATGCCGCCGGAAATGGCGGACAGGCTGCAGCAGGGTCTTCCGGCCATCGCGCTCACCGGTCACAGCGCGCTGTCAACTGCTGTGGCGAATGACCAGCACGCGCTGCTGCCCATGGCGCAGCAGGTGATGGGTTATGGACGCAAAGGCGACGGACTCATCGCCATCAGCACCAGCGGAAACGCGCAGAATGTGGCGCTGGCCGTATCAGCAGCAAAGGGGCTGGGGCTGAAGGTGATCGGCCTGACGGGAGAAACCGGCGGCAAACTGGCGCCGCTTTGCGACTGCGCGGTGACTGTACCGGCAGCCAGCCCTGCGGACGTGCAGGAGCTGCATCTGCCGGTGTATCACACGCTGTGTGCCATGCTGGAAGCGCGATATTTTAGGGCATAAAAAACCCGGCTGACCCATTTGGGTCGGCCGGGAAATTTTTTTAACCTTCGATTTCCTTGCGGTAGGCGTCCAGCTCGCGCCCGTTGCCGTAAACAAAGTGGTCGGGGATGATCTCGCACCACACGGGCTTGTCCACGGAGTAGTCGTGCACGGAGGGATCGTATACCAGCAGCTGCTTTTCGCGCTCCAGATAGGGGTTGGGGTTGGGCACGGCGGACAGCAGCGCCTTGGTGTAGGGATGCAGCGGGTGGCGGAACAGCTCTTCAGCCTCAGCCAGCTCCACGATGCGGCCCTTGTGGATGACCGCGATGCGGTCGGAGATGAAGCGGACCACAGACAGGTCGTGCGCGATGAACAGGTAGGTCAGGCCGCGGTTCTTCTTCAGATCGTTAAGGAGGTTGAGCACCTGCGCGCGGATGGATACGTCCAGCGCGGAGATGGGTTCGTCAGCCACGATGAACTCAGGCTGCATGATCAGGCTGCGGGCAATGCCGATGCGCTGACGCTGGCCGCCAGAGAACTCGTGCGGGAAGCGGCTGGAGAACTCGGGCAGCAGGCCCACTTCTTCCAGTGCCTTCTTCACCTTGTCCTGACGATCGTGCTCGTTTTCGTACAGGTGGAAGTTGTACAGGCCTTCGGACACGATGTAGTCGACCTTGGCGCGCTCGTTGAGGCTGGCCATGGGGTCCTGGAAGATCATCTGGCACTTGCGGATGACGTTTTCATCCTGCTCCCTGGTGAGCTTGCCGTTGATCTTCTCGCCGCGGTAATACACTTCACCGTTGGTGATGGGGTTGATGCGCACCAGCGCGCGGCCGATGGTGGTCTTGCCGGAGCCGGATTCGCCAACCAGCGAGAAAGTCTCGCCCTTGTAGATGGTGAAGTTCACGTCGTCAACGGCAACGAACTTCTTGCGGCCGGTACCGAAGGTGACCTGCAGATTCTTGACCTCGACCAGAGCTTCGCGGTCGGGAGAAAGGTGGGGATGCTTGATATCGCTGCTGCCGGGCTGCGCCTCGTTCATCTTGCGGCTGAGCTTGGCAACGTCGATGGTCTGTTCAACCTTGGGCGCGCGGGGATCCAGCATCCAGGTCTTGGCCTGATGGGTGGGCGTAACGTCGAACATCGGGGGTTCCTCGATGTAGTCGATGTTGAGCGCCTTGCGGTTGCGCGGGGCGAAGGAGTCGCCCTGAATGGCATTGAACAGGTTGGGAGGGGTGCCGTCGATGGCCGGCAGCTTTTCACCCTTCACGCCCAGCTGGGGCATGGCGGAAAGCAGCGCCCAGGTGTAGGGGTGATTGGGATGGAAGAAAATCTCGTTGGCCATGCCGATCTCGATGATCTGGCCGGCATACATGACCGCCACACGGTCGGCAACGTTGGCAACGACGCCGAGGTCGTGGGTGATGTAGACGATGGTCATGTGCTTTTCGCGCTGCAGCTTGCGGATGAGCTCCAGAATCTGGGCCTGAATGGTCACGTCCAGAGCAGTGGTGGGCTCGTCACAGATCAGGATCTGCGGGTTGCAGGCCACGGCGATGGCGATGACCACGCGCTGGCGCATGCCGCCGGAGAACTCATGCGGATACTGGCTGTAGCGGCGCTCGGCATCCTGAATGCCCACCAGCTCAAGCAGCTTGATGGCTTCGGCCTTGGCGGCCTTGCCGTGAATGTTCTGGTTCAGCTCGATGGCTTCGCGGATCTGTGTGCCGATCTTTTTGAGGGGGTTCAGGCTGGTCATGGGGTCCTGGGTGACCATGGCGATCTTCTTGCCGCGAATGGTGCGCCATTGGGCCTCGGTCTTGAACTGGGCCAGGTCCTTGCCGTCGTACATGATGCTGCCGCCGGTGATGGTACCGTTCTTGTCCAGCATGCCGACGAAGGTCTTGGTGAATACGGACTTGCCGGAGCCGCTCTCGCCTACGATGGCGAGGGTTTCGCCGTCATACAGGTCCAAAGAGCAGCGGCGGATGGCGTTGAGCTTCTGGCCGCGAAGGGTAAACTGCACTTCCACGTCACGGGCGGAGAGAATCGGTTCGGACGACAGCACCTGCTTGGCGCGGGCCTCGAACATCTGCTCCAAAGAGGTGGAAGCAATGTTGTTGTTGATTTCAGACATTTTTCTCCACCTCACACATGGTTGCGCGGGTCGCACGCGTCAGAGAACGCATTGCCCACCAGATAGAACGTAATGGTAATCAGGGAAACGATGGCCGCGGGGAAGATCATCAGGTAGGGGTACTCCAGGAAGTTGCTGCGGGCGTCGCGCAGCAGAATGCCCAGAGAAGGCGTGGTGATATCCAGCAGGCCCAGGTAGGACAGCGTGGATTCGTAGGCGATAACGCCCGGGATGGACAGCGCCAGTCGAAGCACGATCACGCTGATGAGGTAGGGGAAGATGTTCTTGGCCAGAATGCGCCACAGGCCGGTACCCAGGCAGCGGCTGGCCAGGTTGTATTCGCGGTCGCGGTAGATGAACACCAGGTTACGGATGTTGCGGGCGGTGCCCAGCCAGTACAGGGCGATGAGCGCAACCGCCATGATCAGCGTGGACTTGCCGATCATCAGGGCAATCAGGGTCATGTAGATGATGGTGGGGATGTTGTTGATGAAGCTGTAAAGCTCCGTGAAGAAGCGGTCCAGCTTGCGTACATAGCCCCACAGCAGGCCGATGATGACGCCCACGATGATCTGACCGATGGAAACGCTGACGGACAGGATGATGGAAGTGCGGGTAGCGCTCCACACCTGGCACCAGTAGTCGCAGCCCAGCGAGTCGGTGCCAAACCAGAAGTGGCTGTTGGGCGACAGGAAGCGGGTTTCGCGGTTGACATGGTCAAGGCGAACGGTGTTGGCGTCGTAAATGCTGATCAGAGGGGCGATGAAGGTGAAGATCAGCAGAGCAAAGAAGACGATGGCCATTACAACGGCCACTTTCTTCTTGGTGAAGTTGGCCCAAACGCTCTTCCAGTAGGAATAGTTGCTGTAGCCGGTCTTCTCAGCGTCCTGAGAATGATACTCGGCAAAGTCAAACAGCTGCTTTTCCGGCATGCGCGAACGGGTGGTGGTGTGCACCGTGCCGCGTTCGTACTTTTTGTCGGTGTTGGCATCTACCTTGTTGTAATCCGCTTTCAGATTGACCACATTCTTATCCTCATTTGCACCGAAGGGAGTCATACGCGACGTTTCGGTCCGGGGCAGTTCGCTCTGCACCTCGACGTCGCTGTTGGCGAGACGATCGGCGGTTTTGATTTCCTGCTTTTTGGCCATTAACGGTTGCCTCCCTTCCCGGTAAGACTGATGCGCGGGTCAAGGATGACCATCAGCACGTCGCCGAAGAACATGCCCAGAATGCCCAGCGAGGCATACAGGGAAACGATGGCCTGCACCAGGTTTGTGTCGTACTTGGCGATGGCGTCGGGCAGCAGGTTGCCAAGGCCGGGCACGCCGAACACCTTTTCAACCAGAACAGAGCCACCAACCGTGAGTAGCACCGAGTAGGGCAGGTACTGCGCCAGCGGCAGGAAGGCGTTCTTCATCACGTGGCGGAACATGACCTGCGTGGTCGACATGCCCTTGAGCTTGGCAAGGCGGATGTAATCCTTGTTCAGCTCGTCAACCATGTAGCGGCGCATCCACAGCATGTAGCTGGCGATGGAACCCATCGACAGGGCGATCATGGGCAGAATGGCCGACTTGGGATCGGTGATGGTGTACTGGATGGGCAAGCCAACCAGACGGGAACCGATGATCATGACCAGGAAGTAGGTGACCAGGCTGGGCACAGCATTGATGAAAATGGTGAAGCCCTGACCGGCAGCATCGAAAATACCGTCCTTGTAGCGGGCCTGCATGATGCCCAGCGTAACGCCGATGACCAGCGCAATGAGCAGCGCAGCCAGACCGATGCGCAGGGATACGAGGATCTTGCTGGATATGATCTCAACGACCGGAACGCCCGTCTGCACGCGGTGAGAGTTGCCGAAGTTCAGCCACACGCGCATGTTGAGGAAGTAGTCTTTCCGGTCATTGGTCTTTTCGTCTTTGAGCTGTACGGCCTTGCCTTCCTTGCGCACGGTGAAAGTAGCAGTGTGTGCGTCGCAGGTGAGGGTATAGCCGACTTTTTTCAGCACCGGGCTGTCGGTGGAAACAACAACGGTGTTGGGCTTTTCAGGGTCAGTGGAAAGGGTGACGGCAGTCGCCTTGACCAGCGGATATTCGTCGGTCACGCCTTCCGTACGTGCAAACTCCAGGTGCTCCGGCTTGACGGCGGCAGCATCCTTGGCGTTTAAGAAGGAAATTTCAAAAGTCGATTCATCGACCAGGTTGGCAGAATCGAAATAATGAGCTTTATGCTCGGTCTTGACAAAGTTTTTATAAAAATTGCCCAGCTGAACGAAAGGCGGGTCCAGATAGCCGTTGGCACGCAGCAGTTCTTCCTGCTGTTCTTTGGTCAGCTTGATCAGCTGTTCTTCGGTAAAGAAGTAATCGGTGGGCAGCAGTCGCAGCATCAGAAAAACTGCAGATACGATCAGCAGCACGGTGACCAGCGACTGAAGCAGGCGCTTGACAGTGTACTTAAACATTTGGGCATCCCCTTTGCAATATCATGAAGCAAGGCCGTTTCGCCTCAGCTTCATGAAACGGCTCATTCGCTTAGAACAGGAGAGGGGGCGGCCTTCTGGATAGAAGGCCGTCCCCCGCCCCAAAAAGGAATTATGTAACTTGTGAAATTACTTCACGAAAGCCTTGTACTCCTCAGCGGTGTAGGGCACGGTGCTGGTTTCCCAGTTCACGTAGCGCTCAGCGTGAGAACCGTAAGCGGAGTAGACCTTGCTGTAGTTGTTGACCTTGGTCAGTTCCCAGGCAACGTTGTAGTACAGCGGGATGACCAGAGCATGCTCGATCATGTAAGCTTCAGCCTTGGCGAAAGCGGCATAGCGGGCATCCAGGTCGTCGGTGATGGCCTTGGCTTCGTTGGTCAGACGGGTGAACTCCTTATAGGTCTCGATCAGCTTCGCGTCGGTGGCGTTGTTGATCTTGGAGTACATCTGAGAATAGTAGGCGTTATCCTCGCCGTAGGTCTCCTGGCCCAGGAAGTTGGAAGGATCGGCGAAGTCAGCGCCCCAGCCGTTGATGTAGATGCCGGCCAGCTGAGGATCGCGAACCTCGGTAGCCTGCTTGGAAACGTAGGTCTTGGTCTCGCCAACAACCAGATCGTCGCCCAGGTAGGTCTTGATCATGTTGTTGAACACGTCGGCGGTTTCCTTGGCGGTGGTGGAGGAACCGGAGATGTACTGCACCATCTTCACGGGCAGCTCGATGCCGGCGGCGGTCAGCTCTTCGATGGCCTTGGCCTTGTACTCGGCAGCCTTCTCGGCGTTGTAGCGGGAGTAGTGATCGGGAGCATACTGCAGGCCCAGTTCGTCGCGGACCAGCTGGGTGTAGTCAACGCCCTGGCTGTTGACGGCAACGGCGTTGCCGGTGTAGGCGTAGTTCTGGCAGGACAGGGGGTTGATGTCGTTCAGACGGGCCAGGTAGTTGGTCACGTCCAGACCGTAGTACAGAGCCAGACGGAAGTTCTCGTTGGCAACGGCGGTGTTCCAGGCAACGTCGGGAGTGCCGTCTTCGTTCTTCTTGTCGTAGGCGAAGTGGATCTGGTAGGAGTACTTGGTGGGACGGGCTTCGATCAGGTTCTTGTTGAACTCATGGTTGGCATCGTTGTAGATGGTGTTCAGCTTGGAAGCGGGCAGCTCGATGTAATCCAGCTCGCCGGCAGCGAACATTTCGTAAGCAACGTCAGCGGACTCAACCATCTTGACGGTGACGGTGTCAAACAGCTTGACTTCGTCCAGAGCATGGTAGGAGGGGTTCTTGGTCAGAACCTTTTCGTTCTGATAGATGTACTCGGTGATGGTGTAGGGACCATTGTACCACAGGGTGTCGTAGCTGGCGCCGAAGTAGCCGTCAACGCCGATCTCGTCAAGCAGCTCGCCGCTGATGGGAGCCAGGCAGTTGTAGGTGGCCACAGAGGGGAAGTAGCTCAGCTTGTCCACGCACTCGAACTGGATGGTGTAATCGTCGGGGCAGGAAACGCCGACCATCTCCTGGAACTTGTCCAGACGCAGGGCCTTGGCTTCCTCGGTGGGCAGGGACTTGGTGTACTCGTAGTACTCGCCAGCGCCCTTGATCATTTCGATGGGCATGGAAGTGTTGGCGGACTGGTTCTTGGCGTAGTTCAGCACCCACTCCAGACCGGTCATCCAGTCCTCGGCGATGCAGTCAGCCATGTATTCGCCCTTGTAGTCGACCCAGGTGATGTCGTCGTTCAGTTCGAAGATCCAGGTCTGGCCGCCGTCGGGAGAGGACCAGCTCTTGGCAGCAGAACCAACCAGAGCGCCAGCGGCGTCGTTGGTCAGCAGGTGGTCGAAGCAGTTGACCAGCACGTTCAGGTCAACAGCAGCCTGAGAGTAGTGATAGCAGAACGTTTCCATTTCGTTCGCCTGAGTCTGGTAATCCTTGAAGTTCTTGATCTCTTCAGCGCCTGCGAAGGAAACGCAGCTGAGGACCAGAGCGATCGCCAGAATGAAAGACAAAGCCTTCTTCATTGAGGGAACCTCCTTTAATTTCTATCGGCGGGTTGTTAATTCTACCGGCCAATTTGATAAAGGTATTATACATAGGCTATAAAGTCATGTCAAGAAAAATGAAGTTTTTTTGCTGTTTTCATTCAAAAAAACACCTCTTTTTGCGTGAAAAGACTGAATAAGGCTTGATTATTATGCACATCGCCGCTACAATATTGAATGTTGACGGCGTTTTTCCTGCATAATTCAGGAAGAAATGCGCTAGATCAAACAGGGAGGTTTTGTATGAAACACTGGAAACCATATATGCTCAGGCCGGTGATCTATATGGCTGCGACCCGGCTGATGGCGGCGCTGGTCTTCCTTTTGGCGGTGGTGCGCTTTGTGCCCAGGGGGCCTGCACCCGGCATGGTGGCCGGCTTTCTGACGGTGCTGTTTGCTCTTTTTACCTATCTGGTCTATCTGCGTATGGACGGCATGCACATTCCGCGCATGAAGTATTTCCGTCCCAAGCAGAAAAAGGATCCCTTCCAGCATCTGACTGATATGAGCGACTACACCGACGAGGAGCCGCCCGTCACTTTTGACGAACTGGAACAGGACGAAAAAAACCTGTGCTCGCTGCTGTCCAACGCATTCAACCTGGCGGTGTTTTTGATTCTTTCCTTTATCATATAATTTTTTGAAACCAAAGGAGCATTCCGCGTTTGAGGGAATGCTCCTTTGGTTTTACTTTGTCGGCGTTTCGGCGATCATTTTCAAAAACGCCGCCATGGGCGCGGTGACAAAGCGGTTGCGCTTGTGGAAAAACCAGATGCTGCGGCTGGCGGTCTCGGGGTCGCAGCGGTAGAACACAAGACGGTCGTCGGGAACGGCGCTTTTGACCAGCGTGTCACTGATGAACGCCGCGCCCATGCCGTACGCCGCCAGATTGTACACCGCCAGCTGCTGATCCAGCTGCAGGCGGATCTTCGGCGTGAAGCCGGCCTGTGCGCACAGCCTGTCGGCACGAATGCGCGTGTCGTTTCCTTCCTTTAAGAAAAGAAAGGGTACGTCCGCCATTTTGGCAAGCGGCAGAGGAGGGGCGGATAAATCACCTTTTTCGCGCAGATCCGCCGCTGTCATCTGATAAGGACGGCAGTCGTCGTTGACGGCAAACTGCCTGGGAACGGCAAGGATCACCTGTTCCTGCTGATAAAGGAAATGCTCGTACAGGTTGGAATCCAGCTGACCGTTGTCCACTGCCAGATCCAGCACGCCATCCTGCAGCTCCTGCTTGAGCACGTGGGTGTGCTGCTCATACAGGCGGATCTCCACGCCCGGGTAACGTGAGGAAAACGCCGAGATCAGCGGCGGCAGCACATAGGAGGTAAACAGCGTGGTGCCGCCCAGCGTGAGTGAGCCGGCCAGGCAGTTTTCAGCGTCGCTCATGTAGCGCCCGAACCGTTCTTCCACCTGCATGATCTCCTCGGCGGCTTCAATATAGGCGCGGCCAAGCGCCGTCAGCGTGACCGGGACCGTACTGCGGTCAAACAGCGGGCCGCCTGTGCGCGCCTCAGCCTTGCGGATCATCTGGCTCAGCGAAGGCTGGGCGATGAACATCGCCTCAGCTGCCTTTGAAAAGCTGCGCTGGCGGTACACTTCATATACATATCGCATTTCCCGAAACATCATATGCGTCACCTCATAGACATTTGCCTATTATTATTTTTATAGAATATATATTTGAAAATAATATAACACATCCGTATACTGAAAGCAAGCCGATACAGAAAGGATGTAACGCAAATGACGACACAGACCCGTTTGGAGCATGACCTGGTTGGTTCGATGGCTGTTTCGTGCGATGCATATTATGGAATCCACTCTCTGCGTGCTGCGGAGAATTTTCCCATCACGGGCCGCAGGCTGCCTGCTTCGCTGATCCGCCATATGGCGCGCATCAAGAAGGCATGTGCGCTGGCCAACCATGCTGCCGGCATACTGACTGCCGGGCAGACCGACGCCATCTGCCGGGCGTGCGACGAGATCATTGCAGGCAAGCTGCATGACCAGTTTATTGTCGACCCCATTCAGGGCGGCGCGGGAACGTCCACCAACATGAACGCCAACGAAGTCATCGCTAACCGTGCGATCGAGCTGCTGGGCGGCGTGAAGGGCGACTATTCCATCATTCATCCCAATGACCACGTGAACGCCTCGCAGTCGACCAACGACGTGTACCCCACGGCGATCCGCCTGGCGCTGTACGAAGCAGCCCTGCCGCTGAGTGATGTGCTGGATGAGCTGATCGCCGCCTTTGACGAGCGCGCGGCGACCTTTGCCCATGTGATCACGCTGGGCCGCACCCAGCTGCAGGACGCGGTGCCCATTCGCTTCGAGCAGATCTTCTCGGCCTATTCGGCCGTGCTTCGCCGTGAAAAGAAGCGCGTGCAGAATGCCTGCAGCCAGATGCTTTGCATCAACCTGGGCGGCACGGCCATCGGCACCGGCATGAACGCCCCGGCTGAGTATCTGCAGTCGGTGGTGCCGTTCCTGACCGAGATCACCGGGTACCCGCTGCAGCGCAGCGAGGACTGCGTGGACGCCACCCAGAATGCCGACAGCTATGTGGAGCTTTCCTCCGCGCTCAAGAGCTGCGGCGTATCGCTTTCCAAGATCTGCAACGACCTGCGCCTGCTGTCCTCCGGCCCCAACGGCGGCTTTGCCGACATCACCCTTCCCGCGCGTCAGAACGGCTCGTCCATCATGCCGGGCAAGGTCAACCCCGTGATCCCTGAGGTGGTCAACCAGATCGCCTTCCGCCTGATCGGTTTTGACGTAACGGTCACCATGGCTGCCGAGGCCGGCCAGCTGGAGCTGAACGCCTTTGAACCTGTGATTTTCGACAGCCTGCATCAGGGCTGCACGCAGCTGACCGAGGGCATCCGCACCCTGACCAAACACTGTGTGTGCGGCATCGGCGTCAATCACGACCGCTGCCTGAATATGGTGGAATCTTCCTCCAGCATGGCCACGGCGCTTGCCCCCAGCATCGGCTACACGCAGGCCTGCCATATCGCCTGTGAGGCCCAGCGCTCCCACGCGACGGTGCGCCAGATCGTGCTGGATCAGGGACTGCTGACGCCCGAAGAGACGGAAAAAACGCTCAATCCCCTGCCTATGACGGAATGGCCGTCCAACGGCACCGACCGCAAAGGCGCCTGAAATGCATAAAGCACGCCCCTCCGAAAGAAATGCCTCGGAGGGGCGTGCTTTATGCCGGCCACTGGCTGAGCATATCCTGCATCCACTGGTATACGTCCATATGATAGACGGCCTGCAGGTTTTGGGGCGTAAGCACCTTGTCGACGGTCCCCTGGGATACGCTTTTGCCCTGATCCATCAGCACGGCGTGTGTGCCGTACTTTTTGGCAAGGCTCAAATCATGCACCACGGAGATCACAGCGCGGCCGGGCTGATGCAGCCACTGCTGAATCAGCGAGAAAATGTGCTTTTGATAAATCAGATCCAGATGGTTGGCCGGTTCGTCCAAAATCAGGATTTGAGGATTTTGGGCAAAGATCTGCGCAAGGAAGGTGCGCTGCAGCTCGCCGCCGGACAGGGTGAGCACGCTGGCATGGCGCAGGTCCGTAAGACCTGTCAGCTCCAGGGCATGTTCCACCTGCTGCTTGCCGTCGTCGTCACGGGCAGACAGAAAGCCGGCTGTGTAGGCATAGCGGCCAAGGCTTACCACTTCCTCCACAGTATAGGCATAGCCGACGGCATTTTTCTGCGACAGCACGCCGATTTTCTGCGCCAGCTGCGCAGCCCTGAAACGACGGATATCCCTGTTTTCCAACTGGATCGTGCCGGTATAGAGCACGCCCTGCGCAATGGCCTCGATCAGCGTAGATTTGCCCGCACCGTTGGGGCCCACCAGCATCAGCCACTGGCCTTCCTGCAGCTGAAAGGAAAGATGATCCACCACAGTATGTTCGCCATACTGTACAGTGATGTTTTGTGCATTGAGCATTGCGTTCACCTTGCCTTTCGCGTTTGGCAGAAAATGATGATAAAGGCCACTGCGCCCACCAGCGACGTGACCACGCCGATGGAAAGCTCGACGGGGCTTAACAGCGTGCGGGCGGCGAGGTCGGCCAGCAGCAGGAAGATCGCGCCGGAGAACAGGGCCGTCGGCAGCAGACGCTTGTGGTTGGGCCCGGTCAGCATGCGGGTCATGTGCGGCATCACAAGGCCAACAAACCCGATGGAACCGGCGATGGACACGCATATACCGATGAGCACGGACACCGTGATAAGGATGATGAGCTTGACTTTTTTGACATTGACGCCGATGTGACGGGCGTTGTCTTCGCCGATGGCGAATGCATTCAGCTCGCGCCCGTAGCGCAGAATGATCACGCCGCACGCCAAAAGCGCAGCCGCCAGAATGCGCGTGTGGCTGAAACCGGTGCCGGACAATGAACCCATCGTCCAGAAGGTAATGGACTTGATATGCTCCTGCGCAAAGGAAATGATCAGGTTGATCACGCTGGAAGCAAACATGGAAAAGATGACGCCGATGAGGATGATGCTGTGGGTGCTGAGAGACCGGTCCAGCACATAGGCCAGCGACAGGATCAGCACCAGCGAAAGAAAGGCGGAGGCCATGGCGGTGAGCATCACGCCGCCGTCGGGAATGCCGGGCAGTTTCACACCCAGCGCCAGCGCGGCAACAGCGCCCAGCGCCGCGCCGCTGGAAACGCCCAGTGTGGAACCGTCCGCCAGCGGATTGCGCAATAGTCCCTGCATGGCAGCGCCGCACAGCGACAGCGCCGCGCCCACCAGCGCTACGTTGAGCACACGGGGCAGGCGTACATTCAGGATGATGTTTTTGGAAATACCCTGAGGCACTTCCAGCCCCCAGAGGGTATTCCACAGGGCGGTCAGCGTATCTGCAAGCGGAATGGAAACGCTGCCTGCGCAGATGCACAGAAGCATGACGCACACCAGTGCGAAGCTGAACAGCACACAGCTGCGCCACGAAAAACGGTCAGAACGTGTTATCATAAGTACCTCGGGAGAGGGAGGAGCCGCGGGGCAGCTCCTCCCGGCTGGGTCATTCGGCGATATCGTTGAGGAAGTCGTACAGCTCGAGGGCGGCTTCCTTCAGGCGGGGTGCGGGGCGGGTCATCTGGTAAGAGTCGGCGTTATAGATTTTGTTGCTTTTCACAGCCTCCATATCGCCCCAGCCTGCGCGGTCCTTTACTTCGTCGACGGCCGTTTCGCCCATGCCGGTCACCAGCACGATGTAGTCGGGGTTGCGCTCAATGACCTGCTCCTGGCTGATGGGCTGCCAGCCTTCGATGTCGGCAAAGGCGTTCTGCATGCCGCAGATTTCAGCCAGCTCATGCATGAAGGTGCCGGTACCGGCGCTCCAAAGGCCCCACTCCAGCGGCATTACTTCAAAGTAGATGGTCTTGTCGGTCGCTTCGCTCCTGGCGGCGATCCCGTCAAAGGTGGCCTGCATGTCAGCGATGATGGCTTCGGCTTCGGCATTTTTGCCCATGACCGCGCCCAGCAGACGGATGTTTTCATACACTTCGGCAATGCTGTCAGCATTGGTGGTGATGACCTGCACGCCATTTTGCGCCAGCAGTTCCACCTGCTCCTTGGTGTGGGCCATGTCATTCATGACGATAACCTGCGGCTCCAGCGCGAGCAGCTCCTCCAGGTTGGTATCGCCGCCGGATGCAACGGCGGGCAATTCCAGCACGGATGCAGGATAGTCGCAGTACAGACCACGGGCTACCAGCGCTTCTTCGCAGCCCAGCGCGCACAGGATCTCGCAGTCGCCGGGCTCCATGGCTACGATGCGGGTGGCAGGCTCGGCCAGGGTCACTTCGCGGCCGAACATGTCGGTCACGGTAATGGCCTCGGCCAGCGCGGCGGTCATGCTGAACATCATCAGCAGGGCAAGGAATAGGGAAACGGTTTTCTTGGACATAGGCGTCCCTCCTCATTTTGGATCAAATGAATCAGCGAGAGGGCGTTTTTTCCAAAGAAAAAGCGTCCCTCCCTGAGGAACACTAAACAGACTGCCGGCAGAAACCGTCAGCCCAAATAGCATATCCCACCCCCAGGGGAATGATGGTATCACGGTGTAAACAAGTCTCCCGGCTTGGCTTCGTCCTACTTGCACACCTTCCCGCTTTCGCAGTGGCTTCACATCGTGCTTTCGTCAGCTTCACGGTTACTGGGATAGCCCGGAACTTTCATCCGATTCCTGTGACGTTTTCCACCCCGGAGGAACGCCGCGCATCGCTGCGCAGATACACCGGCTATTCATTTGTCCTGATCATTATAAGCCCGGCGGAGGGCGTAGTCAACAAACAGCCGTGCGAAACGGTGATTTCGCACGGCTGTTTGGGGTTATTTATCAAAGATTTCGGAGCAGTTTTTCAGCTGATCGATAATGTTGATGTGCTGCGGGCAGGCCGCTTCGCACTGGCCGCAGGCGATGCAGTCACAGGCCTTTCCGCCTTTGTGCGTTGCAAAACCATAGCTGCCGCGGGCTTTTTCGGCGTTGCCAAAAACCAGCAGGTCGTTCATGGCGCCGAATACGCCGGGAATGTTGATGTGCTGCGGGCAGTCCTTCACGCAGTATTTGCAGCTGGTGCAGGAAATGTGGTCGATGGCGTTCATGCGCTCCACCACTTCCGCCACGGCGGCGCGCTCGGCGTCGTCAAGCGGTTTGAAGTCGCGCATGGTGTTCAGGTTGTCCTGCATCTGCTCAACGGTGGACATGCCGCTGAGCACGGTGATCAGCCCGTCCAGCGAGGCCGCATAGCGAACCGCCCACGAGGAATGGGAAACGCTGGGGTCAAGCTTTTCAAACGGCCCTGCAACGCTGGCGGGAAGATCGGCCAGATAGCCGCCCTTGACCGGCTCCATGATGATGACGGGCTTGTTGTATTTGCGGGCAACCTCATAGCATTTGCGGGACTGGATGTTATTGCTTTCCCAGTCGGCGTAGTTGATCTGCAGCTGCACAAACTCGGTTTCCGGGTGCGCCTTGAGCAGCGCTTCCAGCGCATCGGCGCTGTCGTGCATGGAAAAACCGACGTGCTTGACCAGCCCCTGCTTTTTCAGGTCGGCCACAAAGTCCCACAGCTGCCAGTCGTCAAAAAACTTCGTGCGGTCGTTGCCCGGGTTGTGCAGCAGATAGAAGTCGAAATACCCTGCGCCGGTGCGCTCCAGCGAGGTGTAGAACATCTGCTTTGCTTCTTCTGCGTTTTTGGGGCCTGCCCATGCGGGCAGCTTGGTGGCCAGCTGGAAGCTCTCGCGGGGATAACGGTCCACCAGCGCGGCCTTGGCCGCCATTTCGGACTTGCCGCCCAGATAGCCGTAGGCGGTGTCAAAGTAGGTAAAGCCCGCTTCCATAAACAGGTCGACCATTTGCTTGGTCTGCTCCAGATCCACCTCGTCGCCCAGCATGGGCAGACGCATCAGGCCGAAGCCCAGCTTGCGGATGTTTTCGCCAAGATATGCCATGGTTGTTTCTCCTTATTTTGTACTGATGCGGAGGGTTTTGACTTCAAAGGTATGGAAGTGCAGCTTCACGCACTCTTCTTCCACTTCGAGTTCCTCCAGCTTGTTTTCCAGCATGTCACAGTCCCAGACCTTGCTGCAGGGAATGTTGATGCCCAGCGTGCAGTCGGTATCGGCCTTCTTGCTTTCGTACAGGCGCACGATCACGTCGCCGCTGCCGTCTTCGGCAGGCTTGACGGTGTCGATGAACACATTGGGCTCGTCCACGAAGAAGGCGCTGAAGCCTTCCAGCGTACCGGGAGCCACCTGCAGCGGCACGTTCAGGTCGTAGGCCTCATCCACCACGGGGCTGTCGATGAAGCTGCCTTCCCACGCGGTGAAGGCGTAGGTGAAGGTGTGCACGCCATTGTCCGCGCGCATTTCAGGGCTGGCCGCAGCGCGCAGCAGGGTCAGCTGCAGCTCGTTGCCATTCATGCTGATGCCGTACTTGCAGTCGTTCAGCACCGCTGCGCCGTGGCTCATATCGCACAGCGCGCTGTAGCGCTGGTTGCACACTTCAAAGCGGTCGCTGTCGTACAGGCGGGAACGGTGCGTAGGACGGTTCATGTAGCCGAACTGGATCTCGTTGATGGCTTCGGTGGCCTGCACATTGACCGGGAAGCCAACCTTCAGCAGGCGGTGCAGCTCGTTCCAGTCCACCGTGGTCACAAAGTCCAGACGGCGGCTGCCGGCTTCCAGCACGATGTCTTGCGAGAAGGTGGAGTTGAGCACCTTGCGCTCCATGTGGATGACCGCGCGCAGGCCGTCGGCCTCCTTCACGGTGAGGTTGACCGGCTCGTTGATTTCCACCGGCTGCAGGATGTAGTTGGAGTCGATGTCCCACGCGTCAAACAGGCGCGGCACGTCCTTGTACATGAGCAGGCGGTTCATGGCGCCGGCGGCAAATTCGCGGCCGGTCTCCTTGTCGATGAAGGAGGTCACTTCGCCGCGGTCATTGAGCACGGCGCGCACGATCTCGTTTTCAAGCACAGCGCCGCTTTCGGTGAGAGCGGCTGTTGAAATTTCCGCCTCTACACTCTGCGCGGCGGGCAGCAGGGATACAGCGCCCATGGAGGGAACCGTCACATGCGCCAGCACGCCGTTTTCAGTCTTCTGGGTGGGGATGGCTTCGCCGTCGGTGGTCACAGCGCCGACGGCATATTCATCCGGCAGGTACACCAGACCGGTGCGGTCAAAGCTGAGGGAGTTGAATACCGTCACGCCTTCGCCCTTGGCAAGCGCCTTCATGGCGTCTGCCTTCACGGCATTGGCTTCGTCAAGGATCCACAGGTGATCCCTGCGGGCGTCTTCATACACCTTGCCGATGGAAGAACCGGGCAGGATGTCGTGGAAGTGGTTGAGCAGCAGCTTCTTCCATGCGGCGTCCATGCGGGCGGCAGGATATTCCGCACCGTTCAGCATGGCCATGACGCCCCACATTTCGGCCTCGCGCAGGGCCAGCTCGCCTTTGCGGTTGCCCTTCTTGATGGCCGCCTGCGAGGTGTATACACCACGGTGTGCGGAGAAGTACAGCTCGCCCACATAGGTGTGCTTGGGGCCGCCCTTCTTTTCCATGTCCTCAAAGAACACCACGGGCGATTCGTTGCGCACCTTGGGCATGCCTTCCAGGTTGCCTTCGCGCTTGATGTACTCGATATGATCCCTGCAGGGGCCGCCGCCGCCGTCACCGTAGCCGTAGGGCAGCAGGAAGGCGTCCAGATCGCGCTTCTGCACACGGCCCTTCCAAGCATTGCAAACCTCGCTCGGATCGGTGCGGTAGGTGTAGCTGGTGGGCAGGAAGGAAACGATCTCGCTGCCGTCTGCACCCTGCCAGGTGAAGTAGTGATAGGGGAACTGGTCGCCCTCGTTGTAGGACCAGAAGATCTTCTGCGTGACCAGATACTTCACACCGCAGCCGTTCAAAATCTGCGGAAGCGCAGCGGAATAGCCGAAGGTGTCCGGCAGCCACAAAAGCACGCTGTCCACGCCCAGCTGTTCCTTATAGTAGCGTTTGCCGTGCACCAGCTGACGAATCAGCGATTCGCCGCTGGTCATGTTGGTATCGGGCTCGACCCACATGGCGCCCTCGGCAATCCACTGACCGCCCTTGATGGCTTCGCGGATGCGCTCGTAGAGCTCCGGATAATGCTCACGGCACATTTCATAGGCGGCGGGCTGGCTCTGCAGGAACTTGTATTCAGGGTTGTGCTCGATCAGACGCAGCTGCTGGGCAAAGGTGCGGCTGGTCTTGCGGCGGGTTTCGTCCATGGGCCACAGCCATGCCAGATCCAGATGGGCGTTGCCGATGGCGTAGAATTCCGGCACGGTGGAACCGTTGACTGCCTCCAGCACAGGCTTGAGGACTTCGCGGGCAGCCTTGTAGCTGGCGATGCGGTCTTCCAGCGGCTGCTCAAAATCGGCAATCAGGGTCGCCTTTTCCAGCGCGCCGGCGATCTTGTCCGCGCGCAGACTTTCTTCATTCACCTGATCGCCAAGCTGGCGGAGGGTATCCAGGTCCATGTAGAGCTGATAGGCGTCTTCGTTCCAGATGCCGTAGGTCAGCTGCCTGAGCGTAGCGCGCTCGCAGTTGGCCTTGGGGTCCTGATACGCGCCGGGCAGCACAGGGCCGGTGGCGCAGCCCTTGAGGGGCTCGCTTTCGGGGAAATAGTGGCCTGCATAGGCTTCCATCAGCAGGTCGTAGGTGCGGCCTGCTTCGCCGCAGGGGGTGAGAACGTTATCCACGATGTAATGATGGGGCGTAAGCACCCACTCGGCGCGGTAGGTACCGAAGGACTTGCCGTCCACAAACAGGGTGGTCTCGCCGCCGGTGTGCAGGTCCATGACGATGCGCTTGCCCTCAGCTTCTTTGGGCAGGGTGATCTGACTCTTCATCCAGCAGTATTCCCAGGTGCGGCCCCACTGCGTGCCGGGAGCCATGGGCTGGAAATCACCCTTCAGAGCCTCGTCGGGCGTGAGGTAGTCCATGGTGAAAAAAGATTCCACGTCGATGTTTCCAAGGGGCAGATACAGGTCCTGCTTGAGCGCTTCCAGCCAGTGAGCCAGGCGCTGTCTCCATTCGGAATGCATGTACTTCATGGCAAAAACTCCTTACTGTGCGTTATGAGTGCAGAAGATGGGGAATGTATGTGACGTGCGGCACTTCCTGACCATTGATGATGCTGATCAGCTGCTGGCAGACGGTGCTGCCCATCAGCAGCTGATTCTGTGAGACGTACAGCAGGTCGCAGGGGGTCTGGAACGCATGCTGCGGGCCATCGAAAGATGCGACAACTTTGATATTGGTTCCGGCGACGGCCTCCAGCACGATCACACCCACACGGGCCGACATGGCGAGGATGGCCGTGGTTTCGGGGTTTTCCTGAAGGAACTGATGGATTTTGCGAATGTTTTCTGTGCGTTCTTCCTGAGACGGTTGATGGATGCTTTCGCGAGCGACCACGATGCGCGCATCTCTGCAAGACAGATTGTGCTTCAGGCAGGTTTCCATATAGCCGTTCACACGGTCTGCAGCGCTGCTGGTGATGCCGGACTCTTCAAACATCGCAAGGGCAAGATGCGTGTGGCCACGGGCGATCAGCTCGCCGGTGAGCTGGCGGGCCGCCGTCAGATGATCCGCGCCCACAAAGGGGATGGGCAGGCCTTTGAGATAGCGGTCCAGAAAGATCAGCGGGAAGCCTTCCAGTGAAAGTTTCATAATGATGGGGCTGTATACCTCGTTATATACGCACATCATCACAATGCCCCTCACCCCGGCTGCGAGCAGTTCGCGGATGCATTCGGCCTCGCGCTCTTCTTTGCCGTAGCTGAATTTGACAATGGCAGAATAGCCAAGTTCGGCGCATTTCTGCTCGATGCCCATCAGGATCTCACCGCCGAAATCGCTGGAAAGACTCTCCATGACGATACCGATCATATTGGGCTTTTCGTCAGCCGGTGCGTGCGCGGCTGCAGATATGGGATGTACGGCAATGGCAGTATTTGACTGAACAAACGTGCCTTTGCCCGGAAAACGCTTGATAAACCCTTCGCTGACCAGCTGTTCCAGCGCATGCTTGCTGGTAATGCGGCTGACGCCGTATTCTTCGGTGATTTCCTGTTCGCTGGGGATTTTGGAACCAACCGCATATTCGCCGCTTTCGATCTTCTCGCACAGCTTTCGGTACAAATCCAGATACAGCGGTGTTTTGACTGGTGAATCAGAAGTACTCAAAATATCCTCCGGGAGCGTATAAAATGATGTATATATCATTATATCATTGGCATAAACTGAATGCAATGACTGGAAATAACGCTCCTGAAAAGATTTTACAAAACCAAATGATGCAAAGAAAAAGGCCGGAACCTCCCGGCCTTTTTGTGATTTTATGCACGCAGGGCTTCCAGCACCCAGCGGATGTGGTCAAAGTCGATATCCGGAGGCACGGTGCAGTCGGCGCCCATCAGGAAGGGAGTGCCGTCCATCTGCCTGAGCACGTCGGCAACGGCAGCCTGGATTTCTTCCTTGGTACCGGCATACAGCGGATGGTCGCGGCGGTTGTCCATGCCGCCCAGCAGCACGGCGCCTTCAAACAGGTCTTTGCCTTCAGCCATCGAAACGCCTTCCACGCCGCAGCCCCAGTTCTTCACGCACAGGGGGTAGTCCTTCCAGTAGGACAGGTGGTTGGGGTTGCCGGCCCAGGAGCACATGTGCAGAATGTTGTGATTGCTCACTTCGTTGGCGGCGTTGATGATCTTCATTTCGCCGGGGGTAACGATGCGGCTGTATTCCTCAGCGCTCATGCGGCCCTTTTCAGCGCCCTGCACGCTCTGATAGATGCCGTCGCAGTGACCTTCGGTGATCACCATGCGGGCCAGATAGGCCAGATCCTCGCCGATGACGTTCATGGCGTGGATGAGAGCAGCCTCGTTCTCCTTCAGGTGAGCCATGACGGTTTCGTCCCAGGAACGGCCGGCCAGGCATTCAGGGGTGAACACGTCGCGCTCGCGCACCACGTTGAAGGGGGAGAACATGTTGTAGAAGGTGCAGCATTCGCCGTTCAGCTCTTCGTTGATGCGGCGGCAGCGGTTGATGCTTTCGGTGTAGAAGGGATCATCGTGGGGCAGGGGCTGAACCTTGAACCAGTCGTCAGCACGGGTGATGGTCACCTTCAGCGGGTAGCCCAGACCGTCGGACATGATCTTGATAAAGTCGACGTCGGTGGCGCGGTAGTAGTCCAGATGCGCCTTCACGCAGCCTTCGCCCACGGCGTCTTCGGGGCGGATAAAGTGAAACCAGAAGGAAGCAGGAATATGGTCCACAGGCTTTTTGTCAAGCACGGCCAGGACTCGTTCTCTCTTATTCATGAATTCAAACCTCCTGTTGATCGGTTGATGATAGGATACTGCAAGCTTCAATTACGCCCAGAGTGAGAATGGCGAGCGCCCGCAGCCAGGTATCCACATGCAGGCATTCATCCGGCAGATGCGCGCCGCCGTGACCTTCCGGCAGAAGGGGACAGCGCGGCTGCATGCTGCCGATGCCAAAACCCAACGCGCGCGGCAGCTGACGGGCGTAGGTGCCGCCGCTCATGATGTAGGGCTGCTTGCTGTCGCCGGTGAAGTCATTGTACACACCGGTGAGAGCATCGACCAGCGGATCGTCCTTGGGGAAGTAGTTGGGTGCGCTGTCGCTAAAGGATGCGATATCGTATCCGCCCTCAGCGGCGGCTTTGGAAAGACTGCTGTGGATCTGGCCGCCGTCGGCGGTCACACAGTAGCGGATGTTGGCGGTGATGCAGGGGAAACCATCTTCAAGGCTGAGGATGGTTCCGGCGCAGGTGAGTGAACCGGAGGGCTCGTCCTGCATAGCGGCGCCCAGCGCAGTGGCATAGCAGTCGTGGTTGACGTCCTGCACAAAGCGCAGGACGGAGGCATCTTCAGCACTCACCAGCCCGTCTGCAAGCAGCGTGTCGATGAGCACCTTGACAGCATTGGTGCAGTTTATCGGGAAACCGGCGTGGCCGGATGTGCCGTGTGCGGTGATGATGATCCGGTCCTCCAGCACTTCGGCGTCGCTGCGGCCGGATACAGCTGCTTCCAGCTGCGGGGTTCTGGCCAGCACGGCCTGTGCCGTATCAGGAATGACGTTTGCAGCCACACCGCCGGAAAGGCTGATGATCGCACTGCTTACGCGCTGCTGCGAGCGGAAGGCGACCGTGATGATGCCTTTCTCGCCGTGGCAGACCGGGAAACCACAGTCCGGCACGATGGAGAAATCCGGGCAGGAGTGGCGGCTGACATAGTCAGCTACGCCGCGGCTGCCGCATTCCTCATCGCAGCCGCAGAACACCTTTACGTTGCAGCCGGGATCAATGCCCAGCTCGCGCAGACAGCGCAGCAGGAAGATCGTTCCCACAGCAGCGCTTTTGTTGTCGTCCGAGCCACGGCCAATGACGTAACCCTCTTTCAGCACGGGAGTAAACGGCGCAAACAGCCAGCCGTTTCCCGGCGGCACAACGTCCAGATGTGCCCACAGGCCGAGGGTTTTCTTTGCCGGATCAACAGTCGGACCGGCGCTGATGACATGATCGCCGTCGCGCTGAACGTCAAAGCCCATGCGCTTTGCTAACTGCTCAAAATGATCCATGGCTTCGTGACAGGCGCGGCCATAGGGAAGGCCATCCTGCCCGTAAGCGGTCACACTGGGAATGGACACCAGCTGCAGCAGCTCGTCCACCAGTTCGCTTCGGTGGTCCTGAAACCACTGTTCGACCCTTGCTTTCAATTGCACAGGGATCCCTCCCTTGACTTACGGCAGGGGATTGCCGGCGGCCAGATACAGGCGGTACCACTCCTGGCGGGTCAGTGTGATGTCCTGCGCCTTGGCGATATCAGCGATGCGCTTGGCGTTCATGCTGCCGATGATGGTCTGGATTTTCGCGGGATGACACATGATCCATGCCACGGCGATGGCGGAATCCGTCACGCCCTTTTCTTCGGCGATCTTCTGGATCTCGGCATTCAGTTCGGGGTAGAGCTCGTTATTGCCCAGGAACACGCCCTTGAACATGCCGTACTGGAAGGGAGACCAGGCCTGGATGGTGATGTCATTGAGACGGCAGTAATCCAGCACGCCGCCGTCACGCACCACGGCATGATCGCTGTGAATGTTTACGTTTACGCCGGCGTCCACAAGGCCGGTGTGGGCGATGCTGAACTGCAGCTGGTTGATGATGAGCTTCTGCTGCATATAGGCGCCCAGCAGCTCCATCTGAGCGGCGTTCTGGTTGCTGACGCCAAAGTAGCGTACCTTGCCGGTGCGGTGCAGGGTTTCAAAGGCTTCGGCCACTTCTTCGGGCTCCATGAGCGCGTCGGGGCGGTGCAGCAGCAGCGCGTCCAGATAATCCACACCCAGGCGCTTGAGGATGCCGTCGGCGGCCTCCAGAATGTGTTCTTTGGAGGCATCGTAATAGCCCTTGCAGATGCCGCACTTGCTTTGCAGCACGATCTTTTCACGCAGGCCGGGGTTGTTCTTCAGCACACGGCCGAAAATCTCTTCGCTCTCGCCGCCGCCGTAGATATCGGCGTGGTCAAAAAAGTCGATGCCGTTTTCCAGCGCGGTGAATACAACCTGTTCGGCAGCAGCGTCATCCATACCGGCCATACGCATGCAGCCCAGTGCAATGGGGGAAGCGGGCAGCACATTGCCCAGAAGCAGTTTTTCCATAGTGATTCCTTCCTTTCTGTCGATCGGGTGATCAGCTCTTCACAGCGCCGGCGGTCAGGCCGCTGATAATATACTTCTGACAGCAGCAGTATACCACCAATACCGGCAAAAGCGAAATGATATAGGCGGTGAAGGCCATGGGATAGTCGAAGGAGTACTCGGTTTTGAAGTTGTACTGGAACAGCGGCAGCGTCCACATGTCGCGGGAACGGTTCAGCAGGAACAGCGGCAGCTGGAAGTCGTTCCAGTACCACAGCACGTCCATGATGACCAGGGTGGAGATCATGGGCTTGATGAGGTGCAGCACAATGCGGAAGTAGGTCTGCACAACGGTGCAGCCGTCGATCTGAGCGGCCTCTTCAATTTCGATGGGCAGGGCGCGGATGTAGTTGACAAACAGGAACACGCCGCGCGTGAGGCTGAAGGTGATGTAGAGCAGAATCAACCCCCAGGAGTTGAGCATCTTCAGCGACGACATCTGCTTGACGATGGGCAGCAGAATGATCTGCGAAGGAATGAACAGGCCAAGCATGATGTACACGTACAGGAAACGGTAATAGCCGCGGTGCATGTTGCGGGCGATGGCGTAGCTGACCAGGGGAATGAACACGGCAACCACCGCCATGGACACGCAGGTGACCAGCAGGCTGTTGCCCACGTAGCGGAAGTAGTTCTGGCTTTGCAGAAGCTCGCGCACGTTGTCAAGGTTGACCGACTGCGGCAGAGCAAAGAAGCTCTGGCTGGCTTCTTCCAGTGACTTGAAGCAGTTGATCAGAACCAGCCACATGGGGAACAAAATCAGCAGAAGGCCGGCTGCGAGGGTGATATTGCGCAGCGAATGCCACACGAAGGTTTCGCCGCGGTTATGCACCATGGAGGTGCCAACTTTCATTTTGGGATTGACCGACGTCATGCCTTGTTCACCCCGCTTCTGGAAGAGATGGTGAGCTGAACGATGGAAAGAAGGGCGATGACCAGGAACAGCAGTACGGATTCCGTGTTGGCAATGCTGAACTTGGGCGTGTCGCCGAAGGCGTCGATGTAGATTTTGATGCCGATGAGCATGGTGGATCGCGCCGGGCCGCCGCCGGTAAGCGCCTTGGCATAGTCAAAGGAGGTGATGCCGCCCTTGAGGGTGAGAATGGCGTTTACGGTGATGGTGGGTACCAGGTAAGGCAGCGTAACGAAGCGGAACTGATCAAACATGCTGGCGCCGTCGATCACGGCGGATTCATACAGCTCATCAGGAATGGACTGCATGCCGGCAATGAAGATGACCGTAGGCATGGCCAGCGACTGCCACAGGTTGACAAACAGCACTGCATACAGCGCCAGCTGCTTGTTGCCAAGAGGCGATGCGATGTTTGCCACGCCAAACAGGGGCGCAAGGTTGGGCAGCGCGCGGATGAACACCTGGTCCCAGATGAGCGCGACCGCCACGGAGGAGATCATGGCGGGGAAGAAAAAGACGGATTTGAAGAACGTTTTGAAGCGCTTGACCGAGTTGAGCGCAACAGCCAGCAGAACGCCGATAACGATGGTGAACACCACCATCAGGATGGCGTAGCGGAAGGTAACGGTGACGGAATTGAAGAACGCTTTGTTTTTGAGAATTTTGCCGTAGTTTTCCAGCCAGACAAAATTGAATTTGCGCGACAGACCGTCCCAGTCAGTCATGCTGTAGTAAAATCCCAGGACAACGCTGTAGATGTAAAAAAAGCTGTACAAAAGCAGCGCCGGCAGCGTGATGACGAAGAAGGACGCACGGTCTCTGTTCAGCACTTTTTTGTGCACAGTTGTCCCTCCTTTTCAATCAGAAAAAGTTGAAAGAGGGCGGCACAGTTGCCCATGCCGCCCGGTTGGTTGAAAGGGAATTAGAGAGCGGCCGCCTCGATGGCCTCATCCAGGCCCTCGATGTAAGCGTCCAGATCGCCGTCCAGCAGCAGGCCCTGAACGACCTGATACAGTTCGGTGGTCACCTGAGTGGTCACCTTGGAGCCAAACCAGTCGCACACAACGCCGGTGGCAGCCTTTTCGATCACGGGAGCTACGCGGGGATCGGAATAGGTGGTGCCCAGCAGGCAGGAGGGAGCGCCGTCGATGTCAGACCACAGCTGAGCATTTTCGGGACGGGAGATGAACTCCAGGAACTTCAGGCCAACGGCCTTCTGCTCTTCGGTAGCCTCGGCAGAGATGCACAGAGCGGCGTCGATGCCGGTCAGCAGGGGGCTCTCGTCATACACGTCGCCGGGGATGGGGAAAGCGCCCAGGTTGAGGTCGGGGTTGGAGATGAGGATGGTGCCGCGGGCGTAGGAGCCAGTGATGCACATGGCGGCCTTGCCGGTGGCGAAGTTCTCCCACATCACGGTGTCAGCGGTGCCCATGTAGTCGGGCAGAGCATACTCGTGCAGCTTAAGCATGCGCTCGCCGATCTTGCGGAAGGCGTCAGCGTTGTCAGCAACGGTGGCTTCGCCATTCACGACGGACACAACGTAATCCACAACGCCGGGATAGGTGGCCTGAGACAGGGCCTGGAAGCAGTGGCCAACGCGGCCGGCATCCTTGTCGCCGAAGGAGAAGGGAACCACGCCAGCGGCAACCAGCTTGTCGCACACAGCGATCAGCTCTTCCCAGGTCTTGGGAGTGCCTTCGATGCCAACCTGCTCGAAGATGTCGATGTTGTAGAAGATGGCCATGTAGTTCTGGCTCAGGGGCAGAGCGTAGGTCTGGCCGTCATAGTGCTTGCCAAGCTCGATCATGCCGGGGTTGACGCGGCTGAGGAACTCGTTGCCTTCGAGGCACTCGATGTAGCCGTTGTTGACCTTGCCCTTGAACTGGGTCTGGGTGGGGTAGTCAGAGAAGATTGGGGGAATGTCGCCGGTGGAGATGCGCTGCATCAGCACGGTGCCGGCATCGGGGATGGTGTTGATTTCGATTTCGATGTCGGGATTCTCGGCATGGAAGCGGGCGAGAACCTCAGCATAAGCCCTCTGGGGACCTTCTTCCATCTTCTGCTGGAAGAACTCCACCTTCTCGGCCATGGCCATGGAAGCAGTGAGAACCATGCACAGAGCCAATACCATCGCGAGTACCTTTTTCATGGGAAACCCTCCTTTTTTTATTTATACACATATCCATGTGCATAATCCACTGTGATCAGAGCAGTTCCTGAATGTCCTGCCTGAGTGCTTCCAGAGCGCTGTCCAGATTTCCGGCCTCAAGCTGCTCGATGATAATGTCATGATGTTCTACCGATGTTTTGCGGCGGCTGTAGCCGTTGAGGAAACACTGGGCTGCAGCGCCTGCACAGGTTTTCATGGTGCGCCGCAGCGCATCCAGCAGATATTCATTTCCGCAGAAACCTGCCAGCATGATATGAAAATCGATATTGTCCTGCCACTTTTCAATGACAGGCTGCGAGCCGCTTTTGTCCTTGCGCTGGCGGTAAAGCAGGTTTTTCAGCTGCGTCAGCCTTACTTCATCTATGCGATGAAAGGCCTTTTGCAGCATGTAGCCTTCCAGCAGGATTCTCATTTCGACCAGTTGAGCAATTTGTGCCGGTGAGATCTGCATGACGCGATAACCCATGCGGGGCATGACCTGCAGAATGTTTTCCTCACAAAGACGGATAAGCGCTTCGCGAACCGGAGCCTTGCTTACCTGCAGCTGTTCGGCCAGCTTTGCTTCGCTGAGCAGATCGTTGGCATTGATCTCGCCGTTGATGATGGCGCTATAAACATAATCGTAGACCTTGGTTGTCAGCGGCTTCGTCTCGCCCATGGCCTTGTACCATCCTATGTATATGTCTGATATGATTATGTGGTCATATTAGCACTATTTTTGTCCTTTGTCAATATAATAATATAATATAATACAAATAATATATTGTTTATAAAGTCGAAATATAAACAAGTTTGATAAATGAAATGACGACAAGGAGACCTAAAACCCTTCGCTTGAACGCCGACTATGATTTTTTTGACTGATTTTCAAAAGAAAGTGCCGAAGCAAACAGGTTGGAAGGCTTGCTCAGCCAGGCGTTTCAGCCGCCTCTGCAGAAGATAAAAGACGAATCCAATGTTCAGGGCTTTGCACAAGCCGGCGAAGGGGTTATAATATACAAAGGGATATCCCTCTCTTATTTCGTTAAACAGATGCTAAACATAACAAATCATCAAAAGCAGGTGACAGGAATGGAAAAACGGCGTTATCCCACAGATGCTGAGGCTAAAAAACTGATCGTTGAAATCGGCCGAAGGATGTATCAGAAAAACTTTGTTGCCGCCAACGACGGCAACATCAGCGTCAAGGTGGACGACGACATCATCTGGGCGACTCCCACCGGCGTGTCCAAGGGCTTCATGACCGAGGATATGATGGTAAGGATGCGTCTGGACGGAACCGTGCTTTCCCAGGGCGAACGCGGACCTTCCAGTGAGATCAAGATGCATTTACGTATTTATAATGAAAACCCTGAAGTTGGCGGTGTGTGCCACGCCCATCCGCCCGTTTCGACTTCCTTTGCCATTGCCGGTATGAGCCTTGACCGCGCCATCTACCCTGAAGCGCTGGTCAACCTGGGTGTCGTACCCTGCGTGCATTACGAGACCCCCGGTTCTCAGGGCATTCCGGATTCCGTGGCTCCCTACGCCCGCGATTACAATGCGCTGCTGCTGGCCAATCACGGCGCGCTGGCATGGGGCTCCGACCTGATGGAGGCGTGGTACCGTCTGGAATCCACCGAGCATTATGCCATGATCATCATGTATACCAGCAACATCATCGGCAGGGCCAATGTGCTCAGCTGCGATCAGGTGGGAGAGCTTGTTGAGATCCGCAAGCGCATGGGCATCACCGGCGGAGGCGTGCCTGCCTGTGCCGACCGTCCCACCAACACGGTGGATGTTGTGGCCACCCCAAACCCTGTTGAGCCCAATTCTCTGTGTGCTCAAATCCTTCTGCGAAGCCTCCTGCGGCGTTGGAGGCGAGGCAGCTGACCGTGCATACCCCATCAAATAAGGAGGAATAACGCCATGTCTGAAATCAGGAACATTATGAATTATGAAACTGTCGCGCTGGATGATGAGAAAAGTGCGCTTGTGATCCTCGACCAGACCAGGCTGCCCTATGAGGTGGAAGTGCTGGAGCTGACCGAGCAGAAGGATATTTGGGAAGCCATCTACCTGCTGAAGGTGCGCGGCGCCCCCGCCATTGGTGTGGCTGGCGGTTTTGGCGTGTATCTGGCTGCCAAGCAGATCATGGCCGACAACTACGACGATTTCTACGCCGAGTTCAAGAAGGCCAGAGATTATCTGGATTCTTCCCGTCCCACCGCCGTCAACCTCTCCTGGGCGCTCAACCGCATGGAGAAGGTCGTCACTGACAACAAGGACAAGTCCATTGCTCAGATCAAGGAACTGCTGCACAAGGAATGCGTCGCCATCAAGGATGAGGACGTGTGGATGTGCCGCCAGATCGGCGAGTACGGCCTGAGCCTTATCAAGGACGGCGACGGCATTCTCACTCACTGCAACGCAGGTCAGCTGGCCACTTCCAAGTACGGCACCGCTCTGGCCCCCATCCATCTGGGCCGTGAGCGCGGCATGAACTTCCGTGTCTACACCGACGAGACCCGCCCCCTGCTGCAGGGCGCCCGCCTCAGCTCTTTCGAGCTGCACGCTGACGGTGTGGATACCACCGTCATCTGCGACAACATGGCCTCTCAGGTCATGAAGAACGGCTGGGTCAACGCCGTGTTCGTCGGCTGCGACCGCGTAGCTGCCAACGGCGACGCCTGCAACAAGATCGGCACTTCCGGCGTAGCCATTCTCGCCAAGTACTACGGCATCCCCTTCTACGTACTGGGCCCCACCTCTACCATTGACATGTCTATCGAAAAGGGAGAAGACATCCGCATCGAGCAGCGCCCCGCCGAGGAAGTTACCGAAATGTGGTATAAGAAGCGCATGGCTCCTGAAGGTGTGAAGGTCTACAACCCTGCTTTCGACTTTGCCGACAACGAACTTATTGCCGGCATCATCACTGAGTACGGTATTGCCCGCCCGCCTTTCACCGAGAGCCTGAAGGAGATCTTCCGCAAGAAGGCCGAAGCAGAAGCCGCCAAGAAGAAGTAAGGGAACGTTGGGGGCTGAAAGCCCCCAAACCCCCGACCAAAGGGATATATCCCTTTGGAAACCCTTTTCTTACCGCGCTTTCGCGCGGTCAGGGTTTGGGGCAGCGCTCCAAGCGGGACGCTATGCTGCACTCAACGGATGCAATGTCATCCTTTGATAAACGCGTTTTCAGGAAAGAAAAACAGCCATGGCATTGACAGAACAACAAAAAAAGGCAAATCACAGCATCAAAGCTGTGTCTGCCGTATGCGCGAAGAAATGAAGCCGTGCCAACCTCAGCGGTCGGCGCGGCTTCATAAGCCTGAAGAATCAATGAGGGACGTCTTGAAATTGTTTTTTTGACGGGTTGCAAGCTGCTGGTTATCTCTGCTGTAGGATAAAACCGTTTCATTTGCAACTGCTGAGAGTGGGCTTGGACGTTTGCAAACGCCATTCATCCAGACAACAAAATCGGGAATTATGAAATTCCTTCAAAGCAGTAGATGTTGCCATAGCTCCAGTTGTAGTCGCTGCCTTTTTGCCGGTCAAAGGTGATCCAGAAATAGCGCGTACGGCTGCCCAGCTGCACCGGAATGATGCTGCCCCAGCCCCGGAAGCCGCCGTCGTCAAAGTCGAACTGGGCGTCGAACATACGGTCTTTGCTGTAGATGCGGTAGTTGGCCCGCTTGTTGAAAGCGTTGCCGCAAACAAACAGCCGCTCTCCTTCCACAGTTACAAAGCTGCCGCCGGTTTCTTCGCCGTCGCTGCCGAAGCCAATATAGCGATAGCTGGTAAAGGGATCGTCGGAGGTGAAGAAGGCATAGCGGTAGGCTTTGCTGGAGGGATCAATGCGGCAGACGGCCATGTACCACTTTTTTTCTGCTGCATTGTAGTAAAAGTCGGGGTCTTCGTCGCCCGAAAAGCCCACGAAGTCCTGATAGCTGTCGCCGTCGCCCGCAGCATCCATCACGGTGACGTCCACCACATTGACGCCGAAACGGGGATCGCCCGTAAATGCGCCGCAGGCCAGACGTCTCTGGTTTTCAAAGGCAGAGACCCAGATATACCATTGCTGTGTATGGCGGTTAAACAACAGCGAGGACGCCAGATAATTGCGCCAAACGCCGTCTCCGCAGTCGAAAAACAGAGCACCGGTCAACGACAGCTGGGCCGTGCCCGGTATCCATGAAAAGATGCCCTGAAAGCTGTTTTCCTGCATGCGGATGGAGAAGGTCAGATAGACCTTTCCGTTCTCGTGGAGTACATCGCCGTTTTCATAACATACGGGTCTGAGATCCGCCTGACCTACGCCACAGTCGATATAGAAGCTGACGGCGCGGATCTCCACACAGCCTGCAGCGTACACAGCTGCAAAGCCCCGCTGAAATACCCTTTGGGCAGCGCAGTTTTCAAAGCTTTTTGCACAAAAGGTGTGGAAGAAGCGGGCAACGCCGTTTTGCAGAAAGTATACGTCAAAGCAGTTTCTGCGGCAGGTGACGATCATGGTGCGCGTGGCGGAGGGTTCGCAGGGCAGGGTTTCATCATGACCGTCTGCGGTAAAGGTTACGGCATCCGCGCTGCACATCACGGCTGCCTGTGCGTCTGGAATATGGAATGCGAAGCCGCAGCTGCCGTTGTCTGCACAAAAAGTGATTTCGTAGCTGGCATAGGGGAAATACTGGCCCAGCAACCTTTGGACGCTGCCAGCTTTCACATGGTAGGCGTTCTCGGTTGCTGTTTCCCGGCAGTCCCCGCTTTTGCAGATGATCGGATGCAGATCGCCCCGGGTATCATTCACAAAATCGCGCAGGAACGACATTTCACCTATGGGGATTTTCTGATTTTTGTAAAAGCTTTGGGAGAACAACCGATGCCAGGTCATATTTTGAATACTCATGGAATGTGCTCCTTGCGTCCTTCTTGTTGTTCTATTATATCAACCCGGCAGTTGGGTGTAAATGCGTTTTTCTTTTTGCTGCGCAGGAGAAAGAGGGGCAATGAACAAGACCCTGGCGGAATTGCTTCCGTCAAGGTCTCATTTCTTATGCGGTTAAGGATAGCCCACTTTGCCTCAAACAGGATGGTCTGCCCTACAGCTCAAACTGCGTATTTTTCGTTAGCTTACATTGAAATTTCCATCCCGTCTGTGGTAATCTCGGCAGGAACGGGAGAGATTTCTTTCCGGAGCGTGACGAAATTGGCGCCGTTGATGTTTCCGATGTAGTTGCCGTAGTGGTTGATGTAGACCGACTTGACAGATTTGCTTTTCAAAACGTCGGTATACTCGATGACGTTGAAATGCGCTGCCTCAAGAATCGCCGCATCGAGATTGTCAACCGGTGGGAAATCGACGGCGGGATGACGGAGGTCGCCGGAGCACAGAACGCGTTTGCCTTCGGCTTCGATCAAAAACGCGTGGGAATTCGGGCAGTGCTGCGTTGCAAACGCAGTAACCTTGAAGTTCCCGTCGTCGAAAATAGTACCCTCTTCGACGAGCGCAAGCTTCTGTTCCGGACGGAGCTTACAGCCAAATGCTTCGAGATACTGATGAACGAGCACTGCGCATTTTTCGTTTGGTACGTACACCTCGGGATTTGATTTCGTGTAGTACCATCCAAGCAGGTTGAGGAACGAATAAAGTCCGTTAATGTGATCGGAATGGGGATGGGTGATAAAGATAGCCTTAACACCATTCGGATGGATACGTCTGTTTGCAAGTTCCATGCTGATATCACAGCCGGCATCGACAAAATAATAACTACCGCTGACTTCAAAAAGAATAGACGTACACTGCTTATGGGCTTCGGGAACACCATGTCCTGAGCCGAGAATTGTGATTTTCATAGTGGTATCACCTTATTGAGATATCTAAACATTTGAATCGTTTTCAAGACAATATTCATATCATATATCGCATAAATATGTCTGCATAGCGGTATCAATTTGGTATCACTTACGGTATCAATAACATATTGCTGGCGAAAAGTGCCCGAAAACACTGGAGTTTCCGGATACTTGTAAGCCAGTAGGTATTATTCCCACTCGTTGCAGATATCTTTGACTTAAACAAATCCGTTTAGTGAATATGATACCTGCTATTCTGATTATTTTGATTGTCCATATTATCATAGCTATACGATGGATGCTTATCAAAATCTTATCAGCGGTGATAAATGATTGGAAGCAGATCGAGGTAATTGTTCCGGGTGGCTGTTACCTTGATGTATATATTATACGCAAAATCGACCGAAAAATCAAGATGAGGTCTTACTCATTTTGTGATCCTAATTCTATATTCCATACACCAACATACCCGCTACTGCTGAAATGACAATCAGCAAGATTGGTGACAGTTTTTTCTTGACGAAGTGCTTATAGCAAAACATTGAAGCAACCAAAAGTGCAGTAATGGTGATTGACTGCATATTTACTTTAATTGCAGAGATTGTACCAAAACAATTTCCCCATACCATATAAATGCCTGTTGCAAGTACAATACCAATAACGCAAGGCTTCAAACCACGCAGAACCGCTTGAACATATTTATTCTTCAAAGCAGTTTTCAGTAAAGCAGTTACCAACAGGATAATGATGAATGACGGAAGTACAACCGCCAGAGTTGCCACGATTGCACCAAGCATTCCTGCCTGACTGCTTCCC
>JAFULL010000101.1 GCA_017473345.1 Clostridia bacterium | reverse complement strand
TCGGTTAGGCTGAAGATCATGACAGTGGCGGCCTTGCCAGCGTATTCGATGGCGTTCATCACGGTTTCGGGGCGGCCTGCACATTCGATCACCACGCGGATGTCGTCAAAGCCATGTTTTTTCAGCTCGGCAGGCACGTCGTCTTTCGCGGGGTTCAGTGTGAGCTCAGCGCCCAGCTTGTGCGCAAGATCAAAACGCTTTTCGTTCACGTCCAGCAGCACGCAGCGCACCGCGCCGCTCATCTGCGCCAGCTGCAGCATGATCATGCCGATGGTGCCTCCGCCGATGATCATCACCGTGTCGCCGCATTTGATGCTGCTCAGGTCAATACCGTGCAGGCAGCAGGCCACGGGCTCGCACATGGCGGCTTCTTCAAACGGCACGCTGTCGGGAATGACATGCGCCTGCTTTTCCAGCACCACGCAGTACTCGGCAAAGCCGCCGTCGTGGTTGACGCCGGTAGCGGTCATGGTGTCGCAGAAATGCACGTTGCCGCGGCGGCACTGGTCGCAGCTTTCGCAGGAGATGTTGGGGTTTACGGTCACGTGGTCGCCGGGCTTCACGCGGGTAACGGCGCTGCCCACCTCAACGACCTCGCCGGCAAATTCATGCCCGAGGATCACAGGCGGGTTGCACTCGGTAGCGCCCTGCGCGCCGGAAAAAATGTGCACGTCGGTGCCGCATACGCCGCAGGCCCGGACGCGGATCAGAACTTCGTTTTCTTTCGGAGAAGGCGTGGGATACTGCTGGTCAACACGGATATCGCCCTTTTGATGGAATACGGCTGCCTTCATGTTGTTCTATTCTCCTTTCGTTGCATCACAACGGATTCTGTGGATAATGTATCACTGTTTGCAGTGCATGTCAACAGAAAAACGCTGCCCGTTGAGGACAGCGTTTTGATTTTATTCATTTGTCAGGGTCCAGTCGCGGCCGGGCGCGTCGGCAAGCGCTTCGTCAGGCAGCGTTTGTCCGTCCATCAGCACATAACCAAGGTCAAAATTGGCGTTGGTTTCGCCGCTTTCCACGCGGAAGGGATCGCTGGCGGCATTCGTGCCGTCGCCGCTGGTCAGACAGCTGGAAATGATGCGCAGGCTTTCCACAGGCGTGGTGGGCTTCAGCTGCCGCCAGGCAGCGGCCTCAAGCACGTATTCGCCGGGATAGACGTCGCCAAACAGGTAATAGCCGTAAGCGTTGGTCGTGGTCTCGTAAGCGGTCTGACCGTTTTGCACAAGGCGCACTTTCACGCCGGGCAGACGGCGCTCGCTGCCGTCCACAAGACCATTGGCGTTTTCATCCAGCCAGGCAATGTCGCCCACCTTGGCGGGCTTGATGAACAGCACGTCGCAGCTGAGCTGGTGCTGCGCCATGAGAAGATCGAATTCATCGCTCATTCCCTCAGCGGTGCTGTCGATGAAGGAAGCGCCGTCGGCATAATTGGGATCGGCCGGGCGTACGAAGATCATACCGTCAGGCAGACTGGAGGCCAGCGTGTATTCGCCGGGCCACAGACCGTCGAAACGATAGCTGCCATCCTCGGCAGTCGTGGCGCGGTCAACAGTCTCGCCGTTTTTGAAAAGGGTGATCACTACGCCTGCTACGGGGCTGCGCTGGCCGTTTTCATCCAGCCATGCCGCGCCGCCGATGCTGGTGCGGGACACAAGGCCGGTCGTAAGGCCGGTCACGTTTTCGCCTTCAGCAACGGTAAGTCCGCTTTGCACCATGGCATTCCCCTTCTGCTGGAAGGTGGAGGCGGAAGCATTGGCGGAGGTGGACTGATCGGGCAGATCAAAGCGCACGGTATAAGTGCCGGGACGCACGTTTTCAAACAGGAAGCCGTCTGGGCCGGAAACGGTGGTGGCCACGGCAGCGGAGGTCGCCTCGTCGACCAGTTCCAGCGTCACGCCTTCCATGATCCACTCGCTGGCAGCCTGTATGCCGTTCTGGTCTTCATCCATCCAGATCTCGCCCGCGATGCTGGCCGGGCGCACAGCGCCGATGGCCTTTTCGGCACGGTCGATCAGCTGCTGCCAGGAGCAATCCATCGTCTGCTGCGGGGCTGCTTGCAGCTGCAGCGTGCCTTCATGGCTGAAAATGTAGCCCTCAGGCAGGGTGATGGAAAGGGTATACTCAGCAGGGCGCAGGTCCTTCAACAGAAAGCCGCCGTCCACAGCAGTGACAACGTCGTCGCTGGTGACGCTGCTGGTGAGGGCAATGGCTGCCCCGGCCAGCATGGGTTCGTCAGCTTCGCGCAGACCATTGGCATTGCTGTCCACAAACACGCCGCCGCCAAAGCTGCCCAGCGTGACTGCGCCGGCCAGAGGCATGTTCACCTCGGCGCCCATTTCAATTTTGAAGCTCCTGGTGCTGGTGGCCAGCCCTTCGTGTTTGATGGTGTTTCCGTTTGAAACCACGGCGGCCATCTCGCAGTGCTCGGGCAGCAGGTAGGTCAGCGTGTACTTGCCGGGCATCACGCCGTCGAAGAAATAACTGCCATCCTCGGCAGGCGTCTGGTACAGGTCGATTTCGCCGTCCTCGCTCAGCAGGCGCACCTCAGCGCTGAGCATGCCCAGTTCTCTTTCATCCCACAGACCATTGTCGTTGGCGTCGTGGAAGAATGATCCGCTCACGGTGGCGGCGGGCAGCATGCCGGCGTTCACGCCGGTGAGAGTTTCGGCCATGGCGATGGTCATGGGATTGCTGATGCCCCAATCGCCGCTGAGCACGGCAATGCGGCTGCCGCCCTTTTCAGAGGGACGCAGGCGGGTGAAGCCAAAGTCGTTTTTGCGCTGCACCTGCAGGGTGTATTCGCCGGGCATGATGCCTTCCAGTTTGTATACGCCCTTGGCGCTGGTGGAGCCGCTGGCGGCAACCGCGCCGTTTGTGTCAACCAGACGCACCTTCACGCCGGACAGCACCTTTTCCTTGCCGTTCAGGGTGCCGTTATAGTCGGCATCCTGAAAAACAGTGCCGCTGACGCTGGCTCCGCGGGCCACGCCGATGAGCGCGCTGGCCTCGCCGCCGCTTTCGATGCTGAGCGGCTGCACGCTGTTTTCACGGCGCGAAGTGCGATGTGCAAACAGGTTGCCCTGATCGGCTGCGCCTTCGACGGTGACGGAGAAAATCGATCCGTCGTCGGGCAGAATGGCGCGCAGGCGATAATCGCCGCCGCGCAGGTTTTCCAGACGGAACGTGCCGTCTTCGCCGGTAACGGCTTTGCCCATGGAATCGCCGTTGCTCAGCTTGATGGCTTCGACCGTCACGCCTGCGTAGCCGGGTTCGCCCTCGTCCCACAGACCGTCGTAGTTCAGGTCAAAGAAGGCCGTGCCGCTGATGGCGCCCTTCTGCACAACGCCGATGTTTTTGTTGGAAACACTGGCAGAGCTCTTCACAGAAAACTCGCGCTCCACGATGGAGCCGGTAAAGATGCTGCGCTTGTCGCCGCCGGTTTTGGAGTAGCGGGCAAACAGCATGCCCTGCGGCAGGTCGGCGGTGACGGTGTATTTGTCGTCGGGCAGGGTGCCAAAATAGTATACGCCGGTGTCATCGGTGGTCAGGCTGCGCTCGGTGCCGGTGCGCTGGCCGTTGAGGTACACGGTCACACCGGGAACGCCGGGCTCACCGTCATCCATTACACCGTTGTTGTTCATGTCCTCAAACGCCATGCCGCTGAAAAAGCCCACAGGGCGCGCAGTGACCATGACCTTTGCTTCAGAACCTGCCGAAAGCACCACGGGCTTCGAAAGGCCGATATGACTTTCGGAGGCGATCTGCGTAAAGCCGTAGTTATCAGGCAGCGTATAGCGCAGGGTGTATTCGCCGGGAGCAGCCGTCAGGCTGACAGCGCCCTTTTTGTCGGTGGTGCCTGCGGCCAGCACGCTGTCGCCGCTGAGTACTTCCACCTGCACGCCGGGCAAGTCGCGCTCATACTTGCCGCGCAGACCGTCGCCGTCGGAATCTGCCAGCGCATTTACAGTCAGACGGGCAGAGGGGCGCAGACCCACGTCCACGCTGATGGCTTCGCAGGCGATGCATACGTCCAGATGCGTTACGCCATCCGTCACCTTGCTGGAACCGCCGATGGTAGCGGCATACAGTTCCTGTCCGGGCAGGCTGCACGCCACGCGGTACTCGGTCTTTTGCAGCTGATTAAACGAAAATTTGCCATATTCGTTGGTGACGGTCTGGTCGATGGTCTGCCACTGGCCGTCCACCTGCTGCATCAGCGTCAGCGGTACGCCGCTCATCAGCTGCTCGCCGGAATCGCACACACTGTTCTCATTGGCGTCCACATAGGCGCAGCCGGAGATGCTGTCGGCCATGGCGGCGCCGCAAAGCAGCATCAGCACGCACACAAGCAGCAGGGAGTATTTCAACTTCATCGCGCAAGCCTCCATACGCGGCCAAAAAAGCCGCACAAATTACCAATATACATAGTAAAACATGCGGCTTGCTTTGTCAACGGCAGGGAATGGATTGTGACATATGCGTCGGCTGCGGATAAAGAGGCAGATCCGGACAGACGGGTGCAGGCGGGCGCATCATGTGCGGCTGAAGGCACAGCAGGTAGATGTCCAGCGTAAGGTGCAGCTGTACATCAAAGCAACAACTGCAGCCGGTGTCACTGCACAAAAGTCGGATGCACGGCACGATCAGCAGCCGCTGCTGCCAGCCCGGGCGTGACGCACAGGCGGAAACGACGTTTGTTTCCACAACAGCGTTTCCGGTGTGCTGCCGGCCGCAGTCATCGCAGACCGTTACATCCACAGGAATGGAGATGTTTACGGTGGTACGGCCGCAGCCGTCCGGCGTGCCGGGACTCCATGTGGGCGGAATGCAGGATGGTTCGATCCGCACGATGCGAACGGGCTGACAGGGTGGAAGACCATTTACCTGCAGCGTTGTACAAAGACGGGGGATCACACGTTTTTCACTGCAGAGGATCTTTGGCAGAAGAACACCATCAGACTGCGGCGGACGGCAGCCATGCGGCGGACAGTGACAGGAATGTCGCATGAGGTTTTCCTCCTGATAACAAAAAGATGGCTTGACGGTTGCCCGTCAGGCCATCCTATGCCTGCAGGATGAAAAGCGTTACTGCCAGTCGATGCGCTGGGCAGACGCCTGCCTGCCCTTAAGGGTGATGAGAATGCCCACCTGCGCGTCCTGTGTAACAGCGATGGAACTGCCCGCCGCCTGCAGACGCGAGGTGATCTTCACGTCAGGCGTATCCGGCTCTTCAACGGTATTGGTGGAGATAACGGACCACTGCGGCCGCACCAGCAGCGCAAACTGTTTGCTGGTGGCGTCATCCTCGCCGTGATGGGATACCTTGAGCACTTCGGCCTGCGTGATAAGCCCGTTTTGGATGAGCTCGGCCTCCTCATTCAGTTCCATGTCGCCGGTCAGCAGCATGGCGCCCTCCGGCGTTTCCAGATGGATGACCAGCGAGTTGTTGTTTTCGTTGTCGAGATCCTGACTCAGCGGGCCCAGAACATGGAATACAGAACCACCCGCGGCCGTCACTTTTTCTCCGGCCTTGAGCCATGTGAGCGGTGCGTCATGCTTTTCGGCAGCTTCAACCACGCGGTGATCGCTCAAATCGGTTTCGCTGTGCAGAGCGCTGGCATAGAGCATATCCGTCGTTATGCCGCTTTTGAGCAGCTTTTTCAGCCCGCCGGCGTGATCCTTGTCGGTGTGGGTGACGAAGATGCCGTCCAGATGGCTCACGCCGTAGGCCTCCAGTACGCGCACGAGCTGGTCGTGACTGTCCTTGGTGCCGGTGTCGACCAGATAGCGCTCGTCTCCAAGGAAAAACAGCGCAGCATCCGCCTTGCCAACGTTGATGAACAGCGCGCTTACGCCCTCGGCAGCGGCGCTTACGCACAGGGCAAGGCACAGCATGCAGGCAGTCAGCACTGCTGCGGCTTTTTTCAAAACGGTCATATCATGCACCTCCTGCGCTTATTATACCGTATGCGGACACAGTTTGAAACGTATCATGTGTAAAAACGTGACAGGAACAGCGAAATGGTGTATACTCCCATTGGAAACCACAGGAAAGGAACGAAGTTTTGATGAGTATTCTGGAAGCTGCATTTCTGGGCCTGTTTCAGGGCCTTGCGGAATTTTTGCCCATTTCCTCCAGCGGACATCTGAACCTGCTGCAGGCGCTGTTCGGGGTGGATGTGGATCATCAGCTGCTGTTTAATATTCTGCTGCATGTGGGCACGCTGGCGGCGGTGGCCATCGTGTTCTGGAAGGACTGGCTGCACATGGTGCTGCACCCCATCAAGGACCGCACGCTGCTGCTTTTGTTCATTGCCTCGCTGCCTGCGCTGGTCGGAAAGATCCTTTTTGACGAGCCGCTGGATTATGTGGAAACGCACAACGACATTCTGGGCGTGTGCTTTCTGCTGACCGGCCTGATGCTGGTGCTGACCCAGTGGCTCAGCCGCCGCAATGCGCAGCGCAAAGTGGAAAAGACGAAGGTCGGCATTTTTGAGGCGCTGGCCATGGGATGCCTGCAGGCGGTGGGCATGCTGCCCGGCGTAAGCCGCAGCGGCAGCACCATCTTTGGCGGCGTGTGGGCAAAGCTGGATCGTCAGACGGCTGCCAAGTTCAGCTTCATGATGAGCGCCCCGGCCATCGTGGGCGGCTTGCTCAGCGAAGTGATGAATGTGATGGAAGAGGGCATCAGCATCGGCTTCGACCTGCCCGCCATTATCGTGGGTATGGTGGTGGCCGGCGTAACAGGCTATTTCACCATCCGCTACTTCCTCAAGCTCATTGCCAAAGTATCGCTCAACGGCTTTGCGCTGTATGTGACGGTGCTGGGCATTGTGGTCATCATTCTGCAGATCACAGGCGTTCTGACCAGTGCGCCTGAGGCTGCGGCGCAGGGCGTGGCGTTTATTAAATCGCTGATGGGCTGATTTTTTTCATCGCGTACATTCGAAAAGTTTCTTTTCAGTTTCGTTTTGGGGTGTAAAATGGCAGCGTACCCCAAAACGGAAAAGGATGAAGGACGAATGGTTAAAATCATTGCTGACAGTACCTGCGACCTGTCGCCTGAACTGATCGAACGTTATGGCGTCGATATCCTGCCCCTGCATATTATTCTGGGCGATCAGGACTTTGAAGACGGCCGAAGCATCACGCCCGACGATATTTACCGCTGGTCGGACGAAAACCGCAGCACGCCCAAGACGGCTGCCTGCTCTCAGGCGGACGCCGAGGAAAAGCTGGCGCGTTATCTTGCACAGGGTCACGAAGTCGTATGCCTGGCCATTTCCGAAAGCATGTCCTCCACGGCCAACGCCATGCGGCTGGCGGCAGAGAAGCTGGGCGCAGGCGACCGCGTGAAGGTGATTGACTCGGCCAACCTGTCCACAGGCATGGGCATGCTGGTGATTGCGGCGTCGCTCATGGCCAGTCAGGGCGCGACGGCCGCGCAGATCGCCGCCTGCGTTGAAGAAATCAAGCCCCATGTACGGGCCAGCTTTGTGGTGGATACGCTCACCTATCTGCACCGCGGCGGCCGCTGCAGCGGCGCGGCTGCGCTTGTGGGCGGAACGCTTCAGCTGCATCCCAAGATCGTGGTGGAAAACGGTCGTATGTCTCCTGCCAAGAAGTACCGCGGACGCATGTCCCGTACGATTCTGGCCTATGCGAAGGACATGGAGTCCGACCTCAGGACCGCTGTGAAGGACCGCGTATTCATTACGCACTCCGGCTGCAAAGAGGAGGATATCGAGGCAGTGCGGCAGTATCTGGAAAGTCTCAACCATTTTGATGAGATCCTCATCACCCGTGCAGGCGGCGTGATTTCCAGCCACTGCGGCCCCGGCACGCTGGGCGTGCTGTACATCTCCGGCAACTGAAAACAGCCCTCTGCTTCAAGGCAGAGGGCTGTTTTTTAACGATGGATGACATAAGCGCCAAACGGCATGAGCGCGAGCTTGGCAAACTTGAAGCACTGCAGGCCCCACGGAATGCCAATGACCGTGCAGCAAAGCACAAGGCCATTCGCGGCAGCAGTAAGCGCAAGAGGCAATCCGCTTACGACCAGCCAGATCAGGTTCAGCAGCAGCGATACGGCGCCGCCGCCGAAAACTACCTCTTTGCCAAAGGGGCAAAAGCTGAGCGCGGCAAACTTAAAGCATTGTTGACCGATGGGGATACCCACGATGGTGATGCTCCACAAAAGCCCGGCGATCGTCCATCCAAGCCCCTGCCACAAACCTGCAAAAACAAACCAGATGATATTTCCCAAACAAGACATTTCCTTCACCTCACCTGCAGTATAGCATGCAAAAGCAGCATGGAAAAGTAAATTTGCATATTACAATGGGATTCTAACTTTTTTCTCAGAATGATGTAAAGCGCGCTTGACATGGAGGCGGTCATCTGCTATGATACGGATGTAAAGCATGCTTTCCATCTGCGGCGACGGCCGCGAAAGGAGAACTATGAAAAATCGTCTGGAAGAGCTGCGCAACGCGCGCGGCATTCGTCAGGAGGAACTGGCTGCGGCGCTGAAGGTGTCGCGGCAGACCATCAGTTCGCTGGAAAACGGCAGGTATAATCCGTCTATCCAGCTGGCGTTCAAGCTGGCCCGTTATTTTGAGCTGATGGTTGAGGACATTTTCATCTACGAGGAGGAAGAATAATGTGCAGGGGCAAGTGGAATAAACAGATGTGTCTGATCATGTTGCTGGTGGGTATTGCCAGCCTGCTGTACGGGCTGCTGAGCTTTCTGATCATCCAGCCGGAGGGGCATTCGCAAAATACGCTGCTGGGCATGTTCACGGGCTTTGGCGCGGGCATCTGCGCGGTGGCGGTATTCCGCATGATCCGCGAAAAGGTGGTTTCCAAAGAAAAGCTGGAGCAGGAGGAGATCGACCGGCAGGATGAGCGCAACATCGCCATCAGCCGTGCAGCGTTTTCCGTGGGATACTGCGTGGCTTTTGGGCTGATCGCGGTGCTCATCTTCCTGTTCATGGGACTGGGATATCCTGTGCCGTCGTACATCTGTCTGGCGGTTTTGTACCTTACGGCGGGCGCAGCGTTCATCGCCCGCAAGGTGCTGGAAAAGAAAATGTAAAAGAAACGCCCTGCATGTGCAGGGCGTTTTCTGTTACAGCGTATTCAGCGTCTGGGCAATGGCGTCGAGGAAGTCGTCGCTGTTGAGGCCGGTTGCTTCGCCTTCGTACAGTGCAACGAGGTCCTTGGTCATTTTGCCGCTTTCGATGGTGGCGATGGTGGCTTTTTCCAGCTTGTCGGCAAAGGCACACAGATCCGGCAGCTGGTCCAGCTCGCCCCTCTTGCGCAGCGCGCCGGTCCAGGCATAGATGGTGGCCACGGGGTTGGTGCTGGTCTCCTCGCCCTTGAGGTAGCGGTAATAATGGCGGGTCACGGTGCCGTGCGCGGCTTCGTATTCATACTGGCCGTTGGGACTGACCAGAACGCTGGTCATCATGGCAAGGCTGCCGAAGGCCGTGGCCACCATATCGCTCATCACGTCGCCGTCGTAGTTTTTCAGCGCCCAGATAAAGCCGCCCTTTGAGCGGATCACGCGGGCAACGGCGTCGTCGATGAGGGTGTAGAAGTACTCGATGCCGGCGGCTTCAAAGGCAGCCTTATACTCGCTTTCGTACAGCTCGGCGAAGATGTCCTTGAAGCGGTGATCATAGGTTTTGGAAATGGTGTCCTTGGTGGAGAACCACAGGTCCTGCCTGACGCTCAGGGCATACTTGAAGCAGCTGTGCGCGAAGGAAGCAATGCTCTTGTCGGTGTTGTGCTGGCCCTGAATGACGCCTTCGCCGTCAAAATTCATGATGGTCTGACGGGTTTCGGTACCGTCGGGAGCAGTAAAGACGATCTCGGCCTTGCCGGCGCCGGGCACACGGTATTCGGTGTTTTTGTACACGTCGCCATAGGCATGGCGGGCGATGGTGATGGGCAGCTTCCAGGTGCGCACGCTGGGGCTGACGCCGTTTACAAGCACCGGCGCGCGGAACACCGTGCCGTCGAGGATGGCACGGATGGTGCCGTTGGGGCTTTTCCACATCTGCTTGAGGTTGTATTCCTCCACACGCTGGGCGTTGGGGGTGATGGTGGCGCACTTGACAGCCACGCCGTACTTGAGGGTGGCGTTGGCGCTGTCCACGGTGACCTGGTCGTTCGTCTCATCGCGGTGTTTCAGGCCCAGATCATAATATTCGGTTTTCAGATCCACGTAAGGCAGGATCAGCTTTTCCTTGATCTTCTGCCACAAAATGCGGGTCATCTCGTCGCCGTCCATCTCGACCAGAGGGGTGATCATGCGAATCTTTTCCATGTATACGTTTCCTTTCCTCAAAAAGCGGTTTTGCGAAGTGTGTAGTGTCATTTTATCCGCTTTGTATACAGAATGCAAGGCGGGTACAGGAAAAGAACATCCGTATGTTTTTGCAATGTTTTTCGTGAACGACTGGGTTGACAAGAAAAGCATGCTGTGTTATTATCCCGTCATAATTGAAGATCACCCCAAAGACGATGATGAAGACGGCTGAATCAGCTGCTTCCAGAGAGCCGGTGGTTGGTGTGAACCGGCAGCAGATGCTTCAAAAAGCCCATCCCTTCTGAGTTGAAGGCCTGAAATCTTTTTGCAGAGTAAGGACTTACGTGAGGCTGCGTGAATGCACAGGGTTTGTCAGAACCCGTTGAGTGGCAGTGAAAACTGCAATTTGAGTGGTACCGCGGATGTAATTACACCCGTCTCAAAGCAAAAAGCTTTGGGGCGGTTTTCTTATGCTAAGGAGGTTTTCCGGTATGAACCAGGCAGGACAGCAGATCCAGGAAGTAGCGCTTCGTATCAGAGAAATGCGCAATATCATGGGTTATTCCACGGCTGAAATGGCCATCCGCACCCAGGTGACGGAAGCAACCTATGTGGAATACGAGAGCGGTTTGATCGATCTTCCCTTTTCCTTTATCCATAAGTGCGCGCTGGCATTTGGCATTGAACTGACCGACCTTCTGGAAGGCTACAGCGCCCATCTGTCCAACTATACCGTCACCCGCAAGGACCGCGGTATCACCACGGCCCGTGAGCGCGGCATCCGCATTCAGAACCTGGCGCCCATGTTCCGCCAGAAGATCGCCGAACCCTACTGGGTGCGCTATGAATACCTGCCCGAGCAGCAGGATCAGCCCATCCATCTGGCTACCCATGCCGGTCAGGAATTCGACCTGGTTTACAAGGGATCGCTCAAGGTGCAGATCGGTGAACATGTCGAGATCCTGCATGAAGGCGACAGCATCTACTACGACTCCGCCACGCCTCACGGTATGATCGCCGTGGGCGGCGAGGAGTGCCTGTTCCTGGCCATGGTTCTCAACGGCAAATCCATGGTCGCGCCTGAAATTCAGGAAAAGAACAAGCCTGTTTCCCGTACCGACGAGGAACTGTGCTGCAACAAGTTTATCAGGGTGGAAGAGGACGAAAAAGGCTCGCTCGTGTCTATCGACTTTGAAAATGCCGACCAATTCAACTTCGGCTTTGACATCGTGGACGCCGTGGCCCGCAAGGATCCTGAAAAGCTGGCCATGCTGCACCTCAGCCGCACCAAGGAAGAGCGCCGCTTCACCTTCAAGGATATCAAGGACCTGTCCAACCAGACGGCCAACTACCTCACCTCTCTGGGCGTGAAGAAGGGCGACCGCGTGATGCTGGTGCTCAAGCGCAACTGGCAGTTCTGGCCCGCTATGACCGCTTTGTGCAAGCTGGGTGCCATCGCCATCCCGGCCACCAACCAGCTGCTGGCGCACGACTTCGAATACCGCTTCCAGGCAGCTGGCGTGAGCGCTATCCTGTGCACCGCCGACGGCGACGTGGCGCACCAGGTGGAACTGGCGCAGGCCACCAGCCCCACGCTTAAAACCAAGGTGCTCGTTGGCGGTCAGCGCGAAGGCTGGCGTGACTTCAACAGTGAGTTCGGCCTGTTCAGCCGCCGTTATCAGCGCACGGAGGATACTCCCTGCGGCGATGATCCGATGCTAATGCTCTTTACCTCTGGCACCACCGGCTATCCGCGCATCGCGACCCACAGCTTCAAGTACCCTCTGGGCCACTATGTCACCGCCAAGTACTGGCACTGCGTGCATCGCGACGGCATCCACTTCACCATCTCCGACACCGGCTGGGGCAAGGCCCTGTGGGGCAAGTACTACGGCCAGTGGCTGTGCGAAGGCGGCGTGTTCACCTACGACTTCGACCGCTTCGATGCGGCTGACATCCTGCCCATGTTTGGCAAGTACAAGATCACCACGTTCTGTGCGCCGCCCACCATGTACCGCATGATGATCAAGGAAGACCTCACCAAGTACGATTTCTCCTCCGTTGTGCGCGCCACCACCGCCGGTGAGGCCCTCAACCCCGAGGTTTACTATCAGTTTGAAAAGCTCACCGGCCTGCAGCTGATCGAAGGCTTCGGTCAGACCGAAACCACCCTGTCCATCGCCAATCTCGTGGGTCATGCTCACAAGGTCGGCTCCATGGGCAAGGCCAGCCCGCTGTACGACATCGCTCTGCTGGATCCCGACGGCAACCCCGTTGCCCCCGGCCAGTCCGGCGAGATCTGCATCAAGACCAGCGAAAAGGTTCCCTGCGGCCTGTTCATCGGCTACTATCAGGACGAAGAGAAGACGGCTGCGGTCATGCACGACGGCTGGTACCACACCGGCGACGTCGCCTGGAAGGACGAGCAGGGCTACTTCTGGTACGTCAGCCGCGTGGACGACGTCATCAAGTCTTCCGGCTACCGCATTGGACCGTTCGAGATTGAAAGCGTCATCATGGAACTGCCCTATGTGCTTGAATGCGGCGTGACCGGCGCGCCCGACGAAGTGCGCGGTCAGGTGGTCAAGGCCTGCATCGTGCTTACCAAGGGCACCGAAGGTACCGACGAGCTCAAGAAGGATATTCAAAACTACGTCAAGCAGCACACCGCGCCCTACAAGTATCCCCGCATTGTGGAGTTCCGCACCGAGCTGCCCAAGACCATCTCCGGCAAGATCCAGCGCAACAAACTGTAACCGTTCTTTCCCCGGGCGGCATGACTGTCCGGGGAAAAACATATCATCAGCAGGGAGGGAAAAACATGCTGTTTGCGCAAAAGACCATCGTACTCAAGGACGGCCGCACTGCCATCCTGCGCAGTCCCAAAGCGGAAGAAGCGGAAGCGATGCTTGATTATCTGAAAACAGCTGCTTCTGAAACGCCGTATGTGCTGCGCGAGGCGGAGGAATGCACCGAAACCGTGGAACAGGAAGCGCTGTTTCTGGAAGCGGTCAACCGTTCGCCCCTGCAGGTGATGATCGTCTGTGAAGTGGACGGCGAGATCGCCGGCAACTGCCAGCTGTCCATCCAGCGCCGCAGAAAGGTGCGTCACCGCGCCAGCGTGGCCATTGCCCTCATCAGCAAGTACTGGCGGCTGGGTATCGGTGCAGCCATGTTTGAAGCGATGATCGGCGTTGCGCGCGAACACGGCGTTGAACAGATGGAGCTGGAGTTCATCGAAGGCAACCAGCGCGCCCAGGGCCTGTATGAAAAGATGGGCTTCCGCATCTACGGCGAACGCCCGGACGCCATCCGCCTGAAGGACGGAACGAGCCTGAAAGAATATATGATGCTGTTAAAGCTGTAAAAAGAGTCCGCTGCGGAAAAGACCGCAGCGGACTTTTTGATTGGATGGATCAGAAGGTATCGGCGGTTGCAACGCTCATGGGCAGGGGGAACCAACCGGCGGGCGTTTGGGCCTGGGGCGCATAGAAGCGGTTAAAGGCAAACAGCAGGTGGATGCCTTCTTCCATGGTCAGCGCAAGCTGCGCTTCCTTGTCGGTGGGGCATACGCTCACTTCGCCGTTTTCCACCTTCAGTTCCAGCGTGGGGTGATCGCCCAGCTTCAGGCACAGGGTGCCGTCGGCAAGCGGCTCGTAGCTGTTTTTCAGCTTCATGTAAGCGCGGATGACGCGCTCGGGGTTGATGAGCAGCATCATACTGTCCTGACCGATGGAATAGCTTTCGGCAAAGCTGGAAAGCGTGCGGTTGAGCGCCACGTCATGAGGAGCCGCCTTCACGTGCAGACGGTTGGGCGATTTTTTGACAAACCACGACTTGATGGCCGTCAGCAGCAGCGCGTCGTCCTCCACGACCAGTTCGCTCACATGGTCGCAGGCATTGTTGGAAATCAGATAGCCAACAGGCTTTCCGTCCTTCAGAATGGTCCACGGAGCAGACCAGTAGCTGCAGGCCGCCAGCACGAAGTCGTCCTTCGAACGCGCGCCGGTGACAGGCAGACGGTTGTACAGCTCGAGCGCGTATACAGCAGCTTCGCTGCCGGGCTCCATCTTTTCAAAGTCAAACGAAGGCTCGATGTCGCGCAGACCGTGACGCACGGTGGGGCTGCTGACATAGTAGCTGTAGTCACCGCCGCAGGGATAGAAGCCGTGGTATTCATAGCGCTGACGCTGGCCGCCCAAAAGCAGCATATCCAGGCCGGTCTCTTTGGCACGCTCGATCTGCATCTTCACCAGCTCTTTCATCACGCCCGCGCCGCGCTCGTGGCGGTGCACGGCCATGGAGCCGATGTAGCCAATGTTCAGCGTTTCGCCGGCCATCGTCTGCTTCACAGGATAGCTGCCAAGGCAGCCGCGCACACGGCCGTCGCGCACGGCGATGGCATGTACGTCGCTGAAGTCGCGTCCCTGCGCATAACACTTGGGCAGGATCGCCTCAAAGTCGTGCGGCTCGCGCACATGGGAGAAAACCAGATCGATGAAGTCGATCACGTCAGGCATGTCGGCCTGAACGGCAAAACGGTATTCAATCATGCTTTGTCATCCTTTGGTATATTCTGCATACAGGGCATTGTGCATGCGGCGGCGGAAGGGGAACATGGCCACGTTTGCGCGCGTGGGATGCACCCGGTTGGCCAGCAGCACTGCCCAGAAGCCGGTTTCGGGGTCGATGGCCAGCGACGTGCCGGTAAAGCCGGTGTGGCCGAAGGAAGTGGGCGGCATCAGTTCACCCATGTAGCACATCGGCGTGCCGGACAGATGGAAGCCCAGACCGCGGCGCACCTCGCCGTCGGCGGAGGCGGCATGGCAGCGGATGGCGGTCTTCATCAGCGCAGGGGAGAGGAAGCCGTCGCCCATGCGGCTGAGCATCTGCGCAAAGCAGATCATGTCGTGAATGTCAGAGAACACGCCTGCATTGCCGGAGTTGCCCTCCAGGAAGCGCGCGTTTTCATCATGCACCACGCCCACCCAGGCCTTGCCGGTTTCGGGGTCTACCTCTGTGGCGGCAATATTGTCGCCGGTGGGGCAGTAGCAGGTGTTCTTCATACCCAGCGGTTCAAACACCATTTCCTGTGCCAGCTGCTTCAGCGGTTTCCCATACAGGCTTTCCAGCGCCTTGCCCAGCGTGATGTAGCCCATGCAGCTGTAGTCCGGCGTTTCACCGGGCTTGTGGTCCAGCTTGCTGTCAAGAATCGCGCGCAGCGCCTTGTCAGGCGAATCCACCAGATGATCCAGACGGAAGGAGGGATTGAAGCCAGCTGTATGCGTCATCAGCTGGTAAATGCTGATCTCCTTTTTGTCTTCCGGCACATCTTCAAAGAAATTGGGCAATTTGTCATACAGCGAGATGTCGCCGTTTTCCAGCGCCTTGAATGCAACCATTGTGGTGCCCAGCACCTTGGAGAGGGAAGCCATGTCATATCGCGTTTCTTCCGTAACTTCGGGCCCGTTTTCCGCGATTTTTCCCACGTGGGAAAGTGCGTAGACGTGCTCTCGGTCCCCGCACGCTGCGACTGCGCCGGGAAAGACACCATCCTGGAGACCCTTTTTGAGGAGTTTCTCCAATAAATTCTGCATATCCATATAAGAATTGTACTTGCAAAATATGCGAATGTCAAATACAATATAGAGTACATGGAAGCGTATCAGTTTCCCATACGACGAGATCAAAAGAAGGAAGGTAGCCACCATGCAGGATTATAAGCAGGCAGCCAAAGACTTTATCGAAAATGAGAAACAGTTCCATCTGGGCGCTATCCCCACGGAACAGTCCAACCCTCTGACCCGCGGCCTGTCCGGCAAGATCAAGCGCGACACCGCCGAAGGCGTCAAGACCATTCTGGCCGCTGACAAGTACATTCCCGAAGTATCCGCCAAGTGCTTCGAAAGCGATGCTTTCAAGGCTCTGGTGAAGGACCTTCGCCGCTGCATTGACGAACGCCGTCGTTTCCACTTCTCCTCCGTCGGCGCTTCCGGCCGTATGGCTCTGCAGCTGGACTCCACCTGGCGTCTGTTCTGGACCGACATGGTCACCAAGCTGCCCCTGCGCGCCAAGGAGTGGGTCGAGATCGCCGAGTGCTCCAACAGCTTCATGACCGGCGGCGACCGCGCCTGCGTGCGTTCGGTTGAAAACTTCGAAGACTATCAGACCTTCGGCGCTCAGCAGACCGTCGACAGCGGCGCCACCCCCGGCGACGTGCTGGTCGTTCTGGCCGAGTGCAGCCTGTCCTCCTCCACCATCGGCTCTGCT
>JAFULL010000100.1 GCA_017473345.1 Clostridia bacterium | reverse complement strand
CAGCCAGGTTGCCAGCATTCTGCGCGGCAAGAACAAGCCCACCTATACTCCCCACGTTGACACTGGTGATTACGTGATCGTTCTGAACGCCGACAAGGTCGTCCTGACCGGCAAGAAGCTCGATCAGAAGATCTATTATAAGCACAGCGGCTATGCTGGCGGTCTGAAGGAGACCCCCTATCGCCGTCTTTTGAACGAAAAGCCTGAGTTCGTCATCCAGCACGCCGTTGCCGGCATGCTGCCCAAGGGCCCCCTCGGCCGCAAGATGGCGAAGAAGCTGAAGGTTTATGCTGGCAGCGAGCATGAGCATGCCGCCCAGCAGCCCGAAGTGCTGGTTATTAAGTAAGGACACGGAAGGAGCGAAAAGAAATGGCTAAAGTTGAGTACAGCGCCGTCGGTCGTCGTAAGACGGCTATCGCCCGTGTCCGTTTGGTCGCCGGCGACGGTAAGATTCTGGTTAACAAGCGTGAACTGGACAACTATTTTGGTCTGGAAACGCTGAAGATGACTGTTCGTCAGCCCCTGGAACTGACCAAGGCTGGCAGCGACATGGACATCCTCATCAACGTCCGCGGCGGCGGTCTGGCCGGTCAGGCTGGCGCGATCCGTCACGGCATCAGCCGCGCGCTGATCAAGGCAAACCCCGATCTTCGTGAAAGCCTGAAGAAGGCTGGCTTCCTCACTCGCGACCCGCGTATGAAGGAACGTAAGAAGTACGGTCTGAAGGCCGCTCGTCGCGCGCCTCAGTTCAGCAAGCGCTGATATCCTCTTCAATGGGCTATTACCCATCCTTGCTTTTGCAGGGATGGGTTTTTGTTTTTAGAAAAAAATAGATAAGCAAAAGCTCGCTGACCAGCGAGCTTTTGCTTATTAACGCTTCAGCAGAACCAACCGGGTACCTTGCTCTGTAACGGGATAAAGATGCGGCCGTTCCTGCGGTGTAGTATTGGGTGTATGAAGGGTAAGATACAGTTGATCATCCAAAGATCGGAATATCATGCCATGCCCGCCATCTTTCATAAAGAGAGGGGCAGACTGATGAAACTTGCCATCAATATCACCATTGTCTGACACTGCTACTGCCTGGGTATAGCCACTTTCTGAAAAACTGGCCCACAGGCACAGCAATGTACCATCTGTGGTGCGCCAAAGAAATGGGCCATCTGTTACCCATCCGCTCATCCCGGTGGAATGCTGAACTGGTTTGCCCCATTCTGCCTCTGAAGCCCGGAAAAGCAAAAACGGTTTATTTGCAGCCGCCCGAAGGTCTTCCGTCAGTTCAACAGCACACACTTCCCCATCGACCGCCTGCAGCCATTCATGGCAAAAAACCATGTATGGTTTACCAGCCTTACTTACATAGAATGTGCCATCCAGGCATTCCCATTCACGCGGCGTTACGGGGCCGTCCGAATGCGGCAGGAATGGTCCTTTGGGATTTTCTGCACGGAGAATAGCCGTGCCTCTGCATACATCAGGATGCTTGAAACTGGCAAACATGTAGAACGCATCATTCCATTGATGCACCTCAGGCGCCCAGTAATGACGATCAGCCCAAAAGCTGCCGTCATTTTCAAAACAGGCCTGTGGTTCGCTCCAGTTTTTCAAATCATCGCTCACATATACGTCAAAACCTGTAGCTTCACCCCAGCAAGTATGGCCACGGGTTCCGTACATGTAATATTTCCCCTCGTGAACCAGAACGAAAGGATCTCTGATATGAATATCCTGCATTTTCAAAGGGTTCATTCCCCTTTCCTGCATCCTGCCGGGCAACCTATTATCCCTTCACAGCGCCGGCAATCAGGCTCTTCTGCACCTGACCGCTCATGCACATATACAGAACAAGCGTCGGCAGCGTAGCAATCACCAGTGCTGCGCCCATAGAACCGTAGTCCGTCTGATACTGACCACTCATCTGCTGAATGCCGACCGTCAGCGTACGCACCTTACCAGTAGTAAAGATCGTAGCCAGCAGCAGTTCGTTCCAGACCTGCAGGAACACAAAGATTGCTGCAGTAGCAATAGCAGGCACCATCATGGGCAGGATGATCGTGAAAGCAGTACGGTAAATACCGCTGCCGTCGATGCAGGCTGCTTCCTCCATCTCATAAGGGATATTTGTGATAAATCCACTGAGAATAAGGATCGTAATCGGAATATTGAAGGCTGCGTAGGGAATGATCAGTGCCCAATGCGTCTTCATCAGCGGAAGCAGGGTTTCTGTCAGCGGGTACAGGGCTGCATGCATGGGAATCATCATGCCCATCATGATATACGTCATGACGATCTTCTGGCCTTTCCAGCGCATACGCAGCAATCCATAGGCGCACATGAAGCCCAGCAAGCTCGTAGCCAGCAGCGTGGCTGCCGTATCAATCACACTGTTCATCAGGAACAGACTGATATTGCCGCCGCTGCCCCATGCATTAGCATAGTTGGAAAACAGCCATTGGGTAGGCAGACCGATCAGGTTACCACTGAAGATCTCCTGCGTATCCTTCAAAGAGAAGCACAACAGCCAATACAGTGGGAACAGGCACAAAAGCAGCCAGATGACCAGAAAGATCTGCGCGATGATCTTTACTGCAGAAAGCTTTTTCTTCATGCTGCATGACGCCTCCTTCCCTTTCTGGATACCATGTCGTCGCGATCCTTGAACAGGATATTCAGCAGAACCGTAAACGCCAGACATTCAAACACGATAAACATCGCCTGTGCGCTGGCGTAACTGTATTTGTGGTTGGAGAACATCTCGACATACATGGAAAGTGCAGGCAGCTGCTTGTTTGCCCGCTCCAGCAAAATCCACGGTGTATCGAACAACTTAAACGAGCCGATCAGTGAGAATGACAGGCATACCTTCAGCATGGGCTTGATCATGGGAATCTGAATGCGCAGCGCCATGCGGGAAGCTCCCGCGCCATCCACAGTAGCAGCCTCAATGATGTCAGAAGGAATGGACTTCAGCGCACCATACATCAGCAGCATATGATAGCCCACAAACTGCCACAGGCTTGGCAGGAAGACCGCCATCAGTTTTGTGTCTTTATTGGCCAAAAAACCATTCTTGGGCACAGTGAGATTCAGTACTTCGTAAACCGCCGGCACCAGATCCTTGTAGATGCGCTGCCACAGAAGACTGATGACAACCGAAGAAATAACAACAGGAATGAAGAAAACGTTGCGATACAGACTCTCACCCTTGATGCCATTGGCAAGAATAAGAGCAATCATCAACGAAAAAGGCAGCTGGATAAAAACAGACAACGCAGCATAGCTCAGCGAATTGACCACTGCGCCCGGGAAGTCGTTTCGGCGGCCTGGTGTAAACATTTTGATGTAGTTGGCAAACCAGACAAATTCAGACTGATCGCCGACTTTGGCGGGAATTTCGCTCAGCAGACTATAATAGAAGGACTTGAAAATCGGGACGATAACAATATAAGTAAAGAACAGGACGGTCGGCAGGACAAAAACCGCGATACTCCACTTATTCGACAATACACGTTTCATAAGCGGACCTCCTTGTAAACATCAAGAGTAAGAAAAGGGGGTGGCGGTTTGACCGCCAGCCCCCGGTGATATGCATCAGGAATTATTCGAAGATAGTCTCCATGTCTTCGCACCACTGTTCGGGAGTGATCTCGCCAGTCAGCACGTCATAGACGGTGTCGCCGATGAGGGTAGCATCCTCGCCGGTCAGGGCGGTGTTGCCCCACAGCAGCATGGAGTCAGCAGTAGAAGTGGCCTCCTTGATCATAGCCATAACAGGGTTCAGATCAGTGTAAGCAGAGAAGTCATACTTCCATGCAGGCAGGCCCGCGCCGGCAATGTAGCCGTTCTTGGAGAGGTTCTCAGCAAAGAACTGGCAGGCGATGAAAGCTTCTTCGGGATGCTCGGTGTAGGAAGCAACGCAGAAGCCCTCGGCAGCGCCGCCCATGTACTGGTTGTCGTAGCCCTTGCCAACGGCAGGGAACTTAATGGCAACAACCTTCTGCTGCATTTCAGGAGACAGGGAACCGGAGAACCACTGGCCATGCACATACATGGGGATCTCACCGGCGAAGTAGGCAACCTCAGACTCGTCGCGGGTCAGGGAAGCAGCATCCTCGGGGAAAGCGCCCAGATCAATCAGCTGCTTGAAAGCGGCCACGCCATCGATCCAGTCCTGAGTCATGAAGGTAGCGCCTTCGGTCTTGTAGTAAGCAGCGCGGCAGGCAGCATCGCCGGCATAGCGCAGAGCAATGATGTCGGTATACATGTTGGTGGGCCACTGGTCAGCGCCGCCAACGGTCATGGGAGTCACGCCGTTCTCACGGAAGGTCTTTACAGCGGCGATCAGCTCGTCCCAGGTCTCGGGAATCTTTACATTGTACTTGTCGAACAGCTCAGTGTTGCAGTACATCATGGAAGCAGCCTTGGTGTAGGGCAGCTGATAAACCTTGCCGTCGAAGGTCATGTCGACCAGCAGGCCGGGCTCCATGCGGGCCATGATTTCATCGGTCAGGTACTCATCCAGCGGCAGAATGTCGCCAGCGCCAACAAGGTTCCACAGTACGCCGCCAGCGTTCCAGTAGAACACGTCAGGCAGGCTGTCGCTCAGAGCCAGCGTTTCGCCGGTCTCTTTCCATGCATTGGCTTCAAACCATTCAACCTCAAGCTTGATGTTGGGATGGGCAGCCTCAAACTCTTCCAGAGTCTTCAGGAAAGGAGCACGGTTAGCCTCGGTTTCAGCGGACCAGATGGAGCTCACGGTCAGGGTTACGACTTCCTCTTCAGCGAAAGCCGCGGTCAGACTCAGCATCATCGCCAGAGACAGAACGAGAGCAACGAGTTTCTTCATACCGGGTACCTCCTATTCAATTTACCTTCGTCGGATCCCTCCGACTTTTTTATTATGATAACACATGCTTTTTTTCTTTGCAAGTCATTCCAGCTGTGAAAAAAGGACAAAAAGCGCCCTTTCCGCGCATTTTCACCCGGCAAAATCAGCCATCAAAACGTGTTATATATAAAGCCATGCTTTGAAAACATCCTTTTCACCTTGAAAATGTCTGTCTAGTCAAAAATTTGCATGTGTAGTCACCAAACAGTTTTCTCTATGTACAAAAAACTCAGTCAGTTACCTGACTGAGTTTCGTGTTTGTTTTGTTTAGGAGTAAACGTAACATATCCATTATGATAGTGTAAAACGCCTGTCGAACCCTTCAGGTCACCGTCTTCTGACCTGAGCAAAGCGCAAACGATCTTGTCGTTCAGTTCAGGCCCGCCAACTTTGCTTACACTGTCCTTCCAGATGGTAAACTTGCATCCTTCCCTCCAGTGCGAACAGCCGAATGCTTTTTCATTTTCGGTTATCTTTCCCTGTCTGCATACAGGGCACGGTATATCAAGCGTTTTGCCGGATGAACGTTTTCTTCCTTTTCCCCGTCTTTCTTCTTTTTCAAAAGCTACATCAGGAGCAGAAGAAATTGCGTATTCCGTCAAAAAGCCTGACAGTCGCCGGATTCCCTCCAAAAATCTTTCTCCATCGCCCTGGCCATGTGCAATTTTCTCCAGCGCCTGCTCCCAGCGGCCGGTCGTTTCCGGCGAAGCAATCTCTGCAGGAACCGCCTCAATCAGTCTGACGCCTTTTTCAGTCGCCATAATCTGACGACCCTTGCGTCTGGCATAGCCAACCGATATCAGGCGCTCGATGATTGCAGCACGTGTTGCAGGTGTTCCCAGCGAGCAGCCCTTCATCTGTTCGCGAAGTTCCTCGTCTTCGATCCGCCTTCCCGCATGCTCCATTTCACTTAGCAATGAGGCGTCCGTATGTTCCTTGGGCGGCTTTGTCTGTTCTTTTTTGACACTTGCCTTTTTGACAGTACGCTCATCATTTTCATGCAGCGGTGGAAGTGACGTTTCTTCTGTATCAGCCTTGCTCTTCCGTTTGGCCTGCATGTTCTGATAAACCTTCTTGAACCCTTCGTCTATAACGACCGTTCCGTTGGACTGGAACCGTTCATCTTCACATTCCGTGATCACCTTTGTTGCTTTGTACAGATAGGGCGGATAAAAGGCGGCTATCAATCTGCGGGCAACAAGATCAAACAGTTTCGCTTCATCAGCAGACAACGTGCTGAAATTTGCTTTTTTTCCTGTTGGAATAATCGCATGATGATCTGTCAGCTTGGCGTCGTCAAAGATACGCTTGGGTTGTGGAATGGGCTTTTGAAGCAATGGTGCTGCCAGCTCCGCATGTTCCCCTTCCAGTGAATAGAGTGCCTTTTTGACAGATGGCCCCATATCATGGGACAAATACCGGCTGTCTGTACGCGGGTATGTAATCAGCTTGTGCTTTTCATACAGGCTTTGCGCCGTCTTCAGCGTCTTGTCAGCCGTAAATCCCAGCATGCTGCTGGCCTCGCGCTGCAGTGTTGTCAGATCATAGAGTTGTGGTGCAAGATCCTTTTTATCTTCGCTTTGTGCTGTTTTGACGTAGGCTTTTCTGCCTTTCACCTTATTGACAATACTCTGAGCCGCTGTCTCGTCAGGGATACGCTTGTCATTTTCCTGATTGACCCATATTCCCTGATAATCGCCAAAATCTGCATGAACTGTATAATAAGGCTCTGAAACAAAACGATCAATTTCAAGCCTGCGCTTTACAAGCATCTGAAGGGTGGGCGTCTGCACACGGCCCACTGAAAGCAATACATCATAACGCAGTGTGAATGCACGGCTTGCGTTCATGCCAACCAGCCAGTCTGCTTCGCTGCGGCAACGCGCACTCTCATACAATGCATCATAGTTGGCGCCCGGTTTCAGCGCTGCGAATCCTGCACGGATCGCCTCATCGGTCATAGAGGAAATCCACAGTCGCTCAAAAGGCTTTTTGCAACCAGCCATTTCGTAAATATACCGAAAGATCAGTTCGCCTTCACGCCCAGAGTCTGTTGCGCATACAACGTTTTCAATTTCCTTGCTGTTGAGCAATTTTTTCACAACCGAGAACTGGCTTCTGGTTTTTGGAAGCACCTTCAGTTCCATCTGCTGAGGCAGGATCGGTAAGTCAGCGCTTCGCCAGCGCTTGTACTTTTCATCAAGCTCTTCCGGCTCCTTGAGGCTTACCAGATGACCAATTGCCCAGGTAACAATGTCATGCTCGCCGGACAAAAAGCCTTCTCCTCGCTGGGATGCACCCAACACCCGTGCAATATCCCTTGCAACAGAGGGTTTTTCCGCCACGATCAACCTTTTGCCCATACTTCAGCCTCCAACTCAGTGGTCTGAGCAGTATACCATAATTTCAAAAAAGCAACAATGCAAAAAAGTGCGAAAAGAGCGCCGCAATCAGCAGCGCTCTTTTTGAAGATCAATCAATCAGCAGTTCGCCCATGGATGACTCGCCGGTTGCACATTCGCCCAGATGATTCGCCCATTTTTCGGTGAAGAAGGTAAAGTAAGATATCTTTTCTTTTGCCCTCTTTTTGGCAAGCTGCGGCAAAAAGCCCCATACTGTTGAAGGAATGCCCATCACAATCAGATAAAGCGGTCCAAACAGCAGCGATTGAATGGTATGCCCATACTCATGCACGAGAAGCCTGCGGGACAGTTCTTCTGTGGGGATTGTGCCCTCGTATCGCTTTGCAAAGTAGGGATTTGCCGTTACGAAGACAAACATACCCAACGATACGCTGGATGGATTTTTCCATTCAGTAATGATCGCACCATGATAGGAATAATGTCTGCAGGAAAAGTTCATCAGAAAGACTATCAGCCCCAGAAGGGTCTGCAGGCATCCCCATGTGCACTGGATCAGTCGGTACCAAAAGGCTTTCATACGCTTTCTCCGGTGCGTTACTTATTGCCTCCGTAAGTGTTGCTGGTATCAGCAAATACCGTTTTGCCGCTGGTTTTACGGCGGGAAACAGCAACGCGCTTCATCAGTTCTTCCTTGTAGAGCTTTTCATCAAAGGGCAGTTCGATCTCCCTGCCAAGGAAAGCAGACAGATGCATGGCGTTGGACAGCGTCAGACCGTTGATGCCCTCGCGCCCGTCGGCAACCAGTTTTCCGCCGCGCAGAATGGCATCGCCCCAGGCATTGAGCACGCCGATATGCTGCTCATTCAGGCCATCCAGTTCAACAGCGACCTCATGGCATCCAACCGTTGCAAAGGGCGTGGTATTATGTTTGGACCATTCCTGCTCGGTCTCATCATACTCAAGCATGGAAAGCGTTCCATTTTCGGCAATCAACCTGGCTTTGTCCATCTGGATCTCAAAGCGGTTGGTTCCGTGGGCATCGCCTGTCGTAGTCACAAACACGCCGGTCGCACCATTTTCATACTGCACATAGGTGGTTACATCGTCTTCAACCTCAATGTCGTGCCACAGGCCAAAATGCATATGTGCATAAACCTTTTTAGGCATACCGCAGATCCACTGCCACAGATCCAGCTGATGCGGGCACTGATTGAGCAGCACGCCGCCACCCTCTCCGCTCCACGTTGCACGCCAGTCGCCGGAATCGTAATAGGCCTGCGGGCGATACCAGTCCGTAATAATCCAGTTCGTGCGGCGGATCTGGCCATATTTACCCGACTGTACCAGTTCACGCATCTTGCGGTACAGGCAATTGGTGCGCTGATTGAACATCATTCCGAAAACCACTTTCGGATGCCTGTCCGCCTCCGCGTTCATTTCCTTTACCTGCTCGGTATAGACGCCGGCAGGCTTTTCAACCATGACATGGATCCCGCTCTGCATGCATTCAATGGCATAACGGGTATGATCGTAATGCGGAACAGCAACAATGCACGCGTCAATCAGTCCGCTTTCGAGCATCTCTTCCGCCGTATCAAAGCACTGATAGTCCCCCAACAGTTCTTTTTTGCACCATTCCAGACGTTCATGATTGATATCCGCCACTGCCGTCAGTTCAAAATCAGGGCAGCTTCCATTCAGCACATTTCTTGCGTGTCCAGAGCCCATATTGCCGACGCCAATAATACCCAATCGAATTTTCATGCTGCCTTCCTCCTTACTGGAAACCATTTGCGCGCAGGTACTGATAGCTGCGGCGCAGGCACTCGAAGGGGTCCTCTCCGTTGCAGTCGTCCTGCTCAACAAGCATATACTTCGTTCCGCCTGCCTCCGCCTTTTCGAACACCCTGTCAAAATTGATATTGCCTTCACCGATGACAGCCATCTTGCGGCCATAGGCAAAATCCTTCAGATGGATGCAGGGAATGCGTCCTGCCAGCCGTTCAAGCCACTGTGCAGGATCGCCGCCGCCAGCCTGTACCCAGAAGGTATCAAGCGTAAAGCCCATCAGATCAGCCGGAATATCGGCAAGCAGCCTTTCGAGAATGATCTGGTCTCCAATCTTTTTGAATTCCTGATCATGGTTGTGATACATGAAATACAAGCCGTTTTCTTTCAGCACTCTGGCCATGGGCAGGTAGTCTGCAAGGAACTGATCGTAGCCGGCATTCTGTGCCTCATCAAAAGGATACCAGCCCAGCCCCACATAAGGACAGTCAAGCGTCTGATGATCGCTGACAACCTGTGCGGTTTCTGCCGTGAGCTTACCGGCAGGCGTATGTGTCAGCACGCAGCGAAGGCCATTTTGATCGAGCTGCTGCTTCATCCATTGCGGATCGTAATCACAAACGCCGGAAAGCTGGACTGTGCGGTAGCCAATATCAGCCACCTTTTTAAGGGACTCAGCCAGCCCCTCAAGCGTTTTGCATTCATTGCGGATCGTATAAAACTGAGCGCCAATTTCCATATTTATTTCTCCTTATAGCAGTATTTGCAATGCATCACAGGCTGCATCAAAGGCCTGATCGTTCGTTTCGTAAACATACAGTCCCAGCTGGGTTTTCTCACCTTCGCGTTCCAGCGCTTTCAGTCCGTCAAAAACCTTCAGATGCGGCTCAACCGTCATAGCGCGTCCTCCCATTGCGAAATATTCCGCAATGATTTCACGCAAATGGCCAACACCTTTCCCTGCTGGTACAACTGCTCCATCAGGCTGTGCATCCTTGATGTGTAAATAGTCAATATGCTGCTTTAACAACCGCCATGCTTCCATCGTTTCCTGCCCACACTGGATAAAGTTGGCCGGATCGAAGATCCCGTACAGTTCGGGGAATGCATCATGCAGTTCTTTGCAGCGCACAGCAATATCACCGTATATGCCCTTTTCATTTTCATGGCACAGTGCAACGCCGCTTCCATGTGCTGTCTGCAGCATCATCCCCATACGGTCGAACACTGCCGACTGATAACGTGCCGCCTCTTCACCCTGTGGGATATAAAAAGAGAACATACGAATCCGCACTGCAGCCAGTTCCTGCGCCACTTCGAGCACGTGCTTCAGTTTCTCAATATGCGGCTCAAAAGGATCTTCAATACCGATTTTTCCAATCGGAGAACCAATCGACCAGGTAACAAGCCCGGCGTCATCCAACTTTTGGCGCACTTCTTTTGCCTTTTCAATGGAAATATCCGCAACGCCCTGCCCATCAACCGTACGAATTTCAAGCCCGCGAAGATGATTACGCTTCATCGCAGCAATCTGTCCGTCAATCATGCTGTCTGCTTCATCGGCAAATGCATGGATCAGCCATGGTTTCATGTTCATCTCTCCATTTCTGTATACCGGTTTCACTTATTATACATTTTAGACAGAAAGTATTCAATACATCTATCGACAAAAGTTTCGCCTTGTGTTAGACTTGGTGGCATAGTTTCCCTAGGAGGTATATGACGATGTCTTTGAAAAAACGCAGTTTTCTGACACTGCTTGACTTTTCACCCGAAGAAATCAGCGAACTGCTGTCTCTGGCTGCCGAACTGAAGGCAAAGAAAAAAGCCGGCATTCCCCACCGGTTGTGTGAAGGCAAAAATATCGCCCTTGTTTTTGAAAAGACCAGCACCCGCACACGCTGCGCTTTTGAGGTTGCCGCAGCCGATCTGGGCATGGCTTCTGTTTATCTGGATCCTTCTGCATCGCAGATCGGCAAAAAGGAAAGCATTGCGGATACTGCCCAGGTGCTTGGCCGCATGTTTGATGGCATTGAGTACCGTGGTTTCGGGCAGGAACGTGTCGAAAAGCTGGCCAAATACGCTGGTGTGCCTGTCTGGAATGGTCTGACAAATGAATACCATCCCACGCAGATCCTGGCTGACCTGCTGACCATTCAGGAGCATTTCGGACGGGATCTGAAAGGCCGCAAGCTGGTCTATATGGGTGATGCCCGCTATAACATGGGTAATTCGCTGATGATCGGCTGTGCCAAAATGGGCATGCATTTCGTTGCGTGTGCCCCTGAAAAATATTTCCCTGCACCGGAATTGATTGAGCGCTGCCAGCAGATCGCCGCACAGACCGGCGCTGTTTTGCAGTTTGAAACCGATCCCATGAAGGCCGTCCAAAATGCCGACGTTATTTACACAGACGTCTGGGTTTCCATGGGCGAGTCGGATTCTGTGTGGGAAGAGCGCATCCACGATCTGCTCCCCTATCAGGTCAATATGAAACTGCTCAACGCAGCCGGGCCTCAGTGCCGTTTCATGCACTGCCTGCCTGCGTTCCATGATCTGGAAACGGGTATTGGTCAGCTGATTCATGAAAAATATGGTCTTGACTGTATGGAAGTAACAGACGAAGTCTTCCAAAGCCCGCAGTCCATCGTCTTTGACGAAGCTGAAAACCGCATGCATACCATCAAGGCAGTGATGGCTGCTACTCTTTAATTGCTTTGGCCGGTGCCCTTTGGGGCAGCCGGTCATTTTTGTTTTATCATATCCTCCAGCCATTGACTTTTATTTCAACAGTTGTATAATCAGATTGAAAATATTTCAAAAAGGGTGCTTGAAATGAAAAAACGGTTTGCTGTAAACTGGATCTTTCTGTGCTGCTGGCTCACCTATCTGACGGCCTATCTGTGCCGTGTCAACTTTTCATCCGCGCTGCACACGCTGACTGTCGAAAAAGGGTTTACCTCTGCACAGCTGGGTATTGTAGGCGCGGTATTCTACGGCATCTATGCCTGCGGACAGCTGGTCAACGGCTACATTGGCGACCGTGTACAGGCCAACCGCTATATCCTGCTTGCACTAAGCGGAACCCTTCTGTGCAATCTGGGCATGGCCTTTGTCGATACTCTTGGCATGATGACCCTGCTGTGGGGCGTTAACGGCATCTTCCAGTCCATGTTCTGGAGCACCATCATCCGCGGTCTGGCACAGAATACAAGGCCTGAAAAACGCGCTACCGTGTCCATGGGCATTTCGCTCGCCATGCCCGTCGCCTATCTTGTCAGCTGGGGGCTTCTGGGCCATTGCCTTGCCGGCGCGCAAAGCCGCTGGTATTTCATCATTCCCTGCATGGTCAGCCTCGTCATGATCGTGGCGTGGATCCTGCTTTCCAAGCACTATGATTTTACGCTGGGCGATGAAAAGAAATCCAAGGCCAGCATTCGTGATACCATTCGTTTCCTGTTTGATGAAAAGCTGCAGTGGATGATCATTGTATGCATGTTCCACGGTCTCATCAAAGAAGGCGCCGCTTACTGGACGCCCCTGCTGGTTGCCGGAATGGACGGATTTGGCAGCATTCCGCCCTACCTGATGGCGAGCATTCTCCCCATTGCCAATCTGATCGGCATTATTGCCTCCCGTGCGCTGCTGGGACGCAGCGGCAGCAATCCCTACGGTATCCTTGTTGTCGTTTTTGCCGGCATCGGCCTGTTGTGCGGCGGTCTGATGTTCAGCAGCGCCAGTCTGCTGATTGTTGGCATGATCGCGCTGATTTCCGGTCTTTGCTATGCCAACAACACCATCCTGATGAGCTTCATTCCCATGCACTATACAGAGCGCAACATGGTGGCCTCCATTATCGGTATGTTTGACTTTGCATCATACGTCGGTGCTTCCATCAGTACTTACGTGCTGGGTCAGGTGCTGGAAAATCTCGGCTTTGCTCCTCTGCCCGTTATCTGGCTGTGTGCAGCGGCAGCTTCTATTCTTCTGGCTGCCTTCACAGTGCGTATGAAAACAGCTAAAAAAGAGGCGGCAGTATGATCAAGTTTTTGCCTGCTCTCCGACAGCGTTTTTCGTCCATGACGCCCGTGGAGAAGCGCATCGCATCCTGTATTCTGGATGCTCCTGCAGAAGTGGTTAATGAAACCATCACCCACCTTGCCGCGCGAGCCGGCACCTCCAGCGGAAGCGTTGCTAACTTTGCCGTCTCCATGGGCTGCAAGGGTTTTTCCGATATGAAGATCCGTGTTGCTCAAAGTCTGGATCAAAGCGAAAAGCCGGCTTTCGATGGTGTAGATGCCTCTGACGATCCACGAAAGGCCATGCAGAAAATTATTTCTGCAGCGCAAGCTTCCTTTCAGGACACGTATGACAGTTTGGGCGATGAACTTGCTCAGGCAGCCGAAATGCTCTGCAAGGCTACCCGTATAGAAATTTATGCAAGCGGCAGTTCTCTGCCTGTTGGGCAGGACGTACACTACAGGCTTTTGCGGCTTGGTCTTCCTGCCGTTATTATGCCCGATCCACTTCTGGCATGCATATCAGCCTCGCAGATGAACGAAGGCATGGTAGCGCTGGCAATTTCGCACAAAGGTCGCACTACCACCACGCTGAATGCCGTTCAAATGGCCAAAAGCAGAAAAGCAAAGGTGCTTTCCCTTACCAGCTTTCAGCAAAGCCCACTGGCTGATCTGAGTGATGTAACCCTGGTTTCGGTATCCGGTGAGGCACTTGCCTACCGGGAGGCCGTTGTTTCCCGTCTGACACAGTTGGTTATCGTCGACAGTTTATGCGCTTATATTGCCGCACAACGCGGTATGGATGCCATGCGCTATCTGGATGATGAAATCGAGGTTCTTGAACACTACCGCAAAAGCGACAAGGAGGTTTAACCATGTTTTTTCGTCCCATGTATCTGATCTATCCCGTTCTGAAACAGCTCAAAATCACTCTTGAGCCTCAGGCGCCTGTAACCGTCGACGAGACAAATCGGTATACCCTTTGTATTCGTCCTTTTTCCGGCCTGCGCCGCTATGGTCTGCGCAACAGGGAATACATTCCCACATGCCAGGATGAGGCTTTCTTCAAGCAGATTCATCCGCTCGTCATTTCAAATGGAATGTTGGAAATCACCTTGACTCTTCCCCAGGAAGACTGCTATCTGTGTGAGCTGTTTGTCAACGAACAATCCGCCGAAAAGTTTGAAATCTATGCTTTGGAGGATGATCTTTTCGCTCTGCAGCCCTTCAAGGGCGACAACCATATGCATACCTGGATGTCTGACGGTAAGGACTCCCCCATGTACATGGCTGCCGCTGCCTGTCGGTTGGGATATGACTACTGTGTCATCACCGACCACAAACGCTACGAACCTTCCCTCATTGCAAAAGACTTCTTCGAACAAACCGGTGTCGATTTTCTGGTCGTTCCCGGCGAGGAGGTCCATTCGCCCGATAACCCTGTGCACATTATCAATCTAGGCGGCACCGAAAGCGTCAACGACTGGTGGCGCGATCACGAGCCGGAATATCGCGCTGCTGTTGAAAAAGAACTGGAAACCATGCATGATCCCATGACGGATGATGATCGCTATGCAGCGGCCGCTTCTCAGGTGATGTTTGACAAGATTCGTTCGGTCGATGGTGTGGCCGTGCTCTGCCATCCCCATTGGATTCTGCCCAAAGGTTTTAATGAGACAGAGGACATTACCGACTACCTGTTCGATCATAAACGTTTTGATGCGCTGGAGTTGATCGCCGGCGGCGCCTACGAAGTGGGTACCCAAATGCAGGTGAGCTATTATCAGGAGCGTAACAAAATGCCCATTCTAGGCAATTCTGATGCCCACGGCTGCTTTGGCGGCAAATTGGAGCCCGGTAACTTCACTATTCTTTATGCCAGCGAACTGAGTCCCGATGCCTTGAAAGCTGCAATCCGCAAAGGAAATACTGTCGCCGGAAACGAAAACAAACTTTACGGCGATTATCGTTTGGTCAAGTACGCCTATTTCCTGCTGCGAAATTTCTACCCTGAACACCGTAATCAGCGCGACACGCTGGGCATCCGCATGCAGCGTGCCGCCAGCAGCCTTGGACAGGCAGAGGTTGATCTTACGTCTATTCGTCCTTCAACGCTGTTTGCAGAGCTTTGCTATAAAAATGTTTGAAGTCAGAAAGTGTCCAAACAGAATCACTGAGTAAGTTGGTGAAATGAACGGAACCTGTAAGAGCAGGCATCAGTGAACGCTCCTGCGCACTGATACCTGGAGATGATATCCACTTATTTACATGCCGCCCTCAGTGGCGGCTTTTGTTGTATCTAAAACGTCAAGTTTTCAACACACAAAAAAGGAGCACTTCCAAATGGAAGTGCTCCTTATATAAGGCAAATTAGCGGTTGAGCAGGGTAGCCTCGGTCTCCTTGTCGAAGAAGTGCAGGCGATCCACATCAAAGGCAACCTTAACCTTCTGGCCAGCGCGGCTGGAGGTACGAGGATCAACGCGAGCGATGATGTTCTCTTCCTTGCCAGAGGTGGACAGGTACAGGTAGGTCTCGGAACCCATGAGCTCGGTCACTTCGACGTTGCACTCAACGATGGCGGAAGAAGCGGCAACCACTTCGGGATCATCATCGATGTCTTCGGGACGGATGCCCATGTAGACTTCCTTGCCGATGTAGCTCTCGTCAGCGAACTTGGCCAGCTTGCTCTGGGGAACAACGATCTTGTTGTCGCCGAACTTAGCCACAACGTCGTTGCCTTCCTTCTCCAGCTTGACGGTGAAGAAGTTCATCTGGGGGCTGCCGATGAAGCCGGCGACGAACAGATTGGCGGGATAGTCGTACAGGTTCTGGGGGCTGTCAACCTGCTGCACGAAGCCGTCCTTCATAACCACGATACGGGAAGCCATGGTCATAGCTTCGGTCTGGTCGTGGGTAACATAGATGAAGGTGGTCTGCAGACGCTGATGCAGCTTGGTGATCTCAGTACGCATGGCAACGCGCAGCTTGGCGTCCAGGTTGGACAGAGGCTCGTCGAACAGGAAGACCT
>JAFULL010000099.1 GCA_017473345.1 Clostridia bacterium | reverse complement strand
TACAAAGCTTAAGGCATGCGATAAGGTCTATGTGAATCACATGGGAAAGGCTGTGGCACTGTTCTTAATCGGTGAAGAACCGTTAGAGAACGGTATGAAGCTTCTGGGCGCTCACATTGATTCCCCGCGTCTTGACTTAAAGCAGGTGCCGTTCTATGAGGATACGGAAATGGCGATGTTAGACACCCATTATTACGGCGGCATCAAGAAGTATCAGTGGGTGGCCCGTCCCCTCGCGCTGCACGGCGTGGTGGCCAAAAAGGATGGCACGCTGGTGAACGTCGTCATCGGCGAAGATGAGAACGATCCCGTTGTGGGCCTGAGCGACCTGCTCATCCACCTGTCTGCCGAGCAGATGGGCAAGAAGGCCAGCGAGGTCATCACCGGCGAAGGTCTCGATATTATGCTCTGCGGCCGCCCGCTGGTGGAGGAGGAAGAAAGCAAGGAGCCTGTCAAGGCCATGCTTCTGTCCATCCTGAAGGAAAAGTACGACATCGAAGAGGAAGACATGCTCTCCGCCGAGATCGAAGTGGTGCCCGCAGACAAAGCGCGTGACTACGGCCTGGACCGCAGCATGATCCTTGGCTATGGCCACGACGACCGCGTATGCTCCTACGCTGCGTTGGAAGCCATCCTTCGCCTGCCTGAAGTGCCCGCCTACACCTGCTGCTGCCTGCTGGCCGATAAGGAAGAGATCGGCTCCGTGGGCGCGACCGGCATGCGCGCCAGGTATTTTGAAAACGCCATGGCGGAGCTTCTCAACCTGACCAGCGACGTCTACAGCGAGCTTAACCTGCGCCGTGCGCTGGCTGCCTGCCGCATGCTCAGCTGCGACGTGAGCGCCGGTTTCGACCCGCTGTTTGCCAGCGCCTTTGAAAAGAAGAACGCCGCTTTCCTCGGCCGCGGCGTATGCTACAACAAGTTCACCGGTTCCCGCGGCAAGAGCGGCTCCAACGACGCCAACGCTGAATTCATCGGCCGTCTGCGCAAGATCATGGACGACAACAACATCTGCTGGCAGACTGCCGAGCTTGGCAAGGTGGACGTGGGCGGCGGCGGCACCATCGCCTACATCTGCGCCCTGTACGGCATGGAAGTCATCGACAGCGGCGTGCCGGTCCTCAGCATGCACGCCCCGCTGGAGATCATCAGCAAAGCCGACCTGTACGAGGCCGTCAAGGCCTACACCGCCTTCATGAAGGAAGCGTGAGTTATGATCAGCTATCAGCAGCGCCTTGATGCCGCCGTTGCGGCGGCGCGCAGGGCTGGTGAATATCTGCTGAGCCAGCCGGCGTTTTCGGTTTCGCACAAGCAGAGCAACGACTATGTGACCGACTGTGACCGCGGCAGCGAAGCCCTCATCCGCGAAATGCTGCTCACCGCCTTTCCGCAGGATGGTTTCCTGGGCGAGGAAAACGGCGAAAGCGCCGGTCAGGGAGGACGGTGGATCGTCGATCCCATCGACGGCACCACCAACTTCATCTGCGACCTGCCGCTGTACACCATCTCCATCGCCTACGAAGAGGCGGGCGAGCTGGTGGTGGGCTGCGTTTACTGCCCGCGTCTGAACGAAATGTTCACCGCTGTCAAGGGCGGCGGCGCGTTCATGAATGGTCAGCCCATCCACGTGAGCGATGAAACTGTGCTGCGCGACGCCATCGTCGCCATGGCCTTCGCCCACCGCAACGACGAAAAAGGCGCGCGCCTCCTGCGCGTATTGCCCCGCATGCGCCGCAATTTCTCAGACATGCGCCGTCTGGGTTCGGCCGCGCTGGATCTGTGCTTTACAGCCTGCGGCCGCTTTGAAGCCTATGTGGAGCTGGACCTGAACCTGTACGACATCGCTGCAGGCGTGCTCATCGTGAAAGAAGCCGGCGGCACAGTCACCGGCTGGCCGGGCGACGCCGAGGCAAACCCGCTGCGCTCCGGCAACGTCATCGCCAGCTGTCCGCAGCTGTATCAGGGCGTGTGGGACACGCTGAAGGAAGCATAAACCCATTGGGAACGGCCTGACCGTTCCCTTTTTTTCTGTACAAGCCGAAAAAAATGCGGTATCATGGTACCAAATGCATGCGGGGAGGGATCACATGGATATCAGCGAAGTGCTGCGCTATGCCGGTGTTGCGCCGGACGCGGATGAATCCCTCGTCCAAAGGACAGAGCAGATCACGCAGGAGCTGTGTAATGCCATCTCGCCCAGATGGGTGTGGCGCGTGTTTCCCTCCATCGACCTGCCCGGGCAGACCGCGCAAACCATGCTGACCGACTGCCACAGCGTGTGCATTCTGGTCTGCACCCTTGGCGCGGCGTTTGACGCACGGCTGCGTGCCATGCAGGCGCGCGACATGAGCGACGCGCTGCTGCTCAATGCTGCAGGCAGCGCCCTTGTGGAAGAGGGCTGCGACGCAGCGCAGCGCGAGATCGCCGCGCGTTTCCCGCAGGCTCATCTCACTGACCGTTTCAGCCCCGGCTACGGCGACCTGCCGCTAAGCGTGCAGCCCATGCTGTGCGATCTGACGGATGCGCAGCGTCGTCTGGGCGTGCATGTGACCGATACATTCCTGCTAAACCCTGTCAAGACGGTGACCGCCGTCATCGGTCTTTCGGACAGGCCCCAGCAGGCCCGCATACGCGGCTGTGCATACTGCAGCCTGCGCGAAAGCTGTTCATTACGCAAAGGAGGAAAACGCTGTGCGCTTTGATCGTGATTTTCTCATTCTGGACGGAGCCATGGGCACGGTGCTGCAAAAGCGCGGCCTCAAGCCCGGCGGCGTGCCGGAAGTGCTGAACCTGACCGACCCGGAGATGCTGATTGCCATTCACCGGGAATATATCGACGCAGGCAGCCGCGTGATCTATGCCAACACTTTTGGGGCAAATGCCCACAAGATCGCTGGCTGCGGCCACAGCGTGGAAGAACTCATCACCGCCGGTGTACATAACGCCCAGAAGGCCGCCGAAGGCACCGACGCCAAAGTGGCGCTGGACATCGGCCCGCTTGGCGAGCTGCTGGAGCCCATGGGCAGCCTGTCCTTTGAGGATGCTTACGCCCTGTTTGCCGAAATGGCCGTCGCAGGCGAAAAAGCCGGGGCTGATCTGGCCGTAATCGAAACGATGACCGACCTGTACGAGGCCAAGGCCGCGCTGCTGGCGGTGAAAGAGAATACCTCCCTGCCAGTGATGGTCACCATGTCCTTCGATGATACGGGCCGTACCTTTACCGGCTGCACCGTCAGCGCCATGGCCCATACACTGGAGGGACTGGGCGCGGACGCCATCGGCCTGAACTGCTCGCTTGGCCCGGACGGCGTTGCGCCCATCGTGGCCGAGCTCAGCCGCTGCACGCGTCTGCCTGTGATCGCCAAGCCCAACGCCGGTCTGCCTGATCCCGTAGACGGCAGCTACAGCATGGGCCCCGAGGCATTTGCGCAGGCCATGCTCGCCTGTGTGGAAGCCGGCGCTACCATCGTGGGCGGCTGCTGCGGCACCTCGCCTGAATACATCGCCGCAACTGCCAAAGCGCTTCAGGGTGCCAAACCCGCCACGCATATCTTCGATAACACCGGCTGCATCTGCACGCCCACCCGCGTTTGCCGTCTGGACGGTGTGCGCGTGATCGGCGAGCGCATCAATCCCACCGGCAAAAAGCGTTTCCAGCAGGCGCTGCTGGAAAACGATCTGGATTACATTCTGCAGGTTGCCGTGGAGGAAGAGGACGCTGGCGCGGACATTCTGGACGTCAACGTCGGCTATCCCGGCGTGGACGAAGTGGCCATGCTGCCCCGCGTGATCAAAAAGCTGCAAAGCGCCGTAACGCTGCCGCTGCAGCTGGATTCCTCCAATGCCGAAGCGCTGGAGGCCGGTCTGCGCGTTTACAACGGCAAGGCAGCGGTCAACTCCGTCAACGGCGAACCGGAGGTGCTTGCAAAACTTTTGCCCATCGTGCGCAAATATGGCGCGGCGGTCGTAGGACTCACGCTCGACAAGGGCGGCATTCCGCAAACGTCGGAAGCACGTGTCGAAATTGCAAAGCGTATTCTGGACGCCTGCCTTGCGCACAACATCCCCCGTGAAGATGTGTGGATCGACTGCCTGACGCTTACCGTATCCGCCCAGCAGGAACAGGCTATGGAAACGCTCAAAGCCGTGCGCATGGTTCACAGCGAGCTGGGGCTGCAGACGGTGCTTGGCGTGTCCAACATCTCCTTTGGTCTGCCCAACCGCCCGTTCCTGAATCAGGCGTTCCTGCTGCAGGCGCTTGCTGCCGGGCTTACGCTGCCCATCATCAACCCCAACCTGCGCGAGCTGATGGACGCTGTGGCTGCTCACCGCGTGCTCAGCGGCGAGGACGCGCAGTGCACCCGCTATGTGGACCGCTTTGCCGGTCAGCCCACCGTAAAGGCAGCGGTTTCCGAAAGCAGCCTTACGCTGGACGACGCTATTGTGCGAGGCCTCAAGGCTGACGCCGCCCGACTGGCCAAAGAAGCGCTTGCGCAGCAGGACGAGCTTTCCCTTGTGGAGCAGCGTCTGATCCCGGCGCTGGACAAGGTAGGCACAGACTATGAAAGCGGCCGCGCTTTCCTGCCGCAGCTGCTGAGCGCTGCACAGGCGGCGCAGTCGGTGTTCGAGGTCATCCGCACCTCCATCGCTCAAAAGGGCGGTTCCCCTGTCAAAAAAGGAAAGATCGCCATCGCCACCGTGCAGGGCGATATTCACGACATTGGCAAAAACATCGTCAAAACGGTGCTGGCCAACTACGGCTATGAAGTCATCGACCTTGGCCGCGACGTTGCGCCCGAAACGGTTGTGCAGGCCGTGGCCGAACAGGGCATCCGTCTGGTGGGCCTGTCCGCTCTGATGACCACCACCCTGCCCGCCATGGAAGAAACCACCAGACAGCTGCTCGCCATGCCAAATCCCCCTGCCGTCATGGTTGGCGGTGCGGTAGTCACCGCTGATTATGCCGAAAGTCTTGGTGCATATTATGCGCACGACGCGCGCCAGGCGGTGGACGTGGCAAGGAAGGTGCTGGAATGATGGACGTACGCGCCTATCTGAAACAGGGAAAGCCGCTGCTGTTTGACGGCGCGATGGGCACGCTGTTTGCTGCTGCGCCGGGACATGCCGACCTGTGTTGCGAGCAGGCCAGCCTGCTTGAACCAAAAGCCGTGGCCGCCATCCACCGCGCCTATCTGGACGCCGGTGCAAAGGCCATCAAAGCCAACACGTTCGGCGTAAGCAGCCTTCCTGCCAGCGAGCAGCCTCAGCTGATCGCAGCCGCCTGCCGCATTGCCCAGGAAGCCGCCGCGCACTATGATGCGTTTGTCTTTGCCGATATCGGCCCCGCACCGCAAAGCCGTGACATGGCAGCCTGCTACATTGCACAGGCAGACTGCTTTCTTGCGCAGGGTGTCACAAATTTTCTGATGGAAACGCTTCCGACCGACGAGGGCGTCGCACAGCTGGCGCAGCATCTGCGCGCCGTCTGCCCGGATGCCTATCTTATCGTCTCCTTTGCCGTCAATCCCGACGGCGTAACGCCCGACGGTCTGCTGGGCACGGAACTGTTCCGCCGCATGCAGGGCGTAGCGGACGCCGTGGGCTTCAACTGCTTAAGCGGCCCCGGTCATCTGCTGCAGTACATCCGCCGTCTGCCGCAGCACAGCGCCGCGCTTTCGGTCATGCCCAATGCCGGTTACCCCACCGTGCTGGGCCGCCGCACGGTATTCAAGGGCACGCCGGACTATTTCAGCACCCAGATGGCGCAGATCGCTCAATGCGGCGCAGCCATCATCGGCGGCTGCTGCGGCACCACGCCCGAGCATATCCGCATGACGGCTGACGCACTTGCGCAGCTTGAACAGTTTCCTGCAGAGTCGTCCGCCGCTGTACAGGGTGAAACACGCAAAGCGCATCCCAATGCCCTGAGCGACATGCTGGAAGGCGGCCGCAAGGTCATCGCTGTGGAGCTTGATCCTCCCGTGGACGACGACATTGCTTTCTTTATGGACGGCGTGCGCACCCTGCGCGACCTGGGCGCGAATGCCGTGACCATCGCCGACTGCCCCATCGGCCGTCCGCGCGCCGACTCCAGCCTGCTGGCCTGCAAAATCAAACGCGAGCTGGGCATGGAACCCCTCCCCCACCTCACCTGCCGCGACCGCAACATGAACGCCACCAAGGCGCTTCTTTTGGGGCTGTCCATCGAGGGCGTGCACAATGTGCTGCTCGTCACAGGCGACCCCATTCCCACCGCCGACCGGGATGAAGTCAAAAGCGTGTTCAACTTCAACTCCCGTAAGCTTTCGCAGTATGTACGGGGGCTGAACGAAGAGGTACTCGCCACGCCTTTTCGCATTTTCGGCGCGCTGAATGTAAACGCTCCCAACTTTCAGGTGCAGCTGCGTCTGGCGCAGGAGAAGGAAGCCTGCGGCATGACCGGTTTTCTCACACAGCCGGTTCTGTCGCGCGAAGCCTTTGAAAACCTGCAGCTTGCCCGCAAAACCCTGCACGGAAAGATCCTTGGCGGCATCTTCCCGGTGGTGAGTCATCGAAATGCCTGTTTCCTCAACAACGAGATCTCCGGCATGCGTGTGTGCGACGAGATCGTCTCCCTGTACGAGGGCAAAACCCGCGAGGAGGCCGAAGAGCTGGCCGTGACCATCTCCACCAGCGTGGCAAAGGCCATCGAACCGTTCGTCGACGGCTTTTACCTGATGACCCCCTTCAAGCGCGTGCAGCTCATCGGCCGCATTCTTGAAAAGATCCGTGCATAGGAAATGCTTGCTATTTCGGCGTTTCAGCGTTATGATATAGAGGGACTACCTTTTTACCAAAGGAGAACTGCCATGCTGTACAAGCAGTACTACGAAAATGTACGGCAGCTGATGGAAAAGGCCGTCAGCCGTCAGGAGGACAAAATCGTTCAGGCGGCTGAGTGGCTTGCCGATTCCATCGCATCAGGCGGCGTGATCTATGTGTTTGGCTGCGGCCACTCCCACATGCTGGCTGAAGAGCTGTTTTACCGCGCAGGCGGTCTGGCCTGTGTAAGCGCCATTCTGGAAGAGGACATCATGCTGCACAAGAGCGCTGTGCGCTCCAGCACCATGGAAAAAACCGAGGGCATCACCCCGGCCATGATCGACCGCTACGGTGTACAGCCCGGAGACGTGGCGCTGGTCATTTCCACGTCCGGCATCAACCCAGGCCCTGTGGACGCAGCACTTCACCTCAAAAAGCTGGGCGCAAAGGTCATCTGCGTTACCTCTTCAGCCTATGCCGAGGACAAAAGCCGTCACTCAAGCGCTCTGCGTCTGTTTGAAGCCGGCGACATGTGGCTGGACAACTGCGCGCCTCACGGCGACGCCAGCGTAACGGCTGAAGGCTGCAGTGTTGCTACCGGCCCGGTATCCACCCTTTCCAGCACCCTTCTCATGGAGTGCATGGTGGTGGAGGCCGTTGAGCTGCTTGCTCAGCGCGGTGTGCAGCCGCCGGTATTTACCAGTGGCAACGTGCCCGGCGGTCCTGAAAAAAACGAAGATCTCATCAAGCATTACCGGCAGCGCGTGCGGCTGCTGGATCCCTACATGGAGGTATAATACAATGGACAAAAAGGTGAAACTTGGCGTTATCGGTCTGTCTGGTCAGTCTGCGTTTTTTGAGGTGGATCATTTCCACAACCCCAGCGAAACGCTCAGCGCCGACAGCCTGTTCATGGAACCCGGCGGAAAGGGCTACAACCAGGCCGTGGCCGCCAGCCGTCTGGGTGCGGAAGTGCTGGACCTGACCTGCCTGGGCCGCGATGATTTCTGCCGTCAGTGCCTGGATCGTCTGGGCAAGGAAGGCGTGTCTCCGCTGGTGAAGTGGAGCGACAAATCCACCGCTTTTGCCACCATTCTGACCGACGCCAACGGCGACAACCAGATCACCGTCTACGCCGGCGCCTCTGCCGACCTCACCCGTCAGGATGTGATGGACGCCGCCGAGGCTTTGTCCACCTGCGATATGCTGCTTTTGCAGCTGGAGTGCCCTGTGGAGACCGTCGAGGCTGCGCTGGATCTTGGCGAGAAGTACAACATCCCCGTCATCCTCAACCCCGCGCCTGTCAAGCCCCTGCCGCTTTCTCTCATCCGCCGCTTCAGCCTGATCATTCCCAACCGCCACGAGGCGGCTACTCTGGTGGGCATGCCCGAGCATTCCACTGTTGACTCTCTGGCCGAGGCCTTCCGCACCGCCGAGCTGCCGCCCGCCGTCATCACGCTGGGCAGCGAGGGCGCCATGCTCGTCGGCCCCACCCGCATCCAGCGTCTGGCCTCCAAGAGCGTGCTGGCGCAGGATACCACCGGCGCGGGCGACACCTTCTGCGCGGCGCTGGTCACCCGTCTGGCCGCCGGCGCTCACATCGAGGAAGCCGTTGCCTTTGCCAACGTTGCAGCTTCCATCAGCGTGCGTCACAGCCATGTGCTGGACGGCCTGCCCTATCTGGGCGACGTGGAAGAAGCCCTGCGCATCAACCGTTAACACCGCAGCAAACAAACAGACCGGGGTGCATATGCATCCCGGCCTGTTTTGTTTTTACCTGGCGTGATAGCTGGCGCACTCGCTTTCGTCGCACTTGCCGTTGTGGCAGTCGGCACGGGGCGCCACCTTGATGCTGTCCAGGCGGCACTTGCCTTCGCTGGAATGGTGCTGGCAGCTGGTCACGTCGCAATGGATGACCTGATTCTGGTTGGGCATAGCCATGGGTTTCACCTCCCACTGTTTTGACAAAGGGAAGTATGTCCCGTGATTGTGCGTTGTATTCCCACCTGCTTTTGTGTTATACTGTGAGCGTTCGCTTTTCCCGAAAGAAACGGCAGGTTTTGCCTGCATTCGATCGTTTGATTTACCAAAGGAGGCTACAATACCATGCAAACTTTTCAGAAACTGCTTTCCCTGCTTTTGTGCGGCGTAATGCTGTTTGGCTGCGCCGTGGCTGAAACGGTGACCGCCCCCGAAATCAGCGCCGAGGAGCTGGCCCAGTGGGCCGAATGGTCTGAAAGCGAAGGCGGCGAAGAGGAAACCTACAGTTCCGACGAACAAAATGCCGGCAACCTCACCGCTGAAGAAGAAGCCATGCTGGAATCCCTTTCCAGCAAGCTGGAAGACGCCACCATGGACAGGGCCATCGACATTTCCGACCTTGAGATCAACGAAAAGCTGCCCGATCATGTGGTCAACATTCTGCTCATGGGCGTTGACAACCGCAGCGTGGAGCTGGTCAGCGGCCGTGCCGATGCCAACATCATCTGCTCCATCAACAAGCTGGATGGCTCGGTAAAACTCACCTCCATCGCCCGCGACACCGCCGTGGAAGTGCCCGGCTACAGCAGCCGCAAGCGCATCAACACCGCCTTCAAGTTCGGCTCCAAGGACGGCGACATCGCCTATGGCGCTGAGTTGGGCATGAAGACCGTCAACCGCAACTTCAAAATGAACATCCAGTACTACGTGATCGTCAACATTCACGGTTTGGCGGATATCATTCAGGCCATTGGCGGCGTGGATATGGAACTGACCAAGGCGGAAGCTTCCGCCATCAACTATGAGCTGTTCGACAAAGAGCCCATGGGCTCCAACAAGGGCCGTCAGCGCCTGGAGCTGAAAAACGGCGTGCAGCATCTGGACGGCATGCAGGCTGTGACCTATGGCCGCATCCGCAACCTCAAGGGACAGAATGACTTCAACCGCAACGGCCGTCAGCGCGCGCTGCTGGAAACGCTGCTTAAAACCGTCATGGTCGACATGGACCTCATCAAACTGATGACCCTTATCGAAACTGCTCTGCCCTATGGTTACACCAACCTGACCATGGACGAGCTGCTCACGCTGGGCCTGGCCGTGCTGGGCGGCAGCACCATGCAGAAGCTCAAGGACGGCGGCGCGCTGGTGGACCAGTTCAGCCTGCCTATTGACAAGCTGTACGGCTACAAGGGCTTTGACGGAAACGCCCTGCTCTACATCAACGAGCAGCGCCTTGTGACCACGCTTACGCAGCTGCAGGAGTTCATCTACGGCGAAAGCTATCTGGATTAAGCCATTTTCACACGCCGGAGCGCAGCGCGTTCCGGCGTTTTTGCATATTGGCCCTTTCAAGCGGAAAAACTGTTTTGGGTTCAAAAATTTTTGAGATTTTTTTGAAGCACATTGCAAGAAAAGGAAACTCTTATCCGTTTGATCAGTGAGCACAGTCGCAAAACGGAGGCTCGATGATGACCAGCTATGAAGAACTGTATGAGAAGTACGCTACCGACGTGCTGCGGGTAAGCTACTTCTATCTGGGCGACCGGCAGCGCGCCGAGGATGTGACGCAGGATGTATTCGTGCGTCTCATCACCAACGCGCCCCAGCTGGAAGAGGGGCGTGAAAAGGCGTGGCTGTTAAAAGTCGCCCTCAACCGCTGCCGCGATTTGTGGCGCGGCGCATGGGTCAAGCGCGTGGTACTGGGCAGCCCCGTGTTTGAAACCATCCCCGCACCGGACGACACGGAACGCCGCGACGAGGAAGAGGCCATGATGAAGGCCATCCACAAGCTGCCCGCGGCATTCCGCGAGGCAATCCTTTTGTTTTACTATCAGGGCTATGGTATCGGCGAAATGGCCGAAATGCTGAACTTGCCCGAAGGCACCATCTCCAGCCGCCTGTCGCGCGCGCGCAAAAAGCTGGAACAAATCCTCAAGGAAGAAGAAGGAGGGCTTGCACAATGAAGCGCCTTGATAACCTGCCGCAGATCGCGCAAAGGCAGCTGGGCGGTCTGGAGGCATCCGCCGCTATTTTGGCCAAAGCAAAGCTGGAAGCTGCTGACCGGCGCGCGCCACGCTGGGCCATGACCCTCAGGCCGGTCGCGGCCGTTTGCGCCGCGCTGGTTCTTTGCGTGGGCGCTGTGGCTGCTTTGAATACCGAGCCTGTTGAACCTGAGGCTGTCACGCCCATCAATGTGCTGGACAGCCATTCCGCCGGCTTGTCCGTCCCCACCGCCATGCCCCGCACCCTGGCAGAAGTGCCCTCCGGTGTGATTTCCATGAGTGCTGGCATTCGTCGCAGCGGCGATACGCTGTTTGCTGAGCTGGGCAGCTCGGCCTTCCCGCTCATCACGCTGGATGGCGCAACCTACCGTCTGCTGGTCAGTCCCAGCGCCATTTCCGCCTCGCTGCTGGGCGAAGCAATCGGCACGGTGAATGAGTTCAACATCGAGCCTGCGCTGGGCAGCGGCGGCGTGGTAAGCAACGCCGTGGCCTGCGGCGAAACGGTGTACGCCATTTCCGGCATGAACGGCGCGCTGGCCGCCGCCAAAGTGGATGGTACGCTGCGCGTGTTCCAGCGTGTGAGCTACGCCGGCAACTCCATTATCGGCAATGAAACCCTGCAGGATACCCTCTGTGCCCCGGAAGCCGCCGCATGGATCGAAGTAAGCGGCATGGGCCGTGTGGATGATCCCGCGCAGGTGCAGCAGCTGATGCACACCCTGCTGGATTACGCTGACCTGCAGAGCACCAGCCTGAGCGGCGACGGTTCCATGCAGATCGGCCTGAACAACGGACTGACGCTGCAGCTGCTGTGCGGCAGCGACGCCGTCAGCGCCTGCGGCACATGGAGCTGCCCCGACTTCTTCGAGGCCTTTGCCGAAGCCGTACAATAAAAAAAGCGAACGCCCTTCCCGATTACGGGAAGGGCGTTTTGTTATGCCTGCATCAGCGCATCTTCGGCCTTGATTTTTTGGCTGATTCGTTTTTTCACGATCAGATAGCAAATGCACTGTACTGTGCCCGTCAGCAGCCAGCTGATCGGGTAGGAAAGATACAGCACCGTCAGCGAACGATAGGCTGCAAAAACCGTGAAGATCCATATCACGCGGAAAACACATGCGCCAAGCAGGGAAATGATCATCGGCACGAACGAATTGCCCATGCCGCGCAGGCCGCCAACAAACACATCCATCATGCCAGCCAGAAAATAGGTGATGGTGATGATGTCGTTGCGCTTCATGCCCATCTGGATCACATTCCAGTCAGGGCTGTAAATGGACAGCAGCTGCGGGCTGAACAATTTTACGATACTGCCAAGTGTCAGTCCCGTCACAACCACACAGCACTGGCACACCAGCATGATACGGCCAAGGCGTTCGGTCTTCCGCGCGCCAAGGTTCTGGCTGGTAAAGGTAAGGGCCGCTGTGTAAAACGCCGTCATGGCTACATACACAAAACCCTCGATATTGGCTGCAGCGCCATTTCCGGCCATGGCGTCCGCGCCGAAGGAGTTGATCGACGACTGGATGAGCACGTTGGAAATGGAGAAAACCGCCCCCTGAAAACCGGCAGGCAGACCAACTTTGATCAGTGTCAGCGCCTTGTCCTTCACAATGCGCAGCTTGCGTGGTTCCAGCCGGATGCTGCTATGCGTGCGCATCAGGCAGATGACGACCAGCACTGCTGACACGATCTGAGAAATGATTGTAGCCAGCGCGACGCCCGCAACGCTCATGTGGAAGAATACCACAAAAACGAAGTTGAGCACCACATTGATCAGGCCGGAGAGGATGAGGTAATACATGGGCCGGCGCGTGTCGCCAACAGCGCGCAGGATGGCCGCGCCAAAGTTGTATACCATGTTGAACAGGGAGCCCGCAAAATAGATGGTGACATACAGGCCGCTCAGTTCCAGCACTTCTTCGGGCGTATCCATCAGCCGCAGCAGGGGCTTGCCAAAGCACATGCCGATGATGCTCACCACCACACCGCACACAATGGCCATGGCGATGGTGGTATGCACCGTATCGCTGACTTCCTTGTGATCGCCCGCACCATAGGCCTTTGCCACTGAAACGCTCGCACCCAGCGAAAGGCCCATAAACACGTTGACGATCAGGTTGATGAGCGAGCCGGTGGAGCTGACCGCCGCCAGCGCCGTCGAGCTGGCAAACCGGCCCACGACCACCACATCCGCAGCATTGTAGAACAGCTGCAGCACGCCTGTGAAAATCAGCGGCAGCGCAAAGCGCAGAATCTTGCCCAGCAGCGGGCCGGTGGTCATATCCATTTCGTAGTGTGCTTTTCTTCGCATGACCTGTCACACCTTCTTCTTAGTCCAGCACGATCTGATCCAGCACCCAGATTTTTCCGTCCGTGCGCAGCCTCACCGCGCCCTCATCGGTATACACCAGCGGCAGATGGCGCTTTTCGGCGTCCTTGCGGGTGTTTTTGATGCTGTAGCGGCCATTGGTGATGACCGCCACTTCGGGACTGATATGCTTTAAGAAATTCCAGCCCGCCTTGGCTACGCCGTGATGCGGGTATTTGAGGATATCGGCGTCCAGCACTTCGGGACGGGTTTTAAGCAGCTCGTTCTGCGCGTCCAGTTCAACGTCCGCCGCCATCAGGATGCTGCGCTCGCCGTAACGCACCATCAGCATGGCCGAGCGGTTGTTCTCGCTGAACCAGCTGGTGCTGCACTGGATGACTGTCAATTCTGCGCCGCCCAGTCTAAGCACATCGCCGTCCTTGGCGTGTCCGACAGGAATATGCAGTTCTTCCATCACCCTGAGGGTGTTTTTCATGTGGTTGTTGGCGTCCTCAGGGAAGGTGATGACCAGCTTGCCGATCTCTGCCGTTTCCGGCACATACTGAAAGCCCACGATGTGGTCGTCATGCGGATGGGTGTTGAACGCCACATCCACTTTTGGGATGTCCAGATATTCCAGCGCAGCCTTGACCCGGTCGCGCTGACCGGCGGTGGCGGCGTCGATCATCATGACTTCATCGCCCATGCGCAGAATGCAGGCGTCCGCACCCTTGACCATGGGAAAGAACACTTCCAGGATCTCTGCGCCCTCTTCAAACGCCCACTCAGCGTTTGGATTGGCGACCAGATTGATCACCGCGTCTTCGCCCAGCGCGCAGAAGGGCAGGCACATCAGCGCCACAATCAGCGCCAAAAAACGTTTCATCAAATGCTCCTTTCCTTCTTACACCAGCGAAAGCGCAGGCACGGCGTTCAGATCCAGCCCGGCCAGTTCGCCCTTGCGCAGGCGGTAGTAAGCCGCTGATCCAATCATGGCTGCGTTGTCGGTGCACAGCCAGAGTTCCGGCATGCACAGGCGGAAATGCCGCTTCTTTGCCAGCTGCTCCATCTGGGTGCGCAGGCGCTTGTTGGCGCTCACGCCTCCGGCCAGGCACAGAGTATTCAGCCCGCTGTCCTTCAAAGCAAGCATCGCGCGTTCGCACAGGGTATCCACCACAGCCTTTTCAAACGATGCAGCCAGGTCGGCCTTCGGCAGTTCCTCGCCCTTCTGATCCATCTTATGGCAGGCGTTGAGGAAGGCCGTCTTCAGGCCGGAAAAGCTGAAGTCATACCGTCCGTCAGGATGGGGATGAGGCAGCGTAAGGTAGGTATCGTTGCCGCCCTCAGCCAGTTTCGACAGCAGCGGGCCGCCGGGATAGTTGAGCCCCAGCACGCGCGCGGCCTTGTCGAAGGCCTCGCCTGCGGCGTCATCCACCGTCTGACCCAGCAGCGTATAATCGCCGTAGTCGTTCACGCGCACCAGATGGCTGTGACCGCCCGAAACCACCAGACAGATGAACGGCGGCTCCAGATCCTGCGTGGTGAGGAAGTTGGCGCTCACATGGCCCTCGATATGGTTGACCGGCACAAGCGGCAGTCTGGTGGTATAGCTCAGGCCCTTCATGCAGTTCACGCCCGTCAGCAGCGCGCCCACAAGGCCGGGGCCATAGGTACACGCCAGCGCGTCAACATCCCCGAAGGTCATGCCGGCTTCCTTCAGTGCCTGATCGATCACACGGTCGCACGCATCCACATGCGCGCGGCTGGCGATTTCCGGCACCACGCCGCCATACAGCGCGTGCGTATCCACCTGCGAAAAAATGACCGAGCTCACAATTTTACGGCCATTCTCAATGATGGCGCAGGCTGTCTCGTCGCAGCTGGATTCCATCGCCAGAATGCGCACCGTTTCCTTTTCGCGCAGGGCTTCCAGCTTCTGTTGCATTTCCATTTGCGTAGTCATGGTATCGTTCCTTTGTCAGAGTTACGCCCAGGGGCTCTGCCCCTGGACCCCGCTCAAGGGGCAGAGCCCCTTGAGAATCCCATGGCTGAGGCCACATTCGTGGCCTCAGGTGCGTTTACATTTAAGCATGATGATCATAAAAAGCAGCGTTTCAACCAGCAGCATGCCGGCTACGGGGGTGATGTACTGAAAAAACAGGCTGAGGGGGAACAACTGCATCACAGGTTCGCCCGCCGGGAAGATACCGCCGGGGATGAACACACGGTGCAGAATCATCCACAGACTGTGGAAATCGACGAGCGCCCACAGGATCACAGCGGCGATCAGCCCCACGACCGTGCATGCGCCTGCAATAAAGGCAGGCCGGTCAAAGCCACGCAGGAGGCACAGGAAAATGCACAGCAATATGCCTGCTCCAATCACCCATTTCAGCGCGCTCACCCAGCCGCGCACCTCCGCCATATGCGCACGGAAGGACGGTGCAACGCCCTCTGCCGGGATCTGCGGCTGCCAGTCGGGCTTTTCGCCCCGCAGGTAGGCCATGGTTTCCTCGCCAAAAGCGGCAAGCTGTTCATCCGTCACGCCGGTGCGGGCCTTGTCGACCGTCTGTATCAGTGCGCGTACAAACAGGCCCGTGCGCGTGGCCGGGCCTGCTATGGCTGTGATCGCCAGCACAATGGCAAGCACCAGCCCCGCGCAAAAGCACAATGCCCTGCGCATGATTACTGCATTTTGAGGAAGGCGGTGATGAAGCCGTCGATGTTGCCGTCCATCACGTCGTCCACGTTGCCCATTTCAAAGCCGGTGCGGTGATCCTTCACCATCGTGTAGGGCTGGAAGACGTAGGAGCGGATCTGGCTGCCCCATTCGATCTTCTTCATTTCGCCCTTGATATCGGCCATCTGCTCTTCACGCTCACGTTCACGCATTTCAAGCAGGCGGCTCTTCAGAATGCGAAGGCAGACCTCGCGGTTCTGGATCTGGCTGCGCTCGTTCTGGCACTGGGCCACGATGCCGGTGGGGATATGCGTCATACGCACGGCGGAGTCAGTACGGTTAACATGCTGACCGCCGGCGCCGCCGGCGCGGTAGGTGTCGATGCGCACTTCTTCCATGTTGATCTCGAAGTCGTCGTCATCCTCCATGATGGGAGCGACGTCCAGAGAGGAGAAGGAGGTGTGGCGGCGGGCATTGGCGTCAAAGGGCGAGATGCGCACCAGACGGTGCACGCCGCGCTCGGAACGCAGGAAACCGTAGGCGTTTTCGCCTTCCACCTGGAAAGTGACGGATTTCACGCCGGCTTCGTCGCCGTCGAGGAAATCGTTGACGATGACTTTGTAACCGTGACGCTCGCAGTAACGGGTGTACATGCGGTAGAGCATGCTGGTCCAGTCCTGGGCCTCGGTTCCGCCCGCGCCTGCGTGCAGGCTGAGGATGGCGGAGCAGCGGTCATAATCGCCGCGCATGAGGGTCTCCAGTTCCAGCGCGTCAGCGTCAGCCGCCAGCGCAGCCAGCTCGCTTTCGCACTCTTCAGCGATGGATTCATCCTCGTCCTCGGCCAGCAGTTCCAGCATCGCCTCGATGTCATCGCAGCGGCCTTCCAGGCTGGAGACGCGGTTGAGCTTGCCCTCGATCTGGCTGACCTTGCGGTTGACCGCGGTGGAGCGTTCCAGGTCGTTCCAGAACTCGGGAGCGTTCATTTCTTCCTTCAGTTCGGTCAGTTCCTCCTGCAGCAGGGGCAGGTGAAGCGCGTCGGCAGCCTTGGCGACAGTGTCGCGCAGCTTGTTCAGATCCTGCTTGATGCGTTCCTGATCGATGATCATAATTGTTTCCCTTCCTTGAACAATGTATCTCTATGTAAGTAACCACACATGCGAGCCTGTGCACCTGTATGTGCACAGGCGGTCTGCGAACGCAACCCCAAACACTACGTCCATCCTCCGCGCGCAGCGCGCGCGGTGTGGGGTGCAGGGGCTCAGCCCCTGCCGCAGCAGTGCTTGTATTTTTTGCCGCTGCCGCAGGGACAGGGCTGGTTGCGGCCGGCAGCGCCGGGGGTGGCCTTGTTCACGGGCGCGCCGCCCTTTTTGGCCTGACCGTTGGTGTTGCCTTCCTGCAGATTGGTCTGGGTGTTTTCCAGATTGACGGAACGGCGGCGTTCGGGCAGGCGCTGAATGCGGGCCTGATAAATGCGGCGCACAGTTTCCTCGCGGATGGCGTGAACCATGTCGTTGAACATGTCGTAGCTTTCCAGACGGTACTCCTGCACGGGGTCGCGCTGGCCGTAGGCGCGCAGGCCGATGCCCTCGCGCAGGCTGTCCATGTTGTCGATGTGGTCCATCCAGTGCTTGTCGATGGTGTTGAGCAGCACCACGCGCTCAAACTCGCGCATGTCGATGCCGATCTCGGTGATGACGGCTTCGCGCTCGGCGTAGCAATCCTCTGCTTCCTGATACAGCTTTTCAACCAGCTCGGAGGAGTCCTCCATGGTCTTGATGGCTTCGGCATACTTGTCAAAGGTGCCGGGCTTCACGCACAGGGTTTCAAGATACTGCTTTGCATCCTCCAGCGCCCACTCGAAGGAACCGTCGCCGGACAGGTTGCGCTCGGCGCAGGAATCGATGAGGTGGTGTACCATGGAAATGATATCCTTGCGCACATCGTTGCCCATGAGGATGTCCTTGCGCTGGCCGTAGATCAGCTCGCGCTGCTTGTTCATGATGTCGTCAAACTGCAGCACGCTCTTGCGGATGCCGTAGTTGCGGCCTTCGATGCGCTTCTGGGCAGCTTCGATCTGCTTGGTGAGCATGCCGGCTTCCAGCGCCTCGTTTTCGCTCATGCCCAGCTTTTCGATCATGGGAGCGATGCGCTCGCCGCCAAACAGACGCATCAGGTCGTCCTCAAGGGCAATGAAGAACTGCGTGCTGCCCGGATCGCCCTGACGGCCGGCGCGGCCGCGCAGCTGGTTGTCGATGCGGCGGCTTTCGTGCTTTTCAGTACCGATGATGTGCAGACCGCCCAGCGCCATCACGCGCTCGTGCTCTGCGTCGGTCTCCTTCTTGAACTCGGCAAACCACTCGCGGTACAGCTTGCGGGCTTCCAGCACCTGCTCGCTCACATTTTCGTTGTGGCCGATGGCTTCCATAATGATCTCGTCGGGAATGTTCTCCTGACGCATCTTGCGGCGGGCCAGAAAGTCCGGGTTGCCGCCCAGCAGAATATCGGTACCGCGGCCTGCCATGTTGGTGGCGATGGTCACAGCGCCCACGTGACCGGCCTGGGCGACGATCTCAGCTTCCTTCTGGTGGTTCTTGGCGTTGAGCACCTCGTGGGGAATGCCGCGCAGGCGGATCATGTGGCTGAGCATTTCGCTCACTTCCACGTTCACAGTACCCACCAGAATGGGCTGACCGGTCTGGTGACGGGCGACGATCTCCTCCACAACGGCGTTAAACTTGCCACGCTTGGTCTTGTAGACCACGTCGTTCATATCCTTGCGGATCATGGGACGGTTGGTGGGGATCTGCACAACGTCCAGGTTGTAAATGCCCTGGAATTCCTCTTCCTCGGTCTTTGCGGTACCGGTCATGCCGCTGATCTTGGCGTACATGCGGAAGTAGTTCTGGAAGGTGATGGTGGCCAGCGTCTTGCTTTCGCGCTCCACCTTCACGTGTTCCTTGGCTTCGATGGCCTGATGCAGGCCGTCGGAATAGCGGCGGCCGACCATCAGACGGCCGGTGAACTCGTCCACGATGATGACCTCGCCGTTTTGCACCACGTAATCAACGTCGCGCTTCATGATGGCGTGGGCCTTGAGCGCAGCCAGAATGTGGTGGTAGAGCTCGGCGTTGTCCATGTCGGCGATGTTTTCCACGCCGAAGGCAGTCTGTGCCTTGCTGATACCCTGCTCGGTGAGGCTGACGGCCTTTTCCTTCTCGGCGATGGTGTAGTCCTCCTCGTTGCGCAGGCGGCTGACAAAACGGTCCGCCTTTTCATACATGTCGGTGGACTTGTCGCCCGCGCCGGAAATGATAAGCGGCGTGCGCGCTTCGTCGATCAGGATGGAGTCGACCTCGTCAACGATGGCGTAGGCGTGGTCGCGCTGCACCATGTCCTCCTTGCGGATGACCATGTTGTCGCGCAGGTAGTCAAAGCCCATTTCGTTGTTGGTGCCGTAGGTGATGTCGCAGGCATAGGCGGCGCGGCGCTCTTCATTGTTGAGGTCGTGCACGATCACGCCGACGGAAATACCCATGAAGCGGAAGATGTTGCCCATCCACTCACCCTGGAAACGGGCCAGATAGTCGTTGACGGTAACGATATGCACGCCGTTTCCAGCCAGCGCGTTGAGGTAAGCGGGCAGTGTGGCGGTATGGGTTTTGCCCTCGCCGGTCTTCATTTCGGCGATGCGGCCCTGATGCAGGCAGATGCCGCCCATGATCTGCACCGGGAAGAGGCGCTTGCCGTCCACACGGTACACCGCCTCGCGGAAGGCAGCAAAGGCGTCGGGCAGGATGTCGTCCAGCGTTTCGCCGTTGGCAAGACGATTTTTCAGCTCAGGCGTTTTGGCCTGCAGCTGGGCGTCGGTAAGGGCTTTGTATTCGTCCTCTTTGGCAAGGACCTTGTCGGCGATCTTAAGCAGGCGCTTGACCTCGGCTTCGTTGCTCTGGCCAAACAGCTTTTTGAGTCCGTCCATGATACCCAAGGCAGTTGTTCTCCTTATGCTTTACTTGGGGCTGCCGGAAAAATGCGCAGCACGTCCCAAATTGTATTATACCATGAAGCAGGCCTGATACGCAAGAAAAACAGGCGGCTCTTGACTTTATGCGTCAAAAACGGTATGCTTTCAACAGTCTTTTGAAAGGTGTGCCTTTTGATGAAAAAACGTTTAGGAAAGCTGGAGTGGAGCATGCTGCCGGTCATTTTCTCGCTGGCCTGGCCCACCATGCTTGAACAGCTGATGCAGACTGCCGTGCAGTACATCGATACAGCCATGGTCGGCTCGCTTGGCACGCAGGCCACAGCGGCTGTAGGTGCAACCAGCACCGTGGGCTGGCTGGTAGCCAGTTCCATTTCTGCGCTTGGCGTGGGTTTCTTAAGTTTTATCGCGCGCGCCTATGGCGCGAAGGATCAGCAGCGCGCCGCGTGCATTGCCTCGCAGGCGGTGCTGGCGGTGCTGTTTTCCGGCGTTCTGTTTACGGTGCTGGCGCTGAGTCTCAGTCCCATGGTTCCTGTATGGATGCAGGTGGATCCGTCCATCCGCGAACTGTCTTCGCGCTATTTCTTTATCCTGTACACGCCCATGCTGCCGCGCGCTGCCACCATCATTTTCGGCACGGCGCTGCGCGCTGCAGGCGATACCAAAACGCCCATGCGCGTGGGCATCTGGGTCAACCTCACCAACGTGGTGCTCAACTTCCTGCTCATCTACCCCACTCGTCCGATGACGCTTTTGGGCCTTACCTTCACCATGCCCGGCGCGGGCTGGGACGTGACGGGCGCGGCCATCGCCAGTGCCATTGCCTTCACGGTGGGCGGCATCATCATGACCGTCGCCTTCTGGAAGCACCCGGTCATCTCCCCCCGCGGCCAGAGCCTCAAGCCTGACTGGGAAGTTCTGCGTCCCTGCCTGAAGGTGGCCCTGCCCAACATGCTGCAGCGCTTTGGCACGTCGCTGGGTTATGTGGCCTTTGCCTCCATGATCAACTCTCTGGGTGAAATCTCCACCGCGGCGCACACCATTGCAAACACTGTCGAAAGCGCCTTCTACATTCCGGCTTACGGCATGCAGACGGCCACCGGCACGCTGGCCGGCAACGCCCTGGGTGCAAAGGACAGCAAGCGCATGCATGACCTGACCCGCATGATCCTCGTGGTGGAGGTCGCCATGATGGTGGTGACCGGCGGACTGCTGTTTGCCTTCGCACCCAACATGATGAGCCTGTTCTCCTCCAGCGCCGAGGTGATCGCGCTGGGCGCGATCGTGCTGCGCATGGTTGCCGTGAGCGAGCCGTTCTACGGCGTGTCCATCGTGATGGAAGGACTGCTTCAGGGCGTTGGCAAAACGGTCACGCCGTTTGTGTACAACGTAAGCGGCATGTGGGGCGTGCGCATCATCGGTACGTTCATCTGCACGCAGCTTTTGGGCTTTGGGCTGGTATCGGCCTGGGCCTGCATGATCGCGCACAACCTGCTGCTGTTTGTGCTGTTTGTCATGCATTACTTCAGCGGTAAATGGAACCCGCTGAACACACCCAAAAACGCCGGCTGAAAAGCCGACGTTTTTTGATTACAGCCTGTCGATGGTATGCTTCCGCACCCGCCTGTGCAGCGCCATTACCAGCGGAACGGCAGCTGCTTCTGCCAGCACGAATGCATACCACACCCAATTCACACGTCCCATCATCGAGAAAGCGTAGGCCAGCCCCAGCGGCAGCACGACCTGGCGTGCCAGTGTCAGCACAAGCCCCTCGTTTCCGCGGCCCAGCGCCTGAAAAACAGCGGTTGCTACGTTGCCAAACGCCTGCAGTCCAAAGCTGACAGCCATAATGCGTATGGCCGTAACACCCATTTCCATCAGCAGGTCGGAAGCATCAAAAATTTTCATCAGCTGACGGGGAAACAGTTCGATTCCCAGCACCACCGCAGCCATCGAAGCCAGCGAGTACAGGTACGCCCAGCGTATGCTCTGTTCGATACGGTCGCGTCTGGATGCGCCGTAGTTGTAGGCGACAATGGGAATCATTGCGTTGGTCACACTGTGAATCGGAAGAATGGCCAAACCCTGCAGACGGCTGCATATGCCCATTACCGCCACTGCCGTGGTGGAGAAAACCTGCAGGATGGTATTCATCAGAATCCCTGTACACGCCACAGCCGCCTGCATGAGGGACGTGGGAATACCAACCTTCAGGATGGCTACCACACTTTGCAGCGGTACCCTGAGGCGAAAACGTGCGTGGATTTCGGGGTTTTTCTTTTCATTGACCACAATGCCGGCAGCCGCGCCGCAGAACTGGCCGATCACCGTGGCGATTGCCGCGCCGGCAGCGCCCATCGCCGGCAGTCCCAGCCACCCGAAAATCAGAATGGGATCTAAAATCAGATTGACGCACGACGCAACTGACAGCGTAAACAGAAAGCAGGATGATTTTCCCGTTGCGATCAGAAAACGGTCGTACACCCACTGGCCAAAAGTGCCCAGCGAGCACAGCAGACAGATGCGCAGATAGATGATGCCCTCACGCATGATCTCTTCATTGCCGCCCGCCTGCCATGCAAAGTACGGCCTGACCGCAACAATGCCTATGAACGCCACCACAAGCCATGCGCCAATGGCCAGCCAAATAGCAGCCGAGGCGGTTTGCCGCACCTTCTGCTCGTCTTTTTCGCCCATTGCGCGGGAGATGACCGCATTCAAGCCCACGGCAATTCCGCATCCCATCGCGCCGATGAGCGCCTGCACCGGCGCCGCCATTGAAAGTGCTGTCAACGCCGCCTCCGAAACATAGGAAACAAATACGCTGTCCACAAAATTATACAGATTGTGCGTCAGCAGCGAAAAAAACATCGGCGCCGATTTTTTCAGCAGCAATGCAGGTATGTTTGCGCTTTCCATGGGATGAACTGTTTTGGTCACTGCAGTTTCTCCTTCGTATTGACATTTTCTGCTGATTACTATAACATTGAAGTAAAGTTTAATGTCAATCCCCCCTTTGGAGGAAAACTGCGTGTATACCATCAAAGAAGCGGCGAAAATCGCCAATCTTCCGGCAAGCACCATCCGCTACTATGAAAAGCAGGGACTGCTGCCTTTTGTTGAACGCAGCGATACAGGATACCGTCTGTTTTCTCAGAAGGATCTGGAGCTGCTGCGCATGATCGAATGCCTGAAAACCACCGGCATGCCGATCAGCGAGATCCGGCAGTTCACACAATGGCTGAAAATGGGCGATGCTTCTTTGCGGGAGCGGCTGCAAATGTTTCTGGACCGGCGTAAAGCCGTGCAGGAGCAGATTGCCGGGCTTGAAGAAGTCCTCCGGGTGATCGACTACAAGTGCTGGTATTACCAGACGGCTGTCGACGCCGGTACGGAAGCCGTTCACAGCTGTACCATTCATACCGATCAATAAACAGGAGGAATGTATATGGAAACCATCCGTCTGGGCCGCACGGGCCTTGTTGTGACCAAAAACGGCTTCGGCGCGCTGCCTGTTCAGCGCGTGGATATGGAAACCGCCAAAACCATTCTGCGCAAGGCGTATGACAGTGGCATCAACTATTTTGACACTGCCCGCATGTACACCGACAGCGAGGAAAAAATGGGCTATGCCCTCAGCGACGTGAGGGAAAACATCATCATTTCCACCAAGACCATGTCCACCACGGTGGAGGGCTTCTGGCTGGACCTGCGCGAAAGCCTGCGCATGCTGCAGACCGATTACATCGACATCTACCAGTTCCACAATCCGTCGTTCTGCCCCAAGCCCGGCGACGGCAGCGGCCTGTATGAGGCCATGCTGGAAGCGCAGCAGCAGGGATTCATCCGCTACATCGGCATCACCAACCACCGTCTGGCCGTGGCGCAGGAGGCCGTGGAAAGCGGCCTGTACGACACGCTGCAGTTCCCCTTCTCCTATTTAGCCAGCGAAAAGGAAGAGGCGCTCGTTCGCCTGTGCGAGGAGCACGACGTGGGCTTCATCTGCATGAAGGCGCTTGCCGGCGGCCTGATCACCCGTTCTGACGTGGCCTATGCCTACCTTGCGCAGTACCCGGTGGCGCCCATCTGGGGCATCCAGCGTGAAAGCGAGCTGGACGAGTTCCTGCGCTACAACAACACGCCGCCTGCCATGAACGACGAATTTGCCGCCTTCATCGCCGAGGAGCGCAAAACGCTTGCCGGCGAGTTCTGCCGCGGCTGCGGCTACTGCCAGCCCTGCCCCGCAGGGATCGAAATTCAGACCTGCGCGCGCATGTCGCTGCTCATCCGCCGTTCCCCCTCCGCCGGTCATCTGACCCAAAAGAGCCAGGCCATGATGCACAAAATTGAGGACTGCATTGGCTGCGGCCAGTGCAAAAGCCGTTGCCCCTACGGGCTGGACACGCCTGAGCTGCTCAAGCGCAACCTGGCCGACTACAAGACTTTTCTGAAGTAATCAGGTGACGTTATGCTATTGTATATCGTACGTCATGGCGAACCCATCTATGTGACCGACTCGCTCACCGAGCATGGTCAAAAGCAGGCCGAGGCGCTGGCAGACCGCTTTGCCCTCAACGGTCTGGACCGCATTTTCAGCTCCCCCATGGGCCGCGCCCAGGCGACTGCAAAACCCACCGCCGACCGGCTGGGTCTGAAGATCAAAACCCTGCCGTGGACGCGTGAGATCTGGCCGCAGCTGGCGCTCCCGTGGACGGCGGACATCTGGGACGACACCGACCTCATCAAGCCCGCAGGCGACCTGCGCTTTGCCATGCAGCTGCCTGGCCGCTACCTGCGCAGCGAGGAAAACCACGACCTGGGCGAGCGCTGGCACGAGCTGGACAAGCTGTCCTCCATCGAAGCCAAAAAGGCCTATGAAGAGATCGTCGTCGCCAATTCCGACAAGTTCCTCAAAACGCTGGGCTACCAGCGCGAGCGTGACGGCGTATACAAGATCATAAAGCCCAATGATGAGCGCGTGGCCGTGTTCTGCCATGCAGGATTTACGCTGACGTGGCTGCCTCATTTGCTGGCCATTCCGCCACACCTGTTCTGGGCTGCGTTTGATATTACCCATTCCAGCGTAACGCTTTTGGAATTCAAGGATGACGGCAAGGGCTACGCCGCCCCCAAGTGCCTGTATTTAAGCGACATGTCGCACATTCTGCAGGCCGGACTTCCCTATCGCTACAACAACGAACTGCCCGTATAAAAAGAACCGCCCTGCGTTTTAAAGCGCAGGGCGGTAAACTTTTCAGGTTTTATTCAGCAGCAGCGTCGGCAGCCTGTTCAGCTTCCAGCTGGGTCATGCTGGGAATGATGCCGGTGTATTCCACCGCAGCGTCGGCCATCCACTTGTCAACAGTCTCGGTGTACAGGGCGTTCTGCTTTTCGTACAGCAGGCTGGCCTGCTTGGCAGCACGCTGTTCAGCGGTCATTTCAACGGGGCCGCCGGGTACGTCGGCCAGGTACTTCACAATGTGAATGCCATAGCTGCTCAGATAGGGCGCGGACACGCCGCCCACCTCGGCAATGCTCATGGAAGCTTCCACAAATTCAGGCACATAGTTGCTGGAGGCAGCGCACACTTCATAGCCGCTGGTCTTGTAGGGCTCGGAAGTCATGCCGGGATCGCTGGGGGTGCCGTCGGCGTTGAGGCCATAGGCAGCGATCAGCTCGTCAAAGTCGACGCCATCAGCAACCTTCTGGTTGATCTCTTCAATCTTGTCGGCCAGAGAGGCAAAGATGGCAGCCTTGGCTTCGTTGACCATTTCCTCGGTCACGGGCTCTTCGGCGACTTCTTCGGTTTCTTCGGCAGTCTCCTCAGCGGGCTCCAGTTCGGCGGCAGCCTGCTCTTCCAGACGGGCCTGCAGGTCGGTGTAGGCGCTCATGAGAGCCTCGTCTACAGGCAGCAGAATATGCTTCACAGCGCGGAAGCCGGCGGGCTTGTACCAGGCATAGTCCATCTCGCTGGCGCTGCCGTACATCATGGCATAGTAGGCCATCATGTCGACCTGATTGTTGTACTCGATATAAGCGGCGATGTCGTTTTCGTACAGCTCCTTGTCAGCGGCGACCAGCTGCTGATAGTAGGCTTCCACTTCTTCATCGGTGACGACGGCGTCCTGCACCATCAGGTCCTGCACCTTGTTCATCACGGCATAGTGCTTGTACTCTTCCGCGAGGTTCTCCGGGCTGTAGCCGTTGGCCTTGTAGTAGCCCTCAGCCTCGGCATTGGCTGTCTTCCACTCGTCCTCGGGGCTTTCGGCGGTGAGGTCGGGATAGAAGTAGGCAATGTAGTTATCGATGGCAGCCTGCCAGTCAGCCGCAGCGGCGGCCTCTTCGGTGGCGATCTCCTCAGCAGTCAGCTCGGTCAGGCCGAACTCAACAGCCTTCTGGCTCAGCAGCGCTTCGACCAGATGGTTTTCCATGGCAACGGCACGGAACAGGTCGATATTGGCCTGCTGGGTCATGTCATAATAGCTGCTGTATTGCGCGACCAGCGCATCATAATCGGTGGCGATATCGCCCCAGGTGATATTTTCACCATTGATGGTGGCGATCACGTCTTCCGCGGCCAGCTCGGTCACGGCAGACACTTCAGGCTGCACGGCAGTTTCTTCGGCCACGGCAGACATGCCCATCAGCATGCACAGGCACAGCAGAAGAGAGAGGATCTTGCTCAGTTTGTTCATGTTGTTCAACGTTCCTTTCAGATGGATTGGGTTCATCACATCCATGACATTATGACACAGAAATTTGCATTCCGCAAGGGATTTGCACACTTTGGGCAGAATGTTACAGTCTATTCACATGCTTTTCACACTGGCGTGAAGTACAGGAGAAAGAAGGGTTTGCATGCAGCTGCTGGTAGAAAAGTCCGCGCGCAGGCTGACGGTCTGGGAAAATAATCAGCTGATCTTTTCCTGCCGCATCGCGCTTGGGCGTGAGCCGCAGGGGCCCAAGCAGCGTCAGGGCGACGGGCGCACGCCGGAGGGCAGCTATTTCATCTGCCTGATCAAGCAGCCGGGCAAGTATGGCCGCAGCCTTGGACTGAGTTATCCAAACGCCGCCGATGCTGCGCAGGCGCTTGAAAATGGACTGATCGACCAGCGCACGCATGACAACATCGCCGCTGCCATCCGCGAAGGCCGCCGACCGCCGTGGGGATCGCCTCTGGGGGGTGAGATCTACATTCACGAAGGCGGCAGCCACGCCGACTGGACGCAGGGCTGCATCGCGCTGGCTGAACAGGATATGGATGTGCTGTTTCCCCTGCATGAGAAAATTGACAGGGTGGAAATCAAACCGTAAAATCGTTTTAGGGAGGTTGAAATATGCTGTTTAACGAGTTCGGCAGCAGGGAAAACCCACCCATTTTGCTCCTGCATGGCATGATGCAGGACTGGCGGAGTGAATATGAACTGCTGAAACCATTGGAAGAACACTACCGGCTGATCATTCCTGCACAGGACGGCTTCTATGACGGAAGCGCTGATTTTACTTCCTTTGCCGACCAGGCCAGACAGATCGAAGCATACATCCGTCTCCATTACAGCGGCAGCATTCACGGCGCATACGGCGCATCGCAGGGTGGGTTGATGCTCACCGAATTGCTCACGCGTAACAACATCAATTTGGGTACCGTCATTATGGATGGCTGCTATGTTGCGCATCAGGGTAAAATTTCCGGCTGGGTAACCTATAAGATGTTCTGCAAAATCAAAAGCACCGGAAAACTGCCATGGGTGATGAACCTCATGATGGCCCTGATGGGCAACAGCAAGGAAGACGTTACGGGAAGTTTCATGGATGCCATGTACATGAATGCCAGCGATGAAACCATACGGCGGAATTTTATGCAGAATTACACCTACCGCACCCGGCCCGAAATTGCCCAAAACGAAACCATGGTGCACTTGTGGTGCGGAAGCAAAGAACCCTATGCCATCAAATCCCACAACATCCTCAAAAAGTATTTGAAAAATTACAACGAGGAAATCATGGATGGTTTTGGACACGGTGAATTTTTGATAAAGCATACAGCTGCCTGCTGCCAGAAGATCCGCAGCACATTCGAAACGAAATAAGCAGAAAAACCTCCCTGCACAGGGAGGTTTTTTGACTTCCATGTTTTTTACACAGCCGGTTTGAACCAGCTTTCAGGGTAGCGCTCGCGCAGCGCGTTCTCATCCACCTTGTAGCGGTTGAGATGGCGCTCCATCAGCTTGCGGGCCTGCGTGGCGTCGCCGGCGCATACAGCCTCCACGATGGCGCGGTGGTCGGCCACGTTGCGGTCGTTGCGCACAGGGTCAAGCGCCATGCGGCGCACGCGGTCAAAGTGCAGGGTGTAGCTGGACATCATGTCCCACATCTGCGACTTGTGTGCAATGAGGAACAGCTTTTTGTGCAGCTCATTATCCAGCGGCATCAGCTGCTCGGCACGGCCCTCCTGCAAAAAGCGCTCCTGCTGACGAACATTGTCCATCAACTCCACTTTATCCTGCTCAGTAGCCGTTTTGGCAGTAACCTCCACCACCGCGACTTCAAAAACGCGGCGCATAAAGCAAGTTTCCTCCACCAGGTCATAATCAATGAGGGAAACAGCGCTGCCGCGCTGGGGATAGACATCCACCAGCTTCACCTTGGCCAGCGCCATGAGCGCCTCGCGCACAGGGGTGCGGCTGAGGCCCAGCTGGGCAGCGAGTTCATTCTCGCTGACCATGCTGCCGGGCTCCAGTTCCAGGCGGAGAATATTGTCCTGAAGGCTGCGCAGTGCATAGTCTCGGCCCGATTCGCGCGGGTCGCGCACGGGAATGTGCATAAAGGCAGCTCTCCTTTCGTTGTTTTACAGGTACTTCTTCAGGGTGGCACGCACGGCGCCGGGGCCGGCGATCATTTCGGCAAAGTAGCCTTCGACCTTCTCGGCCAGGCCCACTTCCACCAGATCCACGCCGAAGACGGCCTTGTTGCAAAGCACGCTGCCCAGCGCGCCCTTCGCAGGCTCAGGAGCGCCAAACTTCACGCACTTGAGGGCTTCCTGCATCTGGGCAAGCATGGGATCGGAGGACAGCTGCATGGCTTCGCCGTTGTCATCCACGGCCAGCAGGTAGCGCAGCCAGCCGGCCAGCGCCAGAGGAATGGCCACCAGATCGTTCACGTTGAGCTCATCGTGAGCGACGTAGCTCTTGATGGTTTCGCCGAAGCGGATGGCCACCTTCTGGGACGTATCGGTCGCGATGCGCTGGGGGGTGTCGGGGATGAAGGGGTTGGGCAGACGCTGGGAAACGACCTCGTCGATGAAGCCTTTGGGACTGATGATACCGGGGTCGGTCACAACAGGCAGGCCTTCCACATAGCCGATGCGGTTGACGAGCTTCACCAGTTCCTCGTCCTTCATTTCGGCGGCGATGCTCTCATAGCCCAGCACGCAGCCATACACAGCCAGCGCGGTGTGCAGGGGGTTGAGGCAGGTGGTCACCTTCATACGCTCGGTCATGTTGACGACCTCGCGGGTGGTCAGGTACACGCCGGCCTTCTCCAGCGCGGGACGGCCGTTGGGGAAACGGTCCTCCACGACCAGGTACTGGGGCACCTCGGCGTTGACGAAGGGCGCGATGTAGGTGTTGCGGCTGGTGATGACGGGAGCCATATCCTCCACGCCCAGGTCGTTGAGCTGCTTTTCGATGATCTCAGCGGGGCGGGGGGTGATCTTGTCGATCATGCTCCAGGGGAAGGACACGCGGGTCTCATCCTCAACATAGGCCACAAACTCGGCAGGCACGAAGCCGTTCTTGTGCCAGGCATTGACGATCTCCACCACGGAGGCGCGCAGCTTTTCACCGTTGTGGCTGCAGTTGTCCATGCTGACCATGGCGATGGGAGCAGCGCCGGCGTTGAAGCGGTAGTACAGCATCGCGGCCACAACGCTCATGGCATGGCGGGCCTTCTCGGGGCCTTCGGCCATATCGGCGGTCACAACGCCCATCAGGTCGCCCTTGATATCGCGCAGGGCATAGCCCTTCTCGGTGATGGTGAAGCTGGCGAACTGCAGGCTGGCGTTTTCAAAAATGGCCTTGAGCTGGTTCCACTGCTCAGTCTCCGCACTGCAGGCGCGCACACCCTTGGCGATGGAGGCGACCACTTCCTTGTCGGTGCTGCCGTCGGGCTTGAGGGCAACGACCAGCGTCATGGAATCGTGGGGCTCGTAGATCTTGGTGATGATGTCGTAGTCGAAGGTCTCGGCAGCGACGATACCGCTTTCGCACAGGCCTTCGTTGAGCAGCTTCTGCTGCAGGGCAGCGATGAAGCCGCGGAAGATGTTGCCGGCACCGAAGTGCACCCATACAGGCTTTTCTTCAGTCTTGGCGGCCATGGCCTTCCAGTCGAAGGCGGGCAGGGTGATGTTGGCAGCAGCAAAGGCCTGCTTGTCCTGAATGCCCTGATAGCTCAGTTTCATGGTGGTGATCTCCTTTTTGATTGAAACAAAGTCAACTCTGCGGCCCTTTTCAGGGCCGCAGTGATGGGTGAAGGGCGTCAGCCCTTCTGGCCGTGCTCCTTGCACAGGGTCTCCCAGATACCGTTGAGGTAGGTGGCGCCCAGCGCGCGGTCGAACAGGCCGTAGCCGGGACGGCCCTGCTCGTCCCAGATCATGCGACCATGGTCAGGACGGACATAGGTGTCGGGGCAGGTGTCGTAGATGGCCTTCATGATGTCGTACATGTTCAGATCGCCGGTGGAGGACAGGTGGGCAGCCTCGCGGAAGTGATGGTGCCCCAGGTACTTCACGTTGCGGACGTGCATGGCGCCGATACGGTTCATCTCACCGAAGTGACGGATAATGGCGGGGATATCGTTATCGGGATTGGAGCCCAGGGAGCCGGTGCACAGGCACAGGGTGTTGGCGGGGCTGTCGTACAGCTTCACGATCTTGTCGTAGTCTTCCTGGCTGTGGGCGATGCGGGGCAGACCGAAAATGGGCCAGGCAGGATCGTCGGGATGGCAGGCCAGCTTCACGCCGACTTCCTCACACACGGGGCAAACCCGCTCCAGGAAATACTTGTAGTTCTCACGCAGCATATCGGGGGTGATGCCCTCGTACTGCTTCAGGGTCGTCTCCAGCAGGGCCGGGCGCTCGGGCTCCCAGCCGGGCAGGGTGAAGCCCTTGGAGTCCTCAGCAGTGCGGCGCACGATCTCCATGGGGCCCATTTCGCC
>JAFULL010000098.1 GCA_017473345.1 Clostridia bacterium | reverse complement strand
GAAATTCCCGCGATGATCGGCTCTTCCGCCGCTCTGACCGTGAGTGATATTCCCTGGGGCGGCCCCACCGGCACGGTGATCGTTGGCTGCGTGGATGACGAACTGATCATCAACCCCAACGAAGAGCAGCGCCAGCAGAGCACCCTGCACCTGACTGTGAGCGGTACCAAGGAAGCCGTGCTGATGGTCGAGGCGGGCGCCAAGGAAATCTCCGAAGAAAAGATGCTGCAGGCCATCCTGTATGCTCACGAGGAGATCAAGAAGATCGTTGCTTTCATCGAAAGCATCCAGGCTGAAATCGGCAAGGAAAAGGCTGAAGTTGATCTGGTCACCACCGGCGACGACGTGAAGGCCGCCGTGCGCGAATTCGCCTATGACAAGTGCTGCTGGGTGTTCGAGACTCCCGACCGTCACGAGCGCAAGGAGCGCGAGGATCAGGTGCAGGCCGAGTGCAACGAGCATTTTGCCGAGCAGTTTGAAGGCCGCATGAGCGAGGTCGCCGACGCGATCTACTACCTGAAGAAGGAAATCATGCGCAAGAAGATCCTTGAGCAAGGCATCCGTCCCGACGGCCGTGGCCTGACCGACGTTCGCCCCATCTGGTGCGAAGTGGGTATCCTGCCCCGCACTCACGGCAGCGCCATCTTCACCCGCGGTGAAACCCAGGCCATGACCGTGACCACCCTGGGCAGCATGAGCGATGTGCAGATCCTCGACGGTCTGGGTACCGAAGACAGCAAGCGCTACATGCACCACTACAACATGCCCCCCTACGCCACCGGCGAAGCAGGCCGCATGAAGAGCCCCGGCCGCCGCGAGATCGGCCACGGCGCTCTGGCCGAGCGTGCTTTGGAGCCCGTCATCCCCGGCGAGGACGAGTTCCCCTACGCTCTGCGTCTGGTTTCTGAAATCCTGTCCTCCAACGGTTCCAGCTCCATGGCTTCCGTCTGCGGCTCCACCCTTTCTTTGATGGACGCCGGCGTGCCGATCAAGCGCCCCGTGGCCGGTGTTGCCATGGGTCTGATCAAGGACGCCGAGAGCGGCAACGTGGCTGTTCTGACCGATATTCAGGGTCTGGAAGACTTCCTGGGCGACATGGACTTCAAGGTTGCCGGTACCGTTAAGGGCATCACCGCCATCCAGATGGACATCAAGATCGCCGGCATCGACCGTCCGATCCTTGAGAAGGCTCTCAACCAGGCTCTGGCCGGCCGCCTGCATATCCTCAAGATCATGCTGGATACCCTGGGCCAGCCCCGTGAGCACATGAGCAAGTACGCTCCCAAGATCATCCGCTTCACCATCAATCCCGAGAAGATCCGCGAGGTCATTGGACCCGGCGGAAAGATGATCAACAAGATCATTGCCGAGACCGGCGTGAAGATCGACATCGAAGACGATGGCCGCGTCTATATCGCCACTCCCGACGAAGTGGCCGCCAACAAGGCCCGCCGCATCATCGAGGGCATTGCCAAGGACGTTGAAGTCGGCGATGTATATCTGGGCAAGGTTGTGCGCATCATGAACTTTGGCGCCTTCATTGAGCTCACCCCCGGCAAGGACGGCATGCTGCACATCTCCAAGATGGCTGACCATCGCGTGGAAAAGGTCGAAGATGTGATGAACATCGGCGACGAGATCGAGGTCAAGGTCAACGAGATCGACTCTCAGGGCCGTGTGAACCTCATCCGTAACGATATCGTCTATCCCGCCCATGACTCCGCTCCCCGTGCCAACAATGGCGGCGAGCGTCGTCGTCCCCCGCGTCGTGACGGCCGTCCCGCCGGCGGCAGCGACCGCACCTAAGCGGGCAGTGCCCGCAGCCACTCCGCCGTAGGTACGCCTGACATACTTGGCGTTCGCGGCCACAGGAGTGTGACAAGGTTTCTTTATCAAGCCGCCGACTGCATAGTACAAACACTGTGCAGCGGCGGTTTTTGTCCTCTTTGAAAGAAAGGAACATGCAAATGTTTGATTTGATCACTCTGCCCAATGGCCTGCGCGTTGTTGGCGAAAAGCTCAACCATGTACGCAGCTGCACTGTAGGCGTATGGGTCAAAGTAGGCAGCATGAACGAAGCACCCGAAGAAAACGGCATGAGCCACTTCATCGAGCACATGGTGTTCAAAGGCACCACCACCCGTTCCGCGCGCGATATCGCCGAAGAAATGGATATGGTGGGCGGCCAGCTCAACGCTTTCACCAGCAAAGAATGCACCTGCTACTATGCCAAGGTGACCGACGATGAACTGCGTACCGCCGTGGATATTCTGGCCGATCTTGCGCTGCGCCCTACTTTTGACGAAGTGGAACTCAACAAGGAGCGCGGCGTGGTGCTGGAAGAGATCGCCATGGTGGAGGATACGCCTGAGGATCTGGTGCATGAACTGCTGGCGGACGCGCAGTATTCCGGCTCGCTGCGCTGCCCTATCCTTGGCCCCGGAAAGCTGATCCGCAGCTATTCCCGCGAGGACATGGTGCGCTACTGGTCGCGCCATTATGTGCCGCAAAACATGGTGCTGGCCATCGCCGGCAACTATGACTGGCAGCAGTTCCTGGATATGGTGAATACCTATTTTGACGTATTCCCCAATCAGCAGTGTGAGGAAGCCCCCTTTGAGCCGCAGCACTTTGTCAGCGGCCGCAAAGCACGCAATAAGGACACTGAACAGCTGCACATCTGCATGGGCTTCCCCGGTGTGGAAAGCAACAGCGATGATATCTATCCGCTGAGCATTTTCAACAACGCCCTTGGCGGCGGCATGTCCAGCCGACTGTTTCAGCGTATCCGCGAAGAACTGGGCATGGCTTACAGTGTCTACACCTATCCCAGCACCTATCGCGGCGTGGGCTCGTTCAACCTGTATGCCGGCACCAATCCTGAAAACGGCGAAACTGTCATTCGCGAAATCCAGGAGCAGATCGCGCTGTTCCTCAAGGAAGGTATGACGGACAAGGAATTCCGCAGTGCACGTGCTCAGCTGCGCGGCGGCTTCCTGCTGGGACTGGAAAGCTCCAGCGGGCGCATGCAGAGCCTTGGCCGCAACATGCTGCTGTTTGGCAAGATGCGCACGCCGGAAGAAACCATCGCCAAAATTGACGCCGTCACCATCGAAGGCACGATGGAACTGGCCCGACGTGTGCTGAGCGCCGAACCCAGCGCTGCTATCGTCGGCAAGAATGCACAGAAGTATCTGGACGGTATCGGAGGAAAGCACAATGGATAAGCTTGAGCATATCTTTGAACTGCAAAAGGGCTTTCAGGACAAGCTGCGTGTGGAGCGCGGGCTGAACTTCACGCAGGAAGAGTGGATCCAGAAGCAGACGCTGGCCATGATCAGCGAACTGGCCGAGCTGCTGGAAGAGGTGAACTTCAAGTGGTGGAAGAATCCCCACGAACTGAATCAGGCTAATATCCACGAAGAACTCAGCGACATTCTGCACTTCTTCATCAGCATGTGTCTGGAAGCCGGCATGACCGCCGACGACCTGTACAATGTGTATGTGGGCAAAAACAAGGAAAATCACGCCCGTCAGGACGGCACCAGCCAGAAGCACGGGTATGAGACAGGTCTTGCCAAATGAGCCCTGTAAACGCGCAAAAAACACTTCCACAAGAGTATCGCCGATGTGAGAAGATCGACCTGATCAAAAACCGCAAACAACTGCTGCTGGTAAACGGATTGGCCGTAGTGTTGGCGGTATTGTTGATCGCAGCAGGGATTCTCTGGCAGCCTGAAGGCGCTTCTGCGCTCTTTGATTTCAAGGGCGATCCCTGGGGCGTAGCACTCAAATTTCTAGTCGCTGGTATCGGGCTGGTTGTCTATATCATCGGCCACGAAGCGGTGCATGGTATCTTTATGTGGCATTTCAGTCATGTGAAGCCAAACTTCGGCCTGTCGCTCAGCTATGCCTATGCCGGCAGCCATGTGTATTTCGGCAAAACGGCCTATCTGGTCATCGCGCTGGCGCCGGTGGTACTGTGGACCATCCTGCTGGGCCTTCTGTGTTCGCTGCTGCCCGGCGGCTGGTTCTGGCCTGTATGGTTTGTGCAGATCACCAATGTAAGCGGTGCAGCGGGCGATCTGTTCGTCTTTGGCAAAATACTGCGTTATCCCAGCACTGTGCTTGTGCAGGACACAGGCACAGCAATGACCGTTTATCTTCCTGCCTGATATTCCAAGCTGAAAAAGGCCCCCCAAACGGGCATACTGCCTGTGAAGGAGGTCTTTTTATGATTCAAAAACTGCGATTGCTGACGCTGATCGCTATGTCAGCGCTTATGCTGCAGGGCTGTGCGGGCAGTGCCGCATCCGCCCCTGAAACCACACCCGCCCCCACCACCAGTCAGCAGATAAACTGGCCGAAGGGAAAACTGACGCTGAATGAAGACGGAGTGCCCATGCTGGATGTTTACGTGGTTGAAGATGAGCAGGTCGAAAACATCGACATCGAAACCTATGTGCAAGGTGTTTTGGCCGGTGAAATGAAGAACGACTGGCCGCTGGAAGCGCTCAAGGCCCAGGCGATTCTGGCGCGCACTTTCGTGCTGAAATTCGTTGATGAAAAAGAAAGCACCTATCCCGGCGCTGATATTTCCACCGATATCGAGGAAGCCCAGGCCTATGCGCCTGCAGATATCAATGCGCGTATCCGTCAGGCCGTTTCAGATACGCGTGGGCTGGTGCTGTCGCACGACGGCAGTCTGCCGTATGCATGGTTCCATGCGCACAGCGGCGGCCTGACGGAGCTTGCCAAACCCGGCCTCAGCTGGGACGGTGACGAGCCTGGCTATACGCTGTCCGTTCAAAGCAGCGAGCCGGAAAGCGTATCAGATCCCGCTGACAATCAGGCGCTGAAAGACGCCCAAACGTGGTCTGCAAGCTTCCCCTACAAAGAGTTTGAAGCCGCCTGTGCCAAACAGGGCGTGGAACTGCACCTGAAGGATGACAGCGAGATTGTAATCGCTGAGCGCGGCGAAAGCGGCCGTGCGGTCGTGCTGGAAGCAGCCGGTCATCCGCTGAACGCAGCTGAACTGCGTATTGCGCTGGGCAGTACCAAAATGCGATCTACTCTGCTCACCAGTCTGAAAACAGAAGACGGCAGTGTTCACATGCAGGGAAAGGGTTACGGCCACGGCGTTGGCATGAGCCAGTGGGGCGCATACGGCATGGCGCAAAACGGCGCATCCGCCAAAGAGATCGTGATGCACTACTTCCAGAATGTGACGCTGGAAAAGCTGTGGTAACAAAGGCGCATATTTTTTCCTTCAAACGGGCATGGTACGGGTGGAGGTGATCAAAATGAGTCCCAAGGAACTCATGTACATTCAGGACGCCCTCAGCCACGAAGCATTTCTCAAAACGCAGTGTCAGCAGGCTGCGCAGGCGCTGCAAAACCCCGAGCTGCGCAACTACGCCAACCAGCTTGCCCAGCAGCACCAGCAGCTGTTTAACAAGCTGTATCAGCTGATGTAAGGAGGCATGCCCAATGAACGACGAAAAGATTATGGAAAACCTGCTGCTGACCACCAAGGGCGCCTGTGACCTGTATCTGCACGGTGCGATCGAAAGCGCTACCCAGAACGTGAACAACGCCTTTGACGAAGCGCTGCAGCAGAGTTTGTGCATGCAGGATGGCATTTATCAGAAAATGAGCGCGCAGGGCTGGTATCAGAATGAGCAGGCTGATCAGCAGCAGATCGCCAAGGTCAAAAACCAGTTTGCCCAGCAGCAGAACTAAAAAACAGGGGCGCCGTAAAATGGCGTCCCTGTTTTTGTTTCCGTTCAAATCAGTTAAGACGATCGGTGTAGATCTTGGCATCAGCGTCAGCAATCCACTGATCGACAGTGCTGTTGTACAGAGCGTTCTGCTTGGTGGTCAGCAGCTCGCTGACCAGAGCGTCCTTCACATCCGCCTCAGCCACAGGGCCCTCGGCCACGTCGCTGGCATACTTGATGAAGTGCACGCCGTACTCGGTGTTCACAGCCTCGGACACATCACCCACATTGGCCAAAGCCATGGAAGCATCCTGGAACTCCGCCACCCAGTTGGTGCTGGCAGCGCTGACGGCATAGCCGTCGGGGTTGGTGGCAGCGCCGGGGTCGGTGTTGTACTGCTCGATCAGAGCGTCGAAATCTTCGCCGGCAGCGATCTTGGCAGCCACTTCATCCACGGTGGGCTGAATGTTGGCATAAGCGGTAGCCTTGGCGGCTTCCAGCTGGGTTTCCAGCTCGGCAGCTTCGGCATTGGCGGCTTCCTTGGCGGCGTCATCCTCGGCAACCAGCGCAGCGTTCTTCTTCACGGCGATCTGGCTTTCCAGGTCGGAGATGGCGGCGCTGTCCTCATCGGTAAAGCCGATCAGGATGTGCTTGACCATGCGGTATCCGGCGGGGGTGTAGTAGATGGTAGCGCCGTTGGTCAGGTCAGTGCTGTAGCTGGAGGCCATGGATTCGTAGCTGTTCTTGGCGGCTTCCACGCGAAGCTGATATTCAGTGGAGAATTCCTCGTCGCTGATGGCAACGTCCTTCACCACGTCTTCAAACAGCTTGTTCTCAGCCAGCGTCAGCTTTTCAGACTCCAGCAGTTCTTCCTTGGTGGGATAGCCCTGAACGGCCATTTCTTCCACGATGGCCTTTTCCAGTTCTTCGCCGGTCAGGTCGCTGCCGGAGAAGGAGAACAGCTCAACGCTGTCATAGTAAACCTGATAGTCTTCCTCCACCTTGGCCTCGATCTCGGCCAGTTCTTCGGCAGTCAGCTGGTCATAGCCACCCTCAGCCATCTTGGCAGTGACAACTGCCTCGTAAACCATGCTGTCGATGGCAGAGGTACGGGCCGTTTCGATGGTCTCAGCGGCGGTACGGTCATAGCTCATGCCGTAGTAAGAATACATGGACTCGTAGTAGTCATGAATGTATTCGATCTGTTCCTGAACCTCGCCCTTGGTAAAGGTGCGGCCCATCACCTCAATAATGGGAGTCGCACGGTCAACGGCTTCATCCTTCACGATGAGGGAACAGCCGCTGCTGACCACCATGGCCAGAACCAGTACCAGAGCCAGAAGCATACGCTTGCGCATAAGAAGTCTCTCCAATCATAAGGGTATTTTGAAAACGAACACTCTGAGTATTATACCTGATGACGCTGTTTTCGGCAAGGCTTTTGCAAGAAGTTCACCGCATGTTCACGTTTTTCATCACTGCACGCGAAAACCCGTAAACGTGGCATAGGCCACCAGTTTGCGACGCTCGTCATATACGTCCACGCGGTACAGGCTGGCCGTGCGGCCTGCGCTGATGCACTGGGCCTGCGCATACAGGCAGCTG
>JAFULL010000097.1 GCA_017473345.1 Clostridia bacterium | reverse complement strand
CGAGCGTCAGTACTACGAAGTGATCTGCGACGGCTGCGGCGCCACCACCCAGGTGCCCTTCCAGCCCAAGGGCGATCGTCCTGTGTACTGCCGTGAGTGCTTCGAGCGCAACCGCAACCAGTACTAAGAAATCAACAGCCTCCACTGATGTGGAGGCTGTTTTCATATGCGCCTGGCTGTTTAAGCAGCCAGGTTCTTTTTGGTTTTGATGGTCAGGGCATAGGCGCTGTTACACAGTCCCAATACGGCTGAGAGCATGAACAGCGTTTCAATGCCCAGCGCTTCCCAGATCCAGCCGCCGAAAAGGGCGATGAAAATGGTGATGGCATGGTTGATGGAAACGCCGGTGGAGATGGTGGCTTTCATTTCCTCCTGACTGTCGGACAGGTCGCGCACATAAACGTTGGAGGCCATGGAGGCCAGCGAGATGACCGAATCCAGCACATAGCTGACACAGCAGATGACAAAGGCCACAGGCATGGGGAACAGGTGGTGCGCAAAGCCGTACGCCATGCACACGATGACCAGCAGCAGCGTGTCAGTCACCATGACCACCTTGTAGCCAAGTTTGTCGATGATGCGCCCCACGATGGGGGAAAAAATAAAGCAAGCGATGGAGGAGATGGCGAACAGCAGGCTGATGACGGCTGCATTGGCCTGATAGAACAGGATGAGCACATAGGGGCCGAAGGTGAAAAACACCTGCTTGCGCGCGCCGTAGAACATTTCCAGCATGTAGTACTTGCTGTACTTGCGGTGGAAGTAGAAGCGGCGCTTGGTTTCATCCGTCTGGCTGCTGCCGGTGATGCGCAGGGAATACAGCATGCTCACGGCGGCCAACACGGCTGCGGCGCCAAACATCATCTGATAGGTCTGCCGGCCGGCAAAGGCTGCAAACACCAGCATGACCACCACATAGCCCGTCAGGTTGCCGATCTGCCCGGTGGCGCTTTGCACACCCAGCGCCTCGCCGCCGCGGCCTTCGTTGGAATAGCTCATCATCAGCGAACTTTTCATGCCGTACTGGATGTGCTCGCCCAAAGAATAGGTGCAGATGGCAAGCGTGGTCAGCACCTGCGTGGGAGGCAGCACAAGGTGCATCACCATGCCCAGCAGCATGATGGAGATGCCCATTTTGTAAAGGCTCTCTGCCGAACGGGTGAAAAAGATGGCGAGGATCACCACCAGCAGCACACCCGGCAGCTCGCGGAAGAATTCGGTCACGCCGCGCTGCATTTCGCCCATGTGGACGACCTCGGCCAGATAGTTGTCAAGCATGCCCTTGTACAGGCCGTAGGAAAGACCCGTGATAATGAAGGAAATCAAGAGGGGTTTGTACTTGCTGTCCGAACGGAAAATGTCTTTGATGCGGTTCATGGGATCATCCTTTCGCATTTCAGCGAGCCGGGTTTTCAATGATGTATACGGGACTGAGATCACTCAGACCTGAATGCTCCAGCTTAATGCGCGTAACACCCGGGGTGAGCAGCTCCAGAATGCCGCGTGCGTCGGTCTTTTTGTAGTCGTCGCGCCGCCAGGGGTCCAGCACGTAGAAGTACTCATCATCCGTGCCGGCCACCACCACAAAGTGGCTGGAATTGGTGAATGGGCTTTTGCGCAGCGCTGTGCATACCATCACGGCTTTCCCGGTGAGGGCTTTCATTTTTTCAAGTCCCTCGGTGAGATTTTTGACGGTGGTGCGCTCAAGACCGTAGATATCGCACACCAGATTCAAAAATTTCATGCTGGTGCCGGTTGCGCCTGCGCGGCGGGCAACGTCGCTCCATTCGTTGTTGCCGGTGGCGAAGTCCGCCATGGCAACGGGCAGATAGCGCAGGTATTCGTCGGGGGTTTCAAGCAGGTAGGCGGGGTGCATGTGCGAGCAGTACACCCGGTTGACCGAACAGGCACAAAACAGTGTGCCCATACCGTTTTTGCTGTGCTGACGCAGCTTGGGCAGATCTTCCTTGTCCACCACGTTGGCAATGGCAATGGCCGCCGCCGTGGGGCCGCAGCCGCCGCCGCCGAAAACGCGGAAGGTGGGGTTAAGCTCGCTTTCGTAGCGCATGCGGTCAAAGATGGGGTCGTTCTGCGCATACACCATGTATTCGCCCAAAGGCCCTACCTGCATCATGCCGTTTTGGGTTTCCTTCAGATCCAGCGGCTGCTTGACCAGGTCGCAGCTGGCGCTGGTATTGTATTCGATGGGGCAGAGGCGGCACAGCAGTACCCTGCGGCGCGCGTTTTTGTTGTTGACGACGATCACCAGCAGCTTGTCGCCTTGTTTGGGCTGAACCGCCTTGCCGGACACAAAGGTACTTGCCGCCAGCACGCCGTCCAGCCAGGACTGAAAGTCGCTCTCCGGCACGCGCCAGCTGCTGTTGTCGTTCTGCTTGGTGATGAGGCATGCAAAAATATCGGCATGATAATCGCCGCCTGGCGTGAGCAGCCGCAGGGACGGATTTGCAATGGCATAGAGGGGATCGGTGTAGTTGTTGAGCGTTTCAAAGCAGCTGCCCTCGCGTCCGCTGCCGAACAGGTACAAAACGTTATCGGAAAAATCAGCACTGCATGCTACGTCCAGCACAGCCATGCCCTTGTCGTTGAGCTTGCCGTTGTCAAAGCCGTAGGTGAGGTACCATTCGTTATCGATGCTTTGCATCACGGGGTAGCTCAGAGCGGATGACTCCTGATACAGCCAGCCCACGCAGTCGGGGTTGAGGGTTTTGAGATACTCAAAATCAACCTCCGCGCGCATGCCGCTTACCCGTACGCCGGATGCAGTGCGCGAAGTGTGGGATTGGCTGAGAAGGGTGATGGGCGCGGCCTCTTCCTCCTGGGCAAAAGCGGGGGTGAGGCAAAGGCAAAGCAATACCGCCAGCAGGCGGCGTGTGATGGTAGACAAGGGCATTCCTCCTGTGTGTCAGTCAGGGGGTATTATATCACAGCTTTTCCATCGGCAAAAGCCCGGTTTTGTACATGTAACAGGATTGACAGGCGGCAGGTGCACATGTTAAGATGCGTGCAAAATATATGGAAGGATTTTTTGGAATGATGAATGCTGTTCAGAAAACCATTCTGCCGTGGATCAAGCCCGGCCTTCAGCGCCGCAGGGTGCTGATGACCCTCGCGGGCGTATGTATCAGCGGCGTATGCGTCGCGTTTTTCAAGCAGGCCGCCTTTGGTGTGGACCCGTTCCAGAGCCTGTGCAACGGCCTGCATCAGGTGATCCCCATCTCGTTTGGCACGCTGTATATGCTTATCAACATTGCGCTGCTGGCCGTTGCCTTTGTGTGCTACCGCCGCTATATCGGCATCACGACCTTTATTAACCTGTTTCTGCTGGGCTACTTCATTGAGTTTTCCGAGCAGGCCATCGTGGCGCTGCTGGGCGAGCCTACAATGGCCATGCGCATCGGGTACATCGTGTTTGCCATGGTAACGCTGTGCTTTGCCTCGTCGCTGTATATCACGGCGGATCTGGGCGTATCCACCTATGATGCGGTGGCGCTGTTTCTGGCAGAAAAGAAGATTGCGCCGTTTCGTTTTATCCGCATCGCGACCGATTTGATCTGCGTGGCGGTGGGCTGGCTGTTTGGTTACCTGCCGGGCGTGGGCACGGTGCTGACGGCCTTCTGCATGGGGCCGCTGATCTCGCTGTTCAGCGAAAAATGCGCCAAACCCATTCTGTATGGCAAAAAGAAATAAACAAACTGCGTGCGCTCAAATCAGCGCACGCAGTTTTGCATTCAGCTTTTCATAAATATGTTCGCGCATCCAGTCCTCGCTGACGGCGGCGAGCGCTTCGTCAAGAGCAAACCATTTGACGCCGCTGTTTTCATCAGGCTTGATGTGTGTGATTTCCGTTTCATCCGCCTGCAAAAGATAGGTCACGTTCAGATGCGTGTGCGACGGCACATACACGCCGCGCTTGAAATGCCCGAACACCGGCAGCGACTCGGCGGAAAAAATGGCCTCCGTCACGGGAACAATATTTGCAAGCCCGCTTTCCTCGCGCGCTTCCTTCATAGCCACGCGCAGCAGGTCTTCGTCGCCGTCTGCATGTCCGCCCAGCCACGCCCATGAATCGTACAGATTATGGTAGGCCATCAGTACCTTCGTGCGGTCGCGGTTGACGATCCATGCCGAGGCCGTCATGTGCGCAAGGGCGTTGGCGCGGGTAAAAACATCCGGCTCGCGTCGCAGACATTCGATGATAAGATCGCGGTCGCGGGCTTCTTCTTCATTGAAGGGAGCAAGCTGCTCCAACTGGCGGATCAGTTCCATTTCAGTCCTCCTGATTGACGAGGTATTTTGATTGTACGTTTTCCTTTTGGCTTCGTCAAGGCTTGACGAAACGGCGGGGGAGACTATAATGAAAAAAAGAGCGGCCCTGCCGCCACGAAGCACAAAGGAGAGAATACCCATGAAAGCCTTTGCTGATATGACATTGGATGAGATCCTCAAGGATGGCGGATGGGACTGCGAATGCGGCCGTCATCACGGTGCGGGACTGAAATACCTGAAGGTGGAGCGCGGCGCTGTGCGCTTTTTGCCCGAAGCGCTTGAAAAGCTTGGCAAAAAGAAGCCCTTTATCGTGTGCGATCACAACACCAAAAAGGCCGCATGGGCGCAGGTGAAGGCGGTGCTGGACGAAGCCGACATCCCCTATGTGCTGTATGAGTTCCCCTATGACGAGATCGAGCCGGACGAGTACGCCGTGGGCTGCCTGACCATGGCCTTTGACCGCAGCTGTGACGTGGCGCTGGCCATCGGCAGCGGCGTGATCAACGACTGCTGCAAGGTGCTGGCGCATGCCATCGGCATCCCTTCGATGGTGGTGGGCACCGCGCCCTCCATGGACGGCTATGCGTCCAACTCCTCCTCCATGATCCGCAACCGCATCAAGGTCACGCTGTACAATGCCTGTCCTGCTGCCATCATCGCTGACATCGATATCATGGCACAGGCGCCTGAGCGCATGCTGTGGGCGGGTCTGGGCGATATGCTGGCCAAGTATGTGTCCATCTGCGAATGGCGCATTTCCAATCTGATCATCGATGAATACTACTGCGAAAACATCGCGGGCCTGATGCGCGCGTCGCTGAAGCAGATCGTGGATGCTGCGCCCCGTCTGATGGAGCGCGACCCGGACACCATCGAGGCGGTGGTGAAGGGCCTGGTGCTGTCCGGCGTGGCGATGGCCTTTGCCGAGATCTCCCGCCCGGCTTCCGGCCTGGAGCACTATTTCAGCCATCTGTGGGAGATGATGGCCCTCGACCGCGGCAAGCCCTATGAGCGCCACGGCATTCAGGTGGGCGTGGGCACGCTGCTGACCCTGCGCATTTACGACCAGCTGCGTCAGATGAAGCCTGACCGCGAAACGGCGCAGAAGTTCATTGCAACCTTCGACGAGGAACTGTGGCGCAGCCACACCCGCCGGGTGTTTGGCAAGGCGGCGGAGGCGGTGATCGAGCAGGCGGAGCGTGAGGAGAAGAACAGCGCGCAGAAACACGCTGTGCGTCTGGAACGCACCCTTGAAAACTGGGACAAGATCCTTCAAATCGTGGACGAGGAACTGCCGCCCACGCAGGACATCGCTGCTTTGATGGAGCAGCTGGGCATGCCCATGCTGCCGGGCGATATCGGCGTGAACGATCAGGACACCATCGATGGTCTGCGCGGTTCGCGCGACATCCGCGACAAGTATCTGTCCAGCACCATGCTGTGGGATCTGGGCCTGCTCTACACTCTGCCCGTTCCCGGCGTGAAGGAAGCGTGAATTGCTGGGTTGCCACGAAAAACAAAAAAACGAGCGCCGGATGTTTCCGACGCTCGTTTTGCATATTCATCAGATCTCGAGGATGATGGGAAGGATCATGGGGTTGCGTTTGATCTTGTCAAAGATGTAGCGGTGCAGCTCATCCTTCAGGCGGTTTTTCAGGTTCTGCCATTCGCTGCCGTCCAGACGGCCGTAGCCCAGCACGATGGAGCGCGCCAGCTCGCGGCTGCATTCGATGATGTCTTCGTTTTCACGCACATACACAAAGCCGCGGCTGATGATATCCGGGCCGGACATCAGCGTACCGTTGTCGCGGTCGATGGCCATCACCACGATGATCAGGCCGTCCTGGCTGAGGTGCTTGCGGTCGCGCAGCACCACGTTGCCCACGTCGCCGATGCCAAGGCCGTCCACCAGCACGCCGCCGGTGGGCACCTCGCCCACGATGGCAAGGGAGTCCTCGCTCATTTCGATGACCTGGCCGATCTCGGGAATCACGATGTTCTCGCTGGGCGTGCCGAGGGTATCGGCCAGCTCAGCATGCTGCCACAGCTTGGCGTATTCGCCGTGGATGGGGATAAAGTACTTCGGCTTGGTCAGCACATGAAGCAGCTTGATTTCCTCCTGGTAGGCGTGGCCGGAAACGTGCACCTCGCCCAGCTGTCCGTAGATCACGTTCGCGCCGCAGCGGTAGAGCTGGTTGATAACGCGCGCACCGGGCTTTTCGTTGCCGGGGATGGGGTGCGCGGAAAGGATGACGGTATCGGTGGGGCGGATCT
>JAFULL010000096.1 GCA_017473345.1 Clostridia bacterium | reverse complement strand
GGCGCTGAGACCGGCGACGGCTGGACCAACGCTGAGCTGGAAGCCTACATCAACGAGCACGACATCGTGTGCCCCACCTGCGGCAAGAAGGATTTCACCGGCATCCGTCAGTTCAACCTGATGTTCAAGACCCATGCCGGCGTGACTGAAAACAGCACCAACGAGATCTACCTGCGTCCTGAAACGGCTCAGGGCATCTTCGTCAACTTCCAGAACGTGATGCGCGCTACCCGCAAGAAGCTGCCCGCCGGTATTGCTCAGATCGGCAAGAGCTTCCGCAACGAAATCACCCCCGGCAACTTCATCTTCCGCGTGCGCGAGTTCGAGCAGATGGAGCTGGAGTTCTTCTGCAAGCCCGGTGAGGACCTCGAATGGTTCAACTACTGGCGCACCTTCTGCAAGGACTGGCTGCTGAGCCTTGGCATCAAGGAAGAGAGCCTGCGCCTGCGCGACCACGAGCCTGAGAAGCTGGCCTTCTATTCCAAGGCCACGACCGACTTCGAGTACCTGTTCCCCTTCGGCTGGGGCGAGCTGTGGGGCATTGCTGACCGCACCGACTACGACCTGACCCAGCATCAGGAGCACTCCGGCAAGAGCATGGAGTACATGGATCCCATGACCAACGAGAAGTTCATCCCCTACTGCATCGAGCCCTCTCTGGGCGTCGACCGCATGGTGCTGGCCTTCCTGTGCAACGCCTACGAAGAGCAGGAGCTCGAAGGCGGCGATGTGCGCAACGTCATGCATTTCCATCCCGCGCTGGCGCCCTACAAGTGCGCTGTGCTGCCCCTGCAGAAGAACAAGCTGGGCGGCCTGGCCACCGAGATCTACGAGGGCCTTGCCAAGCACTTCATGGTCGACTATGACGAGACCGGCTCCATCGGCAAGCGTTATCGCCGTCAGGACGAGATCGGCACGCCGTACTGCATCTGCGTCGACTTCGAGACCGAAGAGACCCAGTCTGTCACCGTGCGTGACCGCGACACCATGACTCAGGAGCGCGTTGCCATCGCCGACCTGCCTGCCTACCTGCAGAGCAAGATGGCCTTCTGATCACACCAAAAATCAACCCGGCGTTCCCCTATGTGAGGGAACGCCGGGTTTTTGTTATTATTTGCGCCGATACAGCCGGTATTCAATGCCGTCGTATTCGTAGGTGGAGTGAAGATCAAAACGGGTGTTGAGCGTGTGCATGACCTGCTCGCCAACCTGATCCACCCGCAGAATGACCCACTTGGTATAGTGTTTCAATGTTTCGATATAGTCATTTCGGATGGCACTGTCGGCTCTGGAATGCCATTCCAGCAGGAAGCAGTAGGGGCTGACAGGACGGAAGTCGGTATTGAGGAACATTTCTACATCCACCGCTGCAAGTCCTGCGGCCGCTATGTCATCATGCTCGTCTGCCGGGATGGTCTGTGCGATGGCTGCAACCATGTCGTTGTATGCCTGTTCATGGGCGATCTCTTCCGCTGTTGGCGCGGTCAGGTACTCAGCTTTGGCGATAGGTAGCGTAGTGCGCAGCGTGAACAGCGTGAACGCTGCACAGGTCAGCGCCATCAGTACCTGCCAACTGCGGTTGCTTTCGGCCAGTTCACAGCCGAAGTACAGCGCAAGCGCGATCAGCGGTACGTGCAGCATGAAATAGTGTGCATAGCCGATACCGCTGATGGTGATCAGGACCGTGCCGACGCCTGACAGAAGCAGCACGGCTGCTGCGGTGAAACGCCTGCGGATGAGCGCGCAAACGCTCAGGAACATGCACACCAGCGAAGGGGTGATGAACGCCAGCACACTGCGCAGACTTTGCAGCGACAGTTCAAGGCTTTCCGCATAGATCAGGTTGAACGTCCATGTGGCATAGATGAAGTCCACCATTGCCTTGCGGTAAGAGAAATACGCAATGAACGGAAGCACTGCCGCCAGTACGCCCATGATGAGCATACAGGCATTGCACAGGATGTTTTTCCACTGCCTGCGGCACAGAAGTTCAATGGTGATCATCAGCGTGATGATGGCGGTGAACAGACCGTTATTGGGGCGCAGCATCATGTTTGCGCCAAAGCACAGGCCGTAGATCAGCGCGTACAGGGGCGGATGCTTCGCCTGGCCATCTTTGAAATAACGCAGCTGCAAAAGCAGCGGCAGCATCAGAAACGGCATGCTGTAGGTTTCACACAGATTGCCGTATTCCATCAAGGGCAGCCAGAAGGCCAGCATCAGCACAGTGCCCAGAAAGGCGAAAAACAGCTTCATTTTCAGTCGCAGAGTGTGATAGCCAAGCCACAGCGATGCGCTTACAAACAGGCTTTCGATCACATACAGCGCCATACGAGGCTGCGGGAAATGATAGGCGATCTTCTGGATCAAAAACAGCAGCGGGCCTTTGTGGTCAAACACCTCGCGGTAAGGCGTAAGCCCGTCTGCCCACAGCTTGCCCACGGCCTGAAACAATGCTGAATCCCAATGATATTCGTTGGGTCTCAGCGGCGTAGTGCCGTCGGCAAAGCGGTAGATCACCCAGAAGGCCAGCACACCAAGCACGCTCTGCCACAGCAGATCAGCCCATAACCATTTTTTCTTCATCGGCGTTCAAAACCTCCGGGAATCAGCAGGCAGCCCCACAATACAGGCACGGCGTAATAGAGGCTGAGCACATAGCGCATGATGGCCACAGGCCCCAGCAGGCAGGTAAACCATACTGCAAGCAGCATGCCGAATGCAGCCGTCAGGCCGTACTCGCGGCGGCACAGCGCATAGGCCAGACCGGCTACGCACAGCCATACGAAGAATGCAGGCTCGCTCAGCAGGCGTGTGCCGGGGATGCCCATGAAGGACAGTGTTTTGTCATACTCCATGTAGATTTTGTTGAGTTCCGGCAGCAGCGAGTTTTGCTCAATGGGGAAGTAGTCGATCTGGTGGACGGTCATATCGAAGTTGTACAGCATGTCCGAATAGGGCAGAATGTAGGGCAGGTTCTGCACCATAAAGGCTTCCACATAGGTTTTCAGATGCCCCACGCCCATGCGCGCCCACAGCTTCAGCAGAGAGGGGATGTTTTCATCCAGCAGGTCGTAGTCGATGGCCCATTTGACAGGGTCGGCGATCTGCGCATGATACAGCCCGGCCAAATCGTTTTCGCCGTACAGGGTTTCCAGCACGCCGTCTTCATCCAGTTCGATGGCGGCCGGATCGTCGCGCAGCGTACGCGCGATCTGCTGCAGGGGGATGGAAAGGATCTCGACTTTGCTGCCGGTGGTGGCTTCCATTTTGCTGATCATGAGACCGTTGACAGCCAGATATAGCGCCATGCATACGGCCAGCAGCGCGCCCATGCGGATGCGGCGGCCCTTGGCCCACCAGATGCCAAAGGGCAGAAGCAGCGCCAGCGCATATACGCCGTTGTTGCGCAGAAGCATCATCAGCACGCCGATCAGAATGAAAAAGATGAGCCGAACGGGCTTCATGCCGTATTTCCACAAATCGGCCAGCTGCAGGCAGAACACCGTGACCAGCGCGGCAAACAGCACGTCCTTCTGCGCGCAGAAGACCCATGGCGTATAGAACGGGCACAGCGCAAACAGCAGCGTGACCGCAAGCCTTGCCCATACAGGCACACGGCGGCGCTTCATCCACCAGCAGGCATAGGCAATGCATGCAGCCAGCAGCACCAGCTGCACGCCGCAATAGATGGCAAGGCCCCATGTAGCATAGCCTTCAGGATGCAGGTCGATGCCCAGCATCATGCAAAAGCCCAAAAGTGCCGTATGCACAAGCGGGTGATGGGCATAGGGTTCTTCGTTGTAATAGGAATAAAACTGCGTGAGCGAGTCAGCGGAAAAGTTGCCCGGCCAGAAGGCCAGCCATACCGGAATCCAGCAGGCGCACAAAAGCAGGAAAATCAGAAAGCCGTTGCCGCTGATGCGGCTGAGAAGGCGTTCTGGTTTGAACTCGCGGGCACGCTGAAGATCGCACAGCGAAAACAGCGCGAATGCCAAAGCGAAAAACAGCACGCCAAGCAGCACAAATATTGCCATACCGGGCAGCAGACAGCCTGCGCGGAAAACGCCGTATTTGCGAAGCTCGCAGCCTGTAACGGTCACGGCGGAAAACAGCGCGCCAAGCATTGCGCAGCAGACGGTCAGACGGCGGTCAGCTGTCAGCCGCTGACGGATGATGCTCCATTGCATGATGGATCTCCTTTTACTTGAATACCTGGTAGATGCCGCACTTGAGATACTGCGTTTCGGGAGAAGCGGGCAGGATGGGATGGTCGCGGCCCTGCGTGCGCCATTCGATCTGCCTCAGCTGCACGCGCGCGTCCTTCTGCGCATCCAGCAGCATGTTGTGAAACAGCGGCGGCGTAACGTGCTGGCTGCACGAGCAGGTGATGAGGAAGCCGCCGTCTTTGACCAGCTTCATGCCTCGCAGGTTGATCTCCTTGTAGCCGCGCAGAGCGCCCTCCACGGCAGAACGGGTCTTGGTGAAGGCTGGCGGGTCGAGGATGACCACGTCAAACTGTTCATGCGCATCCTGAGCGGCACGCAGATAGTCAAACGCGTTGGCGCATTCAAAGCGCACGGTGTTTTCCAGACCGTTGAGACGGGCGTTTTCGGTGGCGCATTCACAGGCAAAATCGCTGATGTCCACGCCGATGACTTCCTTCGCGCCATAATGACCCGCGTGCAGCGCAAAGCTGCCGGTATGGGTGAAGCAGTCAAGCACGCGCGCATCCTTCACAAAAGGCGCGATGGCGGCGCGGTTTTCCTTCTGATCCAGGAAGAAGCCGGTCTTCTGGCCTTCCTTGACGTCCACCCAGAAATGCACGCCGTTTTCGATCATTTCAATTTTGTCGGGCACTTCACCGTAGAGCAGACCGGTGGTCTGCTCCATGCCCTCCAGCTCGCGCACAGGCACGTCGCTGCGCTCCCAGATGCCCATGGGATGCAGCTCGTCCACCAGCGCGTCGACGATGTCCTGCTTGAAACGCTCCATGCCAAGGCACAGCACCTGCAGCACGATCACGTCGCCGAATGCGTCGGCGATCACGGCGGGCAGACCATCGCTTTCTGCAAAGATCAGGCGGCAGCTTTTCAGGTCGGCAAAGTGACGGCGGTAGTCCACCGCGCGCTTGACGCGGCTGCGGATCCACGCGCTGTTAATACTTTCATCGCGGCGGCTGAGCATGCGCAGACTGATCTGCGAGGCCGGGTTGTAAATGGCCATGCCCAGAAATTTGTGGCGGCTGCTGAGCACACGCACCACGCCGCCCGGCTGATGCGCACCCTCCACATGGTCGATATCGCTGCGGAACACCCACGGATGACCGTTGTGTACGCGCTGTTCCCTGTTGTTTACCAGATAAACGTTTGCCATGGAAACCTCCCGGTTTTTCGGAATCTCACAGGGATTATACCACAGATTGGCCTTGTGTGGTATAATGGACGGGTAAAATAGCGAAAGAGGGTGCGCAATATGCGCAATATCGTTCTGGTAGGCATGCCCGGCTGCGGCAAAAGCACCATCGGTGTGCTGGCGGCCAAGGCTCTGATGATGAATTTTGTGGATACGGACCTCAGCCTTCAGGAAAAGGCAGGCAAGCCGCTGCAGCAGATGGTGGACGAACTGGGCACGGAGGGCTTTTCTCAGGTGGAGGAGGACTGCATCTGCGGCCTGTCTTTTGAAAACACGGTCATCGCCACCGGCGGTTCGGTCGCGCTGGAGGAAAAGGCCATGGAACACCTGAAAAAGACGGGGCTGGTGGTGTTCATCCATCTGGGATATGAGGCGATTGAAGAGCGGCTGAGCAACATTAAAACGCGCGGCATCGCCATGAAAAAGGGGCAGACCCTGCGCGACCTGTACGACTACCGTCAGCCGTTCTACTACCGTTGCGCCGACGTGGTGCTGGAGACCGACGGGCTGGATGTGGAGCAGACCGTGGCAAAGCTTGTCGAAATGGTAAAGCACGCTTGAAACCATTTCCAATGTGTGGTATGATATTTGCAGACGAATTTCGTTTTTCTTGCTAAAACATCATCAAAATACTGGAGGCCATGCTTATGGAACGCGTCTACCGTCAATTTGTGCTGGAAGGAACGCCTGTGTACTGCCAGCCGTATGGTCACGGCCATATCAACAACACTTATCTGCTGCTGACGGATATGCCGCATGCCTACATTCTGCAAAAGATCAATACCCACGTCTTTGAGGACGTACCCGGCCTGATGGCCAACATCATCGCCGTGACGGAGCATCTGCGCCGTCAGGACCCCGACCCGCGCCATGTGCTTACACTGGTGGAGACCGTCGACGGCAAGCCCTATCTGACCACTGAAGAGGGCGAATACTGGCGCATGTATGAATTCGTCACCTCCAGCGTATGTCTGGAACTTCCCGAAAGCGCGCAGGACATGCGCCGCGCCGGCGAGGCGTTCGGCCGCTTCCAGAAGCAGCTGGCGGATTTCCCTGCCGAAACGCTGAATGTGACCATTCCGCAGTTCCACGACACGCCCAACCGTTACGAGCAGCTCAGGCAGGCTATCCGTGAAAACCGCGCAGGCCGTCTGCATGAGGTGCAGTATGAGCTGAGCTTTTTCATGCTGCGCGCCGAGGAGGCCGGCATGATCCAGCAGATGCTTGCGCGCGGCGAACTGCCCCTGCGCGTGACCCACAACGACACCAAGCTGGATAACGTCATGCTCGACCGAACGCTGCATCTGCCGCTGTGCATCATCGATCTGGATACCGTTATGCCGGGTCTTTCCGTTACCGACTTTGGCGACGCCATCCGTGGCGGCGCATCCACCTGTGCGGAGGACGAGCAGGATCTGAGCAAGGTATCGCTGTCGCTGGATCTGTTTGAGGCCTATGCTGACGGCTACCTCAGCACCTGCGGCACCAGCCTGACCCGCAACGAGATCGAAACGCTGGCGCTGGGCGCCAAGACCATCACGCTGGAATGCGGCGTGCGCTTCCTGACCGACTACCTCAACGGCGACGTTTACTTCCATACCGACCGCCCGGGCCAGAACCTGGACCGCTGCCGCACCCAGATGAAGCTGGTGCAGGATATGGAAGAAAAGTGGAACAGCATGCAGCAGATCATCCGTATGGCTGCAAGATAAGCTACGAATGCGGCCGCCGCAGTCTTGAAGGCTGCGGCGGTTTTATGTTATCATCTGCCAAAGGAGATGAGCAGCTATGCCAATTTCGCGCACACTTGGCATTCTGGCACACGTGGACGCCGGCAAGACCACCCTGTCGGAGCAGATTTTGTACCGCACGGGCGCGATCCGTGCGCTGGGCCGTGTGGATCATGGCGACACCGCGCTTGATACGGACGCGATCGAACGCGCGCGCGGTATTACCGTCTTCAGCGATCAGGCGTGGTTTGAACTGGACGGACGGCGCTTTACACTGATCGACACGCCCGGTCACGTCGACTTTGCCGCCGAGGCGGAGCGCGCGCTGACAGCGCTGGATATGGCGGTGCTCATCATCGACGGCGGCAGCGGCGTGCAGGCGCATACCGTGGCGCTGTTTGAACTGGCGCAGCGCTACCACGTGCCGACGGTATTTTTTATCAATAAGACCGACCTGGCGTCCTATAACGCAGAAAAGCTGCGGCAGCAGATCGCTGCAAGGCTGAGCGACACCATGGTGGACATCACAGACGGCAACCCTGACGCTGAGCAGCTGGCGGTGCTGGATGACGATTTCTGCGAACGCTATCTGCTGGGTGAAGCGGATGAAGCAGATGCCTGGCAGGCACTGCGTGCATTGTTTGCCTCAGGAAAGGGTTTTCCGGTGCTCAGCGGCGCAGCCCTCAGCGGCAGCGGCGTTGATGAACTGCTCAGCGCGCTTTCCAATCTGGCGGATTTTGAGACGGATATTTCGCAGCAGCTGGACGCGCTGGTGTACAAGGTGCGCCGCGAACCAAACGGCGACCGCGTAGTCTATCTCAAACTCAAGGGCGGCGTGCTGCGTGCCCGTGACGCGTTTCGCTTTGGCGACCAGGTGGAAAAGGTGCATCAGATCCGCCTGTACCGCGGCGGCAGCTATATCGCCGTGGACGAGGCCCGTGCAGGCGATGCAGTGGGCGTGACAGGGCTGGCGTCGCCCCGGTGCGGCGACCGCATCATCGGCGATACGATCGCCGAAAGCCTTTCGATGCACATTTCTCCGGTGCTGACGGCAAGGGTGGAACCTCCAGCAGGTACGGCTCCAGCCATTCTGCTGGAAAAGCTGCGCATTCTGGAGGACGAGGAACCCATGCTCTCTGTCACCTGGGACGCGGCGTACAGCGCCGTCAACGTGCAGGTGATGGGTACCGTGCAGACCGAGGTGCTGACCCAGCTGATGGAAAACCGCTTCGGCATGAAGGTGCGCTTTCTGCCGCCGCTGGTTCTGTACAAGGAAACCATTGCCCAGCCTGTTGTGGGCTGCGGGCATTATGAGCCGCTCAGGCATTACGCCGAAGCGCATCTGCTCATGCGCCCCGGCGAGCGCGGCAGCGGCATCACCTATGACAGCCGCTGCCATGTGGATGATCTGACCATCAATTATCAAAGCCTGATCCGCAGCCATGTGTTTGAGCGCATACACAAAGGCGTGCTGACCGGAGCGCCGCTGACGGACGTGCATTTCACGCTGCTGTCAGGCCGCGCGCACCTGAAACACACCGAGGGCGGCGACTTCCGCGAGGCAGTTTATCGGGCCATCCGCCAGGGACTGATGAAAACCCGCTGCCAGCTGCTGGAGCCATTCTACCGCTTTGTGATCACTGTTCCGGCGAATTGCCTGGGCCGTGCCATGACCGACATCACTTCCATGTGCGGCAGCTACGATGCGCCGGAGCATCTGGGCGATGAGGTACGCATCGCAGGCCGGGGGCCTGTACGCACGTTTATGGATTATCCCACTCAACTGCGCGCTTACACCCACGGCAAGGGCGGCATACAGCTGCAGCCGGACGGCTATGATCTGTGTCACAACCCGGATGAGGTGATCGCCGAAAGCGGTTACGACTGCGGCGCGGATACGCAGAATTCGCCCGGAAGCGTGTTCTGTTCCCATGGCGCAGGCTATCTGGTCAACTGGGACGAGGCGGACAGCTATATGCATCTGCCGGTAGAAAGCGCCGAATAAACGAAAGAAGGGATCTTTACGGCAATCGTTGCTCAGCAGGTCGCGATTCTTGCGATCTTTGCGCTGATCGGATATGTGCTGGCCAAAAGCAGGCTGGTCGAGGCGGAGCATGCAAAGCTTTTGTCCACGCTGGAGGTATACGTGTGCTTTCCGTGCACGGTGTTCAAGACCTTTTCAGCCAACTTCACCGTGAGCTACCTGAGTGAAAAGTATGCGTCGATTTTGCTTTCGACAGTGCTGCTTGCGGCAGTCGCGGTCATCGCGCGCGTCGTTTCACGCAGGTTCAGCAAAAATCCCTATGAGCAGGATATCTACTGCTACACCATGGTCATCCCCAATACCGGCTATATCGGTTCGGCGCTGGTGGGCAATCTTTACGGGCAGACGGTGCTGCTCAACCAGATGCTGTTCAACCTGCCGGTGACCTTCTATACCTATACCGAGGGCTACCGGATGCTGACCGGCGGCAAGAAAATGACGCTCAAACGTCTGATCAATCCCGTCATGATCGCGCTGATGCTGGGCTGCGTGGTGGGTATTCTGAGCATCCCCATTCCGATGGTTCTGCAGTCTGTGGTAGATGGTGCGAACAACTGCATGGCGCCGCTGAGCATGATCCTTACCGGCATTGCCATTTCGGAATTTGACCTGCGCAAGCTTTTGAAGATCAAAATGGTGTATGTGATGACGCTCATCCGCCTGATCATTCTGCCGTTTGGCATGGCGTTTCTGGTGTCGCGCTTCTGCAGCCGCGAGATTGTGCTGGCTATTGTGATGCAGTATGCCATGCCCTGCGGGCTGAACACCATTGTGTTCCCCAAGCTGATCGGCGAAAACTGCGAAATCGGCGCAGGCCTTGCGCTGGTGAGCAATGTGCTGGCCATCTTCACCATTCCGCTGTGTGTGGCAGTATTTCTGTAAAATCAAAACGCCCGCTGTTTGAAACAGCGGGCGTTTTTTGCAGTTACAGCCGGCTCAGCTCGTCGGGGGACAGGCTGAAGCTGGGTACAAATTCGCGCATGAACTCATGCACTTCCGGCAGCACGTTCTGGTTGATGCTGTCCTGAATGCTGAGCTTGGCATGGGCAAAATCACGGTTGCCCATTTTTTCTTCTTCAACGCATTTGAGGTAGGCGCTGATGCGGTCAGCTGCCTTCACCAGCCGCCACTCGTAGGTGTTTTCGTTGGGAATGATGTAGGGCTTGAAGGCAGACTGCATATCGTCCGGCAGCATGGCAAGCAGCTGCTCGCGCGCCTTTTCCTCCACGCCGCGGTAAGCATCCTGAATGATGGGCGACTTGTATTTCACAGGCGTGGGCATATCGCCGGTGATGACCTCGCTCACGTCGTGATACAGCGCAAGCATCACCACGCGCTCGGGGTCGATGTCGCGCTGATGGCGCGTTTTGCCAAGCACGGCCAGCCCATGCGCGATCAGCGCAGTCTGCATGCTGTGCTCCATGTCGTTTTCAGGCACGGTGTTGCGCATCAGTCCCCAGCGGCGGATGAGCTTGAGACGGTCCAGATAGGCAAAAAAGTGATTCATCGCACAGGCTCCTTTGCATCAAAAAGAAAGAACGCTGCCGCGCAGCAAAAACTGCGCGGCTGAAGTGTTTTTACAGCACGTTGGAGCTGGTGCACTCCACGTATACGCTGCCGTCCTTGCGGCGGGTCAGCTTGGCCTTGTTGCCGGCGCCGTCGTCGATGGTCATCTTTTCGATCTCGTTGAGGGTGAGGAAGTTCACCACGTCGCTCTCGACAAATGCGACCCAGTTCTTGCGGTCGCGCTGAGGCTTTTCGGTGCCTTCCATCATTTCTTCAATGCTCTTGCGTTCTTCAGTCATGATTTTGATCTCCTTTCCAAAAGTGGAGATTTATCATACCGCATTTGAACGCGAAACGCAAGGGGGTCAGAAACCGACGGGTTCAAAGTCGTCCTTGCCGTGCTTGCAGATGGGGCAGACGAAATCGTCGGGCAGTTCTTCGCCTTCGTGGAAATAGCCGCAGATGCGGCACACCCAGCCTTTACGGGGCTTTTCTTCCGGCTTCTTTTTGGGCTTGACGTTGGCAAAATAGTAGCTGTAGGTCATGGAGGGCACGGTGCTGAGCTTTTCCGCCTGTGTAACGGCGGCGATAAACAGCAGATGTGTGCCGCAGTCGATGACCTGCTCCACATTGGCGCTGATCAGCGCATTGGAAACCTGTGGCAGATAGCGCAGCCCGTTTTCGCTGACAGGCTCGTCGTGACCGGCAAACTTGTCCACGTCGCGGCCGCTCTGGAAACCAAAACGGGTGAAAACGTCCATTTTGGCGTCTTCGCTCAGAATGCTCAGGTTCAGTCGGCCATCCTTCTCAATGGCTTCACATGTGTGGTTTTTGCGGTTCACGCTTACGGCGATGCGAAGGGGCGTTTCGGTCAGCTGCATCACGCTGTTGACGATGCAGCCGCAGTCGCGGCTGCCGTCGTGGGCAGTCAGAACGTACAGGCCATAGGAAATATTGAACAATGCAGTGGGATCAAGCGCCATGATAAATGCCTCCTCAATTCTCGTTGTTGATACTAATATACCCCGGGCAGAAGGTGGCGAAACCTGAAAAATATGATATAATCATTTTGTTACTATTTTGAAGGAGCTGACCAACATGTGGCAGGAACTGGGCTATCCCGAAGACAAAAACGAGCTGTATGACCTTTTGTCAGCACAGCTGGCCGCATTGATGGACGGCGAGCGCGACAGCCTGCCCAATATGGCAAACATGAGCGCGCTTTTGTTTGATGCACTTCGGGACGTCAACTGGGCTGGTTTTTATCTGATGAAAGACGGCATGCTGGTATTGGGACCGTTTCAGGGAAAACCCGCGTGCATCCGTATTCCGGTGGGAAGGGGCGTATGCGGCACGGCAGCCAAAACGCTTGAAACGCAGCTGGTGTACGACGTGCATCAGTTCCCCGGCCACATTGCCTGCGACGGCGCGTCCAACAGCGAAATCGTGATCCCGCTGATCAAAGACGACCGGCTCATCGGCGTGCTGGATATCGACAGTCCTGTGGTGGGGCGCTTTGATCTGAAGGACCGGCACGGGCTTGAAAAACTGGCCGGCCAGCTTACAGAGGGCTGCGACTGGTAAATAAGGAAGAAAGCCTTGCATTTTCACGCTTCTCGTCGTACAATAACCACGTCCTGCGATTCGTATCGGGCAGAGTAGCTGCACGCGCGTTAAGTGTTCATGAACGGGGAGTTGTCATGAAACGAAGCCGGTCTCCGGCGCGGTGTCTGCGGCGCATCCCGCTGTCTTGGTGCTGCCTCCTGCGAGTCGACAATACTTTGACAGGAGGTTTTTGTTATGCACAAAAACGGGAAGCATGTTTTCTTTACCACGCAGCACATCGTGCTGCTGGCGCTGCTGGTGGCTTTGCAGGTGGTGCTGGGAAATCTTACCCAGGTGCCGCTTGTGGGCAAGCAGTTCAACTTCGGCTTTCTGCCGGTGGCTGTGGCCGGCGCGCTTTTGGGCGTTCCAGGCGGCCTGATCGTGGGCGCGCTGGGCGATTTCATCGGCGCGCATCTGTTCCCGGCAGGGGCGTATTTCCCCGGCTTTACGCTGACCAGCGCGCTGGTGGGCGTGCTGTATGCGCTGCCGCTGTACCGCCAGAAGCCGTCTGTGGTGAGGGTGATCATTGCTGTAGCGCTGGCGACCGTGCTCAACCTGTTCCTCAATTCGCTGTGGCTGAGCATGCTGTACGGCAGCAAGACCTACTGGGGCTGGGTCACGGCCCGTGCCGCCAGCTATCTGGTGGAAGCGCCTGTGCAGGCACTGCTGATGTTTTTGTGCCTCAAGGGCCTTTCGCGCCTCAACCTGCCGCCCTCTGTGCGGCTGAGGAAGGAGTAAACGCATGAGATTCAGCCGCAAGGCGGTGCTTGAAACGCTGGAGGCGCTGTACCCCGACGCGCGTCCGGAGCTCAACTTCCGCAATCCCTACGAGACCCTTGTGGCCGTGATGCTGTCCGCCCAGTGCACCGACAAGCAGGTCAACAAGGTGACCCCCGCGCTGTTTGAACGCTATCCCACTGTGGAAAGCATGGCCGCCGCCAGTGTGGAGGACGTGTACCCTATGGTGAAAAGCTGCGGCTTCAAGACCAAGGCGTCCAACATCGTGGAAAGCTGCAGGCTCATCATGCAGCTGCACGGCGGCGAAGTGCCGGGCGACATGAAGGCGCTTACCGCACTGCCCGGCGTGGGGCAGAAGACGGCCAATGTGGTGCTTGCCAATGCGTTTGGCGTGCCCACCATCGCGGTGGATACCCATGTATTCCGCGTCAGCAACCGCATCGGGCTGGCACAGGCCAAAAACGTGGAGGAGACCGAACGGCAGCTGCAGAAGGCCATTCCCCAAAAGGACTGGGTGGCTGCGCATCACTGGCTCATTTTCCATGGCCGCAGGGTGTGCCATGCACGCAACCCTGCATGCGAAGCGTGCGCTTTGAACAACCTGTGCAAGGCGGCGAAGGCCGCGGGCGGAAAGGTCGTTACGCCCACCAAAAAGAAGACTGACATTCAGGCATAAGATAAGGAGAAACCCAATGGCATCTTTTGTAGATCGAGTGAAAATTACCGCCAAGGCCGGTAACGGCGGCAACGGCTGCGTGTCGTTCCACCGCGAAAAATTTGTGCAGAACGGCGGCCCCGACGGCGGCGACGGCGGCATCGGCGGCAACATCGTGCTGTATGCCGATCCCAACATGCATACCCTGCTGGACTTCCGTTTCCACACCAAGTATCTGGCTGAAAACGGCGCGGACGGCAGTGCGCAGCGCTGCCAGGGCAAGCGCGGTCAGGACCTGGTGATCAAGGTTCCTGTTGGCACCGTGTTCCTGCGCGACGAGGACGGCGCTGTGGTCGCTGATATGAGCGAACCCGGCCAGACCAAGATCCTTCTGCGCGGCGGCCGCGGCGGCTACGGCAACCAGCATTTCGCCACGCCCACCCGTCAGGCACCCAATTTTGCCAAGCCCGGCATCAAGACCGAGCAGTATGTGTTCCGTCTGGAACTGAAAACCATTGCGGACGTGGGTCTGGTGGGCTTCCCCAACGTGGGCAAGAGCACCATTCTGGCCACTGTTACCGCTGCCAAGCCCAAGATCGCCAACTACCATTTCACCACGCTTACCCCCAATCTGGGTATCGTCAAACACCGTGAAATGGACTTTGTGCTGGCGGATATCCCCGGTCTGGTGGAAGGCGCCAGCGAGGGCGTGGGCCTCGGTCATGATTTCCTGCGCCATGTAGAGCGTACCCGTCTTCTGCTGCATGTGGTGGACGCCGCCGGCAGCGAAGGCCGCGACCCGCTGGAAGATTTCCGCATCATCAATGAAGAACTGGAAAAGTATGGCGAGCCCATGGGCCGTCCGCAGCTGGTGGTGCTCAACAAGTGCGACCTGATCTACGACAGCGAAGAGATCAGCGAGCTGAAAAAGAAATTTGAAGACATGGGTTACAAGACCTTTGTCGTAAGCGCCGCTATGCGCAAGGGCTTTAATGAGCTGCTGGACGAAGTGGTTCGCACGCTGCCCGAGCTGCCCCCGCCGCTGGTGTTTGAAGAGGAAGAGATCGAAGTCGACCGCGTGATGCCCGACGACAGCTACACCATCCGCCGTGAGAACGATACCTTCTATGTGGAAGGCGCGGCCATGCAGCACTTCATCGACAGCGTCAACTTCGATGACGAGGAAAGCCTTAACTGGTTCCATCGCACCCTGCGCGACCGGGGCATCATCGATGCGCTGCGTCAGAAGGGAGCTCAGGAGGGCAGCACCATTTCCATCGCTGATATGGAATTCGACTTTGTAGAGTAAGCGGCCAGTGGCCGCAGCCACTACGCCAGACAACATGATTTCCGGCGTGTTTTTCGCGCCCATACAGTTTGTTGAATCAAAAGGAGATACTACATGCTTACCAGCAAACAGCGCGCAAATCTGCGCAGCATGGCCAATACCATGGACACTATTCTTTACATCGGCAAGGAAGGTATCACCGAGGGCACCGTGAAGGAAGCCTACGACGCCCTCGAAGCCCGCGAACTCATCAAGTGCTGCGTGCAGCAGGGCTGCGAGCTCACTGCCCGCGAAGCGCTGGACGAGCTGTGCGAGCGCGTGCATGCCGAGCCTGTGCAGTGCATCGGCCGCCGCTTTGTGATGTACCGCGAAAGCAACACCAACAAGCGCATCGAAATTTAAAAAAGAATGATGCAGAGGGGAGGCCGCAGCATGCTTCAAACAGTGCTTGACGCATTGGAAGAACTGCGGTCTCCCTTTGCGTTATACGAAAATGATATCCACCGCATGGTCGCCGAAAGGCTGACGCAGGCCGGGCTCGGCTTTATCCATGAGGCCAAGATCGGCCCGGGCTGCCGCATCGACTATCTGGTGGATGGCATCGGTATTGAGATCAAAAAAGGAAAACCGGATGCAAGCGCGCTTTCACAGCAGCTGTTGCGCTACGCCCGCTGCGATGATGTGAAGGCGATCATCGTACTCAGCCAGCGCACGGTGACGGTGCCCAAAACTGCACTGGGCAAGCCGGTGCGGGTGATCGTGCTCAATCAATTATGGGGGGTGGCGCTGCCGTGATGGATAACGAGGATTTCATTCTGATGCCGCCCTATCTGCTGGATTCCAGCGGCGCACAGCCGGAGCATGGCGCCAACCGCCGCACCTATGGCACGCTGAGCTACAACAAGCGCCGCAGGTGCTGGGTGGTCAAGGGAGATCCAGGCGTAACAGAGCTGTGCAAGCGGCTGTTTCCGGGAACGGAAACCAGCAAGCGCGGCGAGGCGCGCTTCACGGCGCACAGGCGGCTTGTGGGCGAACTGAACTGGCTGATGCTGCGCTACCCTCTGACTGTGCGCGAAAGCGATATGGGCCGCTGGGAGGATGCGCTGGCACAGGCGCGCGAATATGTGATCCGCCGGGAAGAAGCCAGGCTGATGCCAGTGCGCGTTACGCCCAGCCCCACCACGTTTATGGGAACGCTCACGCCCTTCCAGGAGGAGGGACTTGCCTTCCTGCTGCGCACCGACCGTGGACTGCTGGCTGACGAAATGGGCCTTGGCAAAACGGTGCAGGCTCTGGCCATGCTCAGCGAGACCGGCGCATATCCGGCGCTGATCGGCGCCCCGCCGCATCTGATGTGCAACTGGCAGAATGAGATCGCCCGCTTTGTGAAAAAACCGGACGGTTCGCCGCTGAACGTACATGTGATCAAGGGCCTCAAGCCCTATCAGCTGCCGCAGGCGGATGTCTACCTGATGCACTATCTGCTGCTGCGCGGCTGGAAGGAAGCGCTGCCGCAGCTGGAGATCCCCACGGTGATCTTTGATGAAATTCAGGAGCTGCGCCACAGCGGCACGGAAAAATACTCTGCGGCAAGCCTCCTGGCCGATGCCGCCCAGCGTGTGATCGGCCTGAGTGGCACGCCTATCTACAATCGCGGCGCGGAGATCTGGAATGTGGTCAATATTCTCGATTTCCATTTTCTTGGCGACTATGAGAGCTTCACGCGCGAATGGTGCTACGGCTACGGCAACCAGATCGTGGCCAAGCCGGAGCTGCTTGGCGAAAAGCTGCGCGAAGAGGGCATGATGCTCAGGCGCACCAAGCAGGAAGTGCTGAAGGATCTGCCGCCCAAGCGCAGGCTGATCATGGCCATTGACAGCGATGACGCTGTTTACCGCAGACTGATGCAGCCTGTCCGGCAGACGGTGTGGCAGCTGAAGCACACGCCGGACGTCACTGGCAGCCAGCGCGCTCTGTGGGAAATGGAGATCGAAGCGGGCGAGAGGCAGGCGACCGGCATCGCCAAAGCGCCCTATGTAGCCCAGTTTGTGCGAGCACTGCTGGATGCGGATGAAAAGGTACTGTTGTTTGCCCATCATCACGAAGTGATGGATATTTACAAAAAAGAGCTGCACAGCTATTCGCCTGCTTTCATTACCGGACGTGAAACGCCCGCCATGAAGGAACGCTCGGTGGAGCGTTTCATGACGGGCAAAACGAATTTGTGCTGCATTTCACTGCGCGCAGCATCTGGCTTGAATCTGCAGCGCGCCAGCTGCATCGTTTTTGGCGAACTGGACTGGTCGCCGGCGGTGCATTCGCAGGCGGAGGACCGCGCCCACCGCATGGGTCAGGCGGATTCCATCCTGTGCTACTATCTGGTTTCCTCAGAAGGCAGTGATCAGGACATGCAGGATGCGCTGGGACTGAAGGTGAGCCAGTTTGTGGGGCTGATGGGCGACGAACCGCAAAGCCAGACCGATGCGATTTTGAGCGCACAGGAGGCCCGGCGGTATGTAGAACAGCTGGTCAGCCGCCTCGTCAACGAGGCAGGATAACGCTGACGCCTGCTTCAAAGTCCTGCGGCGCAAGGCAGGGATTGCTGCGCAGCAGACTGGCCACCGGCAGGTTGAAGCGCACGGCCACGCTTTCCAGCGTTTCGCCCTGCGCCAGCGTGTAGGTTTCCGGCAGGGAACAGGGTACGTTTTCTGCCGGCACACACACGCGCTGTCCGACGGTCAGATTGTCCAGATCCACACCGGGGTTGGCGGTTTCCAGCGTGTGACGGCTCACAAGACCGCGCATCTGCAAATCGGCCACAGTCTGTCCCTGTTCCACGGTATACTGCTCCGTTTCCGGGCAGGACAGCGTGGGATCGGGCGATACATCGGCATTGCTGCTCTCAGGCACGACGGGCGCGGGCGCAGGGGCGCTTCCGCCCAGTCCGCCGGTCTGGGGCGAGTCGTCTTCCTCACGGGGAATGCACAATACGTCGCCCACCATCAGCCTGGCGGGATGAATGTCGCTGTTGGCCGCCAGCAGATCACGCAGGGGTACGCCCAGCTTGTGGGCGATCAGGTAGAAGCTGTCTCCGCGTTTGACGGTGTATTCCTCCGCACAGCGGCCAGGTCGGTTGGTTTGGGTCATAGGCTTGCTCCTTTCGGATGATGTCCCTAAAGCCTATGACGCATGGCGGGTTATTTTGCCTGCCAGTCGCCGCTTTGTTTCTGAAAGGCTGCAGCCAGCCGTTCCAAATCGGTATGCGTGTGGATGTTCTGCCGCTGTTCGTTGACGGCCACCTGCTGCTGGGGCGTGAAGCTGTCGTACAGCTGACGGCTGCGGCTGTCATTTGCAATGAGCTGCTGAAGGGTTTCATAGGATTGCATGTTGTTCACCTCCACGCAGGAGTATGTCTGCGCGGAGGCGATTTCATACAGAAAGGTTGTGTTTTGAATGCCCGTGGTCAACTACTGCCGAAAGTGCAGGGCGGAGGTGCCGGTGGGGGAAAGCTGCACCTACTGCGGCGCTGCGCTCACTCAGGCCAATGAACAGATCTCCTTTGGCGTGGTTCGTGCGCCGGTCAAGGAATGGTTTGCGTGGAACAATCTGCTGCGCGTGGCGCTGCCGGTATGGCTGCTGGTATTGGTCACCGTACTGGCGGCGGAAGGACTAGCAGCAGGGCAGCAGGGTGTGATCGCGCTTTTGGAGCAGGGCTTTCTGGGAACGATGACCGGGGTACTGGGCATCACGGTTGCGGCGATCTGGCTGCTTTTGAAGCTGCAGGGTGTGGAAAATGTGCATGTCGTGCTGGACAAGCAGGGCGTGCATGTGCGCACCTATCTGCCCGAAGGCAATGACGTGGGGCTTTATGCGCGTTTTCTCACCCGGCAGAGCATCGAAATGCTTGCCGAAAGCGACGACCGGCCTGCGCTGGAGGGGCTGATGCTGGTGCGCCGCATCACGCTGCCGTGGGCTGCTGTCAAACGCGTGCGTATCTGGCGCGAAGGCACGACGATTTTGTTTTTTCATCCGTCCTTCTGGCAGGCTGCGGCTGTGCGCTGCCCCATTGCAGAACTGGAAGAGGCTGAAGCTTACGTTCGTAAAAAGATGAAGCGCTTCAAAAAGGTGAAGATCCTGCCCATTGAAAAGGCGGAAAAAGCAAAAAAACGTTAAAAATGTTACATAAATATGAAGAATATGCTTGACACATTTAATATTCTGTCCTACAATGAAGCATGGAAATAAAGGCAAAACTGCCTGATGAACCTAGTGGAGGGCATGCAGATGAAGCATGGAAAACACTGGCTGCGACTGCTGGCAGTCGTATGCGTTCTTTCGCTCCTGCTTCCGATGATTCCGTCGGCGCTGGCAGCATCCTATCCTTATGATACCATCAGCATGGACGACGTGAATGTACGCAGCCGTGCCAGCAGCAATTCCACCGTGATCAAAAAGATCAAGGCGGGCGACAGCGTGACCATTCTTGGCGTTTCGGGCGATTATTACCGCGTCAAGTTTGACGGCAAGACCGGTTACGCCATGAAGATGTACATCGACGGCACCGATCCGTCTGCTGACGAGCCTTTTGATGCCAGCCGTACCCAGCAGGCTCCGCCTTCCATTTATCAGTACCCCTACGACACGGTGGTGCTGCAGAACGTGAAGCTGCGCAAGACGGCTGAGGCTGAGGGTACAGTCATCCGCACGCTGCTGGAAGGCACCATGGTGGAAGTGCAGGAACGCACCTCCAATGGCTTTGCCAAGGTCAAGGCAGAGGGCAAGACCGGCTACGTGGTGGAAACGCACATCAACCTGGCCGATATTCCCGCGCCCACGCCTGTGCCCACTGCCACGCCCAAGCCTGGCACTGAAAAGTATACCGAGCTTAAGAGCGGCGACCGCGGCGAGGCTGTAACGGCCCTGCAGTCTGCCCTGGCAGAACTGGGCTACATGGAAGAAAAGGAAGTCGACGGCAAGTTTGGTTCCGTGACCGAAAGTGCCCTCAAAACTTTCCAGAAGCGCAACGGCTTTACGCAGAATGGCATCGCAAGCGCCGAACTGCAGTTGAAGATGTATGAATCCACTCCCAAGGACACCCGCGGCTACCGCCAGTATGTGAAGACTGTGGCGCCCGTGGCGGGCGCGCTGATCCGCGAAAAGTCCAAAGGCGAGGCTGTGGGCAAGCTGCAGAAGCGCCTGAAGGAACTCGGATACTATACCGGCGAGATCACCAATGTATGCGACGCAGCCACCGTTGACGCCCTGAAGCTGTTTGAAGGCCGTCATGGCCTGACTGCCGACGGCGAGGCTGACGCCAACGACCAGAACGTTCTGTACGGCGCGACCGCCATGGACGCTTCCGTTGTGGTAACGCCGACTCCCGCGCCCACGCTCACGCCGCCCACCCGCACCCTGCGCAAGGGTTCCAAGGGCGAAGACGTCAAGAGTCTGCAGCAGCGTCTGAAGGATTTGGGCTACTACAAGGGCAACATTACCGGCACGGTGAACGACGCGACTGTGGAAGCCCTGAAGGCCTTCCAGAAGAAGAGCAAGCTGGATACTGACGGCGTGTGCGGCCCTGTGACCCGCACCGTGCTTTACGGCGTGAACGCCACCTATGCGCAGCCCACCGCTGTGCCGGTCGTTACCGCCGCGCCTGTAACGTCCTATCCGCCTGTTACGGAGGACAACGTTATCATCATCCGTTCCGGCAGCCGCGGCGAGATCGTGCTCAGGCTGCAGACGCGCCTGCAGGAGCTGGGGTACTATACTTCTCGTCTTGACGGCGTATACCTCACCGACGATATCGAGGCCGTGCGTGCCTTCCAGACCGCCAATGGCCTGAAGGTGGACGGCAAGGCCGGTTTTGAAACCCAGAGCAAGCTGTACGGCGACAGCGCTATCGCTGGCAATGCCGGCAATACCACCACCGGCACGACTGCCGCTTTCACCACTGTGCGTTACGGCGACGAGGGCGAAGTGGTATCCACCATCCAGAACCGTCTGATCTCGCTGGGCTACCTCACCGGCAGTGCCGACGGCAAGTTTGGCCGCAACACCAAGAAGGCCGTCGTCGCCTTCCAGAAGGCCAACGCTCTGGGCTCTGACGGCGTGGTGGGCGAGCAGACCTACGCCAAGCTCACCAGCGCAGAAGCCACCGACAACAAGGTGGATACCACCCAGACGCTGCGCATCGGTACCATCAGCGATGCAGTGCGCGACATGCAGAACCGCCTGATTGCCCTTGGCTACCTGAAGGGCACTGCCGACGGCAACTTCGGCACCAAAACCAGCCTGGCGCTCATTGCCTTCCAGAAGGCCAACGGCCTGACGGCGGACGGTGTGGCCGGCACCAAGACGCTCAAAAAGCTGAACTCCACTACGGCTGAAAACGCCAGCGGCGAGGAAAGCAAGACCACCACGGCTACGGCTCCCACGGTGAGCTACGGCAGCATCAATGCCTCTCAGGTGCGCTACGCCAACTGGTATACCGAGGGCCGCGCCAAGTGCCGCCAGTTCCCCAACGCTACGGTGTATGATTTCACCACTGGCATCAGCTGGCAGGTCAACATGTTCAGCCTTGGCGCCCATGCCGATGCGGAACCCCTCACCCCCGAGGATACCGCCAACATGATGCGCGCCTTCGGCGGCAAGCATACCTGGACGCCCAAGGCTGTGTGGGTAGTGCTCAGCGACGGCACCGTGTACATCGGTTCCACCCACAACACTGAGCACGGTACCTATCACAATCGCAAGAATGATTTCAACGGCCACGTGTGCATCCACTTCCCGCGCACGCAGAGTCAGGTGGAATCCATCGGCCCGTATGCCACTTCTCACCAGAAGGCCATCGACCTTGGCTGGGAAGCTACGCTCAGGCGCGTAAAGTAAATACAAACAGCAGGCAGGGAGAAAAATCCCTGCCTGTTTTTTGCGCATTTTTGGGGGTTGTCTATGGTGTACAAACGCGATGCGTGCTATAATCAAAACAAATGATACTCTCCTCGTGGAGAAAATGCAGGAGAAAGAAAAATGAAAAAATATCTTGAAACGTTTCTGGCAATGCGCGACCCGAAATTCCTGCGCACCTATACGCAGGCGATCATGAAGCTGGAGCGTCCCGGCACCAATGCGGACAAGCACCGTGCAAGCGACTATATTTATGAGCTGATGAAGGCCAATGGTCTGGATGCCGAACGTATCAACCTGACGGCGGACGGCAAAACCGTGTGCCATGACAAGATCATGCCCGTCTGCTGGGACGCCAGCATGGGCAGGCTGACCGTGCTTTCCGACTGGGAGGGCGATCCTGTGGTGGCGGATTATGACCGTCATCCCTTCCATCTGATCCAGTATTCCACATCAACGCCGGAAGGCGGTGTGACAGCGCGGCTTGTGCCGTTTGACCGCATGCTTGCCGGTGAGGACGTAACAGGCGCGATGATTCTGCTGCCGCAAGGACTGCTGGCCTGTGAAGACACGCTGGTGCCGTCGCTCGATCGCGGCGCGATCGGCCTGGTGAACTGCACAGCTTCCCTGGCCACAAGCGTGGAACAGGATCCAGACAGTCTGCTGTGGGCTAACAACTGTACTGAAACCGTTGCCTGGCATGTGACGGCAGGCGAGCGCGGCTTTGTATCATTCTGTGTATCACCTGCGATGGGCGAGAGGCTTGCACAGGCCTGCGCAAAGGGCGAGGTGCTGGTAAAGGTTGAATCCAATGGCAGACGTTTTGAAGGTACGCTGCCTGCGGTGACGGCGCTGCTGCCCGGTGAAAGTCCGCGTGAATTCTGGATGATCGCCCATAACGGCGAGCCGCTGGAGGATGACAACAATTCCGGCGTAATGGCATGTATCACCGCAATGATGCAGATCAAAAAAGCGGTCGGGGAGAAGAAAATCCCGCCGCTGAAATATTCGCTGCGCGTGGTATTTGCACCGGAACTGTACGGTAACGCCGCTATGGCTGTGCACTTTGGCGGTTGCCTGCGTGAACGCTGCATCGGTGCAATCTGTGTAGACGGCATGCCGATCGCACCCACGGTGGATGGCGTGCTGGTGCAGTCTGCGCCGCCGCCCGTGCCCTTCTATGGCAATGCGCTGCTCAGAGGCGTATGGGATGAATTCGGCCTCACCGTGAAGGAACCGCCTTTTGTTGTTGGCTGGCGGGACTACTGGTGCAGCGACTGCTTTATGTCCGATCCCACGGTGGGGCTGCCCACGGTCACCTGCAATAAATCGAGGGTGATGTTCTGGCACAACTCGCGTCAGAAGGAGGATTACATCGACTATCCGAAGTTTGCCAACGTTACGGCTGTCTACACGGCCTTTGCCGCTGCGGTGATCGCGCCGGACGCTGCCTTCCTGCACCGCTTCCTGCCGGTCGCGGCATCCAACGCCATGCGCAAGCTCAGCCGCGCAGCCCAAACGCTTCCGCCCAGAAAGGGCACGGATGCAAAGGAACGCCTTCAGCATCAGCTGGATATTGAACTGGCGGATTTGTGTGCGTTTGAAGCAGCGGGCGCACAGCAGGAAGGCATTGCATCCGCCTGCGAAATGGTCAGCCGGTTTGCTAAAATGCTTACGCCTATGCCTGCAGAGGAGGCTGACGAACCCACGCCTGTGTTTGATTCACTGACGCGCTATGTGCCATACCGCACGTCCGTCGGCGTGCCGCACGACCTGGCCCGCGCACCGTTTGAAAAGCGCAGAAGGCCGATGATCGCCAGCATGATGGGCCGCGTGTTCTCTGCGATGGATGGCGAACGAAACCTGCGTGAACTGATCACAGAAACAGAATTTGAAGAAGGCCGCGCCCTTACGGAACAGGAGCTTTCCGATTTTGCCGGTACCATTGAGCTGCTGGCGCAATATGGATATATCGGGTTAAAATAAGCAACAAAAAGGCCGCCCATCACGGGCGGCCTTTTTGTATGGCTTACTGAGCGTTGGCAGCAGCTTCCTGCAGGGCCTTGAGCTGATCGCCAATGTAAATGGTGCAGCCAGCCTTCAGGTCAGCGTTGTCAGCGGAGCCGGTCACGACTTCCTCAACAGTTTTGCCGATGCACCAGGCTTCCAGCGCATCCATCTGCTCGAAATATTCCTTGCCGCTGGGAGCATAGGCCTTCATGCCGTAGCTTTCGCCCAGCTCGTTCTTGCTGAGGGACTCGGCGGAAGCGTCAGCATCAGTGGTTGCCTTGGACTCCACAACGTCGAACACAACACCGGCGATCTTGCCTTCGTCGTCCAGGGTCAGAGCGCACAGGGTGGTGGTCACAGCGACGGAACCGGCAGCATCAGCGGTGGCGGCCTTGACGGAAACGGTGGTGATGGCGCCCAGGCCGGTGGCGGCAAAGGCGGAAGCAGTCAGAGACAGAACCAGAACAGCGGTGAGCAGAGCGGCAAAGAACTTTTTCATGATAAACGATCTCCTTATGATATCAATTGGGCATAAAAGGGGGAAAGCCCGCAGCCGGACTTTCCCAAAAGAAATTGGAGACGGAAATTACTTCTTGGCGGCGTCCAGAATGCCGTTGATGTAGCCCAGAGTGTCCACCAGGGTGCAGCCGGCGACGGCGTCAACCACAGCGGCAGCTTCCTTGCCGGCGATCTCAGCTTCCAGCTCGGCAACGGTCTTGCCGGCAACATAAGCTTCGATGGCAGCATAGTTGGCGTCCAGGGCAACGGTGGAACCGGCCTTGGTCATGTTGTTGCTGTAGAACTCGGAGTTCACGCGCTTGGAAGCCAGCTGCATGTTCTCGCCCAGCTTGTCGGCAAACATGGCCTCAGCGTTGGGGACGGGAGTGGTGGCGGTGGAGTCCATGATCTGGAACTCGTCGATGTAAGCGGCAGCGATCTTGTCGCCATCCATGGCAACGGTGATCACGGCGAAGCACTTGGTGCCGTGAGCGGCGAAGATGGACTGCTTGAGGACAACGCCCTCAGCCAGAGCGGGAACCATCAGGGTCAGAACGAGCAGGGCAGCCAGAACGGAAGCGAGGATCTTCTTCATTGTGTCATTCTCCTTTTTGGATGGTTGTTTTATGATGTACCGCCCATCCAAGCAGGAGGAGCGATCAATCACTCATTTGATAGGCGTGCCGGTTGAGAGCGTCCCAGATGGCTGAGATCACCTTCGGGGCACGAATGGTTGCGCCGGAAAAAGTATCGGCGTCGGTGGCGATACTGCCGGGCTGATACAGGTCGTTAACGCTGGAAACAGGCTTGCCTTCCAGATAGGCCAGCAGCTGACTGAACTGACCTGCAATCTGCGCAACGGGCTCGAGAGCATCCTCCGCAAGATAGTCAACATCCTTATAGGCCAGCGCACGGTAGCTGATGGAGGCAAAGCAGCCGTCGCGAAGCGTAAACTCCACGGCCACTTCCTCAGTACCGCCTTCCATGTAGGAGCCGCGGTAGACACCGTCGGAATATTCGTCGGCGGTGGGCAGCTTGCTGGTGTCCAGCAGCTTGAACGGGCGTCGGTTCAGCCCGTCCCACAGGGCGGAAATCAGCTTGGAGGAGGGAACGGTAGCTGTGGTAACGGCGTCCACATCTTCGACGATGTCGTAGGGAAAGTACAGATCGTCGATGGCGTCGATGCCCTTGCCCAGCAGATAGTCAGCCAGCTGCTGATACTGCCGCATGGTGCCCTTCTGGGCGTCACTGGCGTCCTCGCTGAGGTAGTTGCCATCCTTGTATTTCACGCCGCGGTAAACGATGCTGTCAAACAAACCGTCGCGGATCTCGAACTGGATGGCGATCTGTTCAATGCCGCCGTCGTAATAGAAGCCGCGGTAAATCCCGTCGGGGTAAGCGTTTTGTGCAAAAGCACATGAACAGGTCAGTACCAGCAGCGTCAGTACGGCAAGGAAACGTTTCATGGTTCTTCCTCCTGGTTTCCGTTTTTGAGTATAAAAGTGATTTGTGGCAAAAGTATGGCTTTTTATATTTCATTGATAAATATTTGACATTCATGCAGGAACCTCCTACAATAAACAAAGATTATCCTGTATACCGGGGAGGAACTTGCGGTGAAGCCCATCTTAGTTGTGGACGACAACGAGCAGATCGTTGGAATCCTTTCCAGATATATTCGGCAGCAGGGCTGGCCCTTGTTGACCGCCCAAAGCGGTGAGGAAGCGCTGGCGCTTTTTGAGGCGGCTGATCCGTCGGTGATCCTGCTGGATATCATGCTGCCGGGAATCGACGGGCTGGAAGTGTGCAGGCGTATTCGCGGCATTTCAAAGGTGCCTATTCTGATGATCACCGCGCGTGACGAGGACGCCGACCGCATTTTGGGGCTGGATATCGGTGCGGATGACTATATTGTGAAGCCCTTCTCTCCGGGTGAGGTGATGGCGCGCGTGCGGGCGGTGCTGCGCCGCCTGCCGCAGCAGGACGGTGCGGAGGATACGCTGGTCATCGGCAGCCTGAGCATCCATCTGCCGTCGCTGAGCGTGGTGCTGGACGGACATAAGCTGGACCTGACCCGCCGCGAGACGGAGCTTTTGTGGACACTGGCCTCTGCGCCGGGACGAGTGTTTACCCGCGATAATCTGCTTACGCTGGTGTGGGGCTATGAGCATATCGGCAGCTATCGAGCAGTGGACTCGCATATCAAACGTCTGAGACAAAAGCTGGACGTCTACCCGCATGATTTCTTTTCTATCTCCACTGTGTGGGGGACAGGCTATAAGTTTGAGAGGAATCTGCCATGAAAGCAGCCGGCAAGAGAGGTATTTCCATTACCACACGACTGCTGATCCTGTTCACCAGCCTCATTGTGGCCTTCGCGCTGATCCTGAGCGTGCTGTACAATACCCTTATGCGCACGCAGATGATCCGCCACTACAGCCAGGTGATGCAGCGTGATGCACATGCCATTGCGCAGAATCTGTCGGAAATGGTGGCCCCGTCCGGCTTTGACGCGCTGGATGAAACGCGCATGATCGTCAGCGAGGAGACGCTTGCGCCCTACCTTACGCTGACGGAACTGCTGACGGACTGCAATGTGTATCTGGTGGACATCAATCACGACGTGACCGGCTCCTTCAGCGGCGTTGTGCAGACGCTGAAAAATCCGCTGCTTCCGCTGTATCTGGAACAGACCATCGCGCTTGGCTTTATGGGCAAGACGCCGTTTATTCAGGCCAATTATCAGGGTGAACTGCACCTGACAGCCAGCATGCCGGTGATGAATGTGCACAGTCAGGTGCTGGGCGTTGTGGTGCTGGAAGCCACACTGCGCGAACTGGGCTATGCACAGCTGCCTGACAGCGCGATCCTGATCATGAGCTGTGTGATTGCCTTTAGCGTTGCCGTTGTGCTGGCCATGGTGTTTTCACGTTTGTTCACAAGCCCCATTGCGCGTGTGGAGCATACAGCGCAGCTCTTGGCGGAGGGACGTTATGAAACGCGCATGCACATGCAGCGCGGCGATGAAGTGGGTACGCTTGCCAGTTCGATGGACGTGCTGGCACAGCGGCTGGAAGAGGCGCGTCAAAAGGATCAGGAGCATCGCGAACAGCAGCAGCAGCTTTTTTCCAATATTTCACATGAACTGCGCACGCCTGTGACGGTCATCCGCGGCTCTCTGGAGGCCCTGCGCGACGGCGTGGTGGCGCCTGGTGCAGAAACACAGGCCTACTATGACCAGATGATCCGCGAAAGTCAGTGGCTGCAGCGGCTCATCCGAGACCTGCTGGAACTGTCCAGACTGCAGAACAGCGAATTTGTGTTAAGCATCAGCCGCTTTGATCTGTGCGATCTGCTGGGCGATGTGGCCATGAGCGCCCGCGCGCTGTGCGAACAGAAAAACCTGCGATTTGTCTGCGAGGAACCCGTTAATCATTTTGAATTTGAAGGCGACTATACGCGCCTTCGGCAAATGCTTTTGGCCGTGGTCGACAATGCGGTGAAATTCACCCCGGAGGGCAAGCAGGTCTATATCCATCTGGAAGAAACAGAACCTGTGATCGTTATCGGGGATGATGGCGTGGGCATTGAGCTGGAAGAACTGAAGTACATCTTTGACCGCTTCCACGCCACGCATTCTCCTGCCTACGACAGCACAGGTCTGGGCCTGTCCATCGTGCGGGAAGCTGCGCGCCGTCACGGCGTGGTCATCGATGTGCAAAGTACGCCTGGCAAGGGCACGGCATTCCGCTTCACTTTTCCGCAGGCAGCCGTCAAAGGTTGACTTTTCACCATGCCTGTGATATAACTAGATGAACCTTGATTCTATAAACCTTTGGAGGTCAAGAATATGAAGCACATCAAGACTCTGGAAACCCGTAACCTGTGCGAGAGCGCCAAGAACGGCGGCTGCGGCGAGTGCCAGACTTCCTGCCAGTCTGCCTGCAAGACCAGCTGCGGTATTGCCAACCAGAAGTGCGAAAGCAAGAAGGAAAGCAAGTAAGCTCCCAAACCGGTTCCCCAATGCCGCCATTTGGCGGCATTTTTATTGAAAGGAAGCAACTCAATGATTCACAGATATAAACTGGGCGGCCTTTTCATCGTGCTGGACGTCTATTCCGGTTCCGTGCATGTGGTGGACGAGGTGGCCTATGAGATCATCGGCCTGTACGAGGATCACAGCCGTGAGGAGATCGTGTCGCAGATCATGGCGCAGTTTGGCAGCCGTGAGGACGTGACGCTTGCAGAAGTGGAAGAGTGCATTGATCAGGTGGGCGAACTGAAGGAGATGGGCAAGCTGTTTGCGCCTGACACCTTCAAGCCCATGGCCGGCGAGCTCAAGCAGCGCACCAGCGGCGTTGTGAAGGCTCTGTGCCTGCATGTGGCGCACACCTGCAACCTCAACTGCTCCTACTGCTTTGCCAGTCAGGGCAAGTATCACGGCGACCGCGCGGTGATGAGCTTTGAGGTGGGCAAGCAGGCGCTGGATTTCCTCATCGAGCATTCCGGCAGCCGCCGCAACCTCGAAGTGGACTTCTTTGGCGGCGAGCCGCTGATGAACTTTGACGTGGTCAAGCAGCTGGTGGCCTATGCCCGCAGCCGTGAAAAGGAATGCAACAAGAACTTCCGCTTCACGCTGACCACCAACGGCATGCTCATCGATGACGACGTGATCGACTTTGCCAACCGCGAGTGCAGCAATGTGGTGCTCAGCCTCGACGGCCGCAAGGAGATCCACGACCGTTTCCGTGTGGACTATGCTGGCAGGGGCAGCTGGGAGCAGATCGTTCCCAAGTTCCAGAAGCTGGTGGAAGCCCGCGGCGGCAAGGAATACTACATGCGCGGCACCTTTACCCACGCCAACCCTGATTTCCTGAAGGATATCGAGGTGATGCTAGACCTGGGCTTTGACCAGCTGAGCATGGAGCCTGTGGTTTGCGCGCCCGGCGATCCGTCCGAGCTTACGCAGGAGGATCTGCCCATTGTGATGGAGCAGTATGAAAAGCTGGCTGAACTGATGCTCAAGCGTCATAAGGAAGGCCGTCCCTTTACCTTCTACCATTACATGATCGACCTGACCGGAGGCCCGTGCATCTACAAGCGCATTTCCGGCTGCGGTTCCGGCACGGAGTACATGGCTGTCACCCCCTGGGGCGACCTGTATCCCTGCCATCAGTTCGTGGGTGAGGAAAAGTTCCGTCTGGGCGACGTGTGGCAGGGCGTGACCAACCCCGACATTCAGGACGAGTTTGCCAAGTGCAATGTGTATGCCCATCCTGAGTGCGGCGATTGCTGGGCCAAGCTGTACTGCTCCGGCGGCTGTGCGGCCAATGCCTACCATTCCACCGGCAGCGTTACCGGCGTGTACAAATATGGCTGCGAATTGTTCCGCAAGCGCATGGAGTGCGCCATCATGCTGGAAGCTGCCAAACTGGCGGAGGACGAATGAGCCGCACGCCGATTTGTGATTTCGTAAAAGCCTATCAGCAGCAAAAGCCGCTTCGGCTGCATATGCCCGGCCATAAGGGGCAGGTGTTTACCGGCCCGGAGGCGGCGGATATCACTGAGATTGACGGGGCGGATGTGCTCTACAGCGCGCAGGGCATCATCCGCGAAAGCGAGCAGAATGCCTGCGAACTGTTTGAAACCGGCCGCACGCTGTATTCGGCGGAAGGGTCGTCGCTGTGCATTCGCGCCATGCTGTACCTGATTGCGCAGGAGGCGCGCAGGCAGGGCAGGCGGCCGCTGATCGCCGCTGCACGCAACGCGCACAAGGTGTTTGTGACCGCTGCGGCGCTGCTGGACATTGACATCTGCTGGCTGTTTCCCAAAACGCCCGGCAGTGTAACGGCCTGCGAGCTGGATCTGGAAGAAGTCAGCCGCGTGCTGGAAGAACGCAGGCCAACTGCTTTGTATGTGACCAGCCCGGACTATCTGGGAAACTGTACTGATCTGCATGCGCTGAGTGAACTATGCCGCAAAAATGGAACGCTGCTGGCGGTGGACAATGCACATGGTGCATATCTGAAATTCCTGCCGGCGTCGAGGCATCCAATCGATCTGGGCGCGGATCTGTGCTGCGACTCGGCGCATAAAACGCTGCCCGTGCTCACTGGAGGCGCGTACCTGCATCTGTCGGGAAAAGCGCCTGCGCAGCTGCTTGAGCAGGCCGAGAATGCGCTTTCGCTGTTTGCCTCCACCAGCCCGTCGTATCTGATCCTGCAGTCGCTGGATCAGGCCAACGCCTATCTGGCAGATGGCTATGCCGACAAGCTGGCAGACGCCAGCCTCATGCTCGCCCGCGCCCGCGCCGAACTAACGGCAAACGGCTACCAGATCACGGGCGATGAGCCGCTGAAGTGGAACATTATGCCCAAGTCGTGCGGATGGCGCGGTGATGAGCTGGCCGCATGGCTTGTGCAGAAAAACGTTTGGGTCGAATTTGCTGACCCGGATAACGTGGTGATGATGTTTACGCCCGAGACTTCCGCCGAGGACGTGCATCAGCTGGTCAAATGGCTGTGCAGCGTGCCTGTGCGCGAAGCCATTAACGAGCAGCCGCCTGTGCTGGCTGAGCCTGTGCAGGCAATGCGTCCACAGGAAGCTCTGTTTGCCCCGCAGGAGACTATCCCAGTAAGGGATGCCGTGGGACGCGTGCTGGCTGCGCCCAGCGTGACCTGCCCGCCTGCCGTGCCTGTTGTGGTATGCGGTGAACAGATCGACGAAAGTGCAGTACGATGCTTTGCGTACTACGGCATTGAAAACTGCTGCGTGGTCAAAAAATAAATTCAGGACTGCTGCGAAGAAACGCGGCAGTCCTTTTTGATTACAGGGGACGGGTGATGGTGCGCTGACCATTGGTGCGTTCCACACGGTAAAAGCCGATCAGGTTGGATGGCCGCAGCTGATTGTATACCTCCATCACATGCTGAGCGTCGCCAAGGTCAAACTTCACGCTCAGCCCGCAGCCCACCGACACGTCGCGCGGGGTGGTGATCACCTCTACTTTGATGCCGCTGCGCCTGAGAGCGCCTTCGAATTTTAGCACCTGCTGCCTTGAACGGAACGAGGCGATTCCGAAAACTTCCTGCTGCATACGTTCATTTCCTCCTTCCTTCTTCATACAGTATACGCAGGCCCATTGCGGGCGTGAGGGAGGAATAACAATGATCTATCTGGATAATGCAGCAACATCCTGGCCCAAACCGCCCATGGTGGTGCGTGCGATGGCAGGCACTTTGCAAAAGCTGGGCGGCAACCCGGGACGGTCCGGCCACACACTGTAGCTTTGCAGCGGGCGCATCATTCAAAACTGCCGCGAACTGCTGGCTCAGGCGTTTGGTGCGCCGTCGGCGGAAAATGTGATCTTTACGTCCAGCTGCACCGAATCGCTCAATCTGGCCATCCGCGGCCTGCTTTATGAGGGTGATGAAGTCATATGCTCCTATGCAGAGCACAATGCCGTGATGCGCGTACTGAAGGGGATGGAACGGGAAGGCTCCATCCGCGTGCGCACGCTGCCGCCTAACGCCGCAGGGCTTGTCACCCCGGAAAGCGTGAGCGCCGCCATTACACCCAAAACGGCGCTTTGCATCATTTGCCATGCCAGCAATGTAACGGGCATTGTACAGCCTGTCAGGCAGATCGCGGATGCCCTGCAGCCCTACGGTGTTCCGCTGCTGGTGGATGCGGCGCAGACGGCGGGCATACTGGACGTGTCGCTTCAGTCGCTGGGGGCGGATATGATCGCCATGCCGGGACACAAGGGGCTGCTTGGACCGCATGGAACCGGCGTGCTGGTGCTTGGCCGCGGCATGCTGCCTACGCCGCTTGTGACCGGCGGCACAGGGTCGCAGAGCGAAAGCTTTGAGCAGCCCATGCAGCTGCCCGACCGCTATGAAAGCGGCACGGCGAACCTGCCCGGCATTGCGGGGCTGTTTGTGGGGGCGCGCTTTGCGCTGAGTCACCGTGAACAGATTGAAGAATATGAAAGCCGTCTGGCAGACAGGCTGCGCATGCGCCTGGGAAACATACGGGGTCTGCGCGTGCTGGGAAATCCGGCTGCGCCCAAAGTGGGCGTGGTGAGCTTTGCACCTGAGCAGATGGACACCGGCGCGCTGTGCGATGCACTTTCGAAAGCCGGCTTTGCCCTGCGGGCCGGACTGCACTGCGCGCCGTCAGTGCATCAGTGGATGGGTACGCTGCACACCGGCGCATGCCGGGCCAGCGTAGGTATCTACAACACCGAGGAAGAGATGGACGCACTGGCGGACGAAGTGCAGCGCGTCCTGTCATGATTTTCCATTGATGTTCGCTGTATTTCCTGATTTAACAACGTTTTCCGCTTTGAACAGACTGTAAATTCTGCCTTTTTTCTTTCCTTGAGGGGTGGGTTGTGCTATAATCAAACCAACCGTTTGTCAAAACGGGCCCCGAAGGAGAGGAGCAGAAACCGTGTACATTGAGAAGCGATATATTCAAAAGATCGCCCGGGTGTTTGATACGCTCAGCATTTCTTTGAAGCTGACCGACGCCCAGGGCCAGTGCCTTGTGCCTGACAATGGCGAAGTCATCCAGCTGCCTGCAGGCGCGCCTGCTCATGGCATCAACCACCACATGGGCGACAGCCTTTTCCGTGCGCTGGATATGCATCCGGCGCTGTATCTGGTCGCCCCGGCCAGCGCTGCCGGTGCTGAGGACGTGCTGTGCGTGGCCGACGCCATGCTGATGGGCATGTTCAAGTCCAACCTCTCTATCGCCAGCCATACCGACGTTTACCGCCGTGTGCTGCGTCAGGAGCTTACCGGTACCGATCTTTCCTCACACGCTGCCGAGCATCAGATCGCCATGGAAAGCGACCGCTGCGTCATGCTGTTTCAGGTGGAACAGGCGGATCACGCCAGCGCCTACAGCGTCATGGGCGAGGTCATCCCGCTTAGCGACAGCGACGTGCTGGTGGAAATGAACCGCCATCTGGTGGCGCTCATCAAGGATATGGACGGCTTTGACGGCACGGAGGATTTGTTCCAGTATGCCGAGGCTGTGCAGGAAACCCTGATGGAAGAAGCTGTGCAGAATGTGCTGGTTGGCATTGGTGAGACAAAGCATAACCTGGCGCAGCTTGGCGAAAGCTATGCTGAGGCGCGCCGCGCTATGGAAGTGGGCCATGTGTTCCGCCCGGCCGACACCATCCACGTGTTCCGCCGTTTGATGCTGGAACGCTTCCTCATGAATATTCCCCGCGAGGACAGCATGCATTATCACAACCTGCTGTTTAACCGCAAGACGGCCAAGCTGTTCAACGAGGAAATGCTGCAGACCATCGACATGTTCTTCCGCAAGGATCTGAACCTTTCCGATACAGCGCGCCAGCTGTTCATCCACCGCAATACTCTGGTATATCGTCTGGACAAGGTGCAGCGGCAGACCGGGCTGGATTTGCGCCACTTTGACGATGCGGTCACATTCAAAATTCTGTGCGAGCTCAAAAAGTGCGGGCAGGAAAAGCCCAGGCAGATCTACTGATCAGAAAATGAGGTGCTGCTGAATGAAGCATATTCCCAACAGGGGCGTCAGGCTCGCGGCGATGCTCATCATGCTTTCCGTGCTTTTGACCGGCTGCGCGCTGCTGCCCACCACCATTACCGAAACCGCTCAGGCCCCTGTGACCGACGGCGAAACCGTGACCATCAGCGTGGAAGAGTACGAGCGTCTGCAAAGCTATGCCGAGCTGGAGGAGCTGCGCCAGATCGTCGACCTGTACTACTATCAGGAGCCCGACCAGCAGGCCATGCTCGACGGAGCTGCCATGGGCCTGCTGTACGGTTTGGAGGATCCCTATACCTTCTACTATACGCCTGAAGACTTTGCCGCCATGTGGGAGGATGACGAAGGCGAGTACGCCGGTATCGGCATTCAGATCATGGCGGATTACTCCACCGGTCTTTGTACCATCAGCCGCGTGTTCCTCGATAGCCCCGCGCTGGAGGTGGGCATGCGCAAGGGTGACATCCTCACCAAAGTGGAGGATCTGGACGTGGTCGCCACCAACCTGCAGGAAGCCGTCGACATCATGCGCGGCGAGGTGGGCAAGCCCGTCAAAGTGACCGTGCTGCGCGGCGACCAGCTGCTGGACTTTGTGGTCAACCGCGCCGTGGTGCATGTCAACTGGGTCAACAGCTGCATGCTGGAGGGCGACGTGGGCTACATTTCGCTGTATGAGTTCAGCGGCGACTGCGCGCCGACGTTTGAGATTCAGCTGGACAACCTGATGGCGCAAGGCGCAAAGTCGCTGGTGATAGACCTGCGCGACAACCCCGGCGGCTGGGTGGATGACGCCCAAAAGCTGGCCGACCTGTTCCTGCCCAAGGGCAATCTGGCGTCGCTGAAATACCGCGACGGCACCACCGAATACTACACCACCACCACCGACGGCAAAGAAAACGACATTCCCATCGTAGTGCTCATCAACGAATATTCCGCCTCTGCGTCGGAAATTCTCTCCGGCGCGCTGCAGGACCTGGGCCGCGCCACCATCGTGGGTACGCAGTCCTACGGAAAGGGCGTTGTGCAGTATGTGCTGCCTGTGGGCAGCCGCGGCGCGGGCATGCAGGTGACAGTCGCCCAGTACTTCACGCCCAACGGCAATGAGGTGCACAAGGTGGGCATCACCCCCGACGTGATCGCCGAAATGCCGGAAGGCGACACCACCATGTATCAGTTGGGCGATCTGGCGGATGCACAGCTCAAGGCCGCCTATGACATTGCTCTGGGGTTGATTGAAAAGTAAAAATAAGCCTTCCCCCCTGTTTTCCAGGTGAGGGAGCGCGAAAGGGCGGTATTCTTTTGCAAAAGAATGCCGCCCTTTCGCAAATTTCCGTTTTCATTTCATCCAAAATAGGGTATAATACACACGACCGGAGCGGCAAAGCCAAGCGGAAACGTAAGGCGGAGGCGTGCTGGTACAACAAACACTCCCGGTTGCGGGCGCGGAGAAATCCTCGTCCAAGATAAGGAAGGAGGCACTGCCATGCGCAGAAGTGATGCTTTGAAGTCGTAGTCCGGCCGGATGAAAACAGGCCGGGGCTGCGCTTTTTGTATTTCAAAACAAATGAGGGAAATCAAATATGGAACGAATGGGTTTTGTGGGGATCATCATTGAAGAACGTGCTGCTGCTGCAGCGGTGAACGAGATCCTGTCGCAGTTTGGCGATATCATCCGCGGACGCATCGGCGTTCCAGACCAGCAGACGGGTGAGGCGGTTATCGGCCTCATCGTCAAGGGTACCAACGAGCGGCTGGGCGCTATGACAGGCCGACTGGGAAACCTCAGCGGCGTGCAGGCCAAAAGCGCGCTGGCCGCATCAGGAAACAAAAAAGAAGAAAAGAAAGGTTGATCCAATTATGAAAAAGATTTTGGCTGCCGTACTGGCACTTTGCATGGTTCTTTCTGTTTGTGCTGTTTCTCTGGCTGAGCCCGCGGCCCGCGTGGCCGGTATGAAGGGCCCCACCGCCATGGGCATGGTGAAGATGATGAGCGACGACGCCGGCGCGACCTACGACTTTAACGTGATCGTGGCCATCGACGAGATCAATGCCAAGCTGGTCAAGGGTGAGCTGGATATCGCCGCCGTGCCTGCCAACGTCGCCTCCGTGCTGTACAACAAAACGCAGGGCAAGCTGCAGGTGCTGGCCATCAACACCCTGGGTGTGCTGTACATCGTTGAAAATGGCGACAGCGTGAAGAGCATCGAAGACCTGCGCGGCCGCACCATCTATTCCGCCGGCAAGGGTGCGACCCCTGAATATGCCCTCAACTATGTGCTCAGCGCCAACGGCATCGATCCTGCCAAGGACGTGACCATCGAGTTCAAGAGCGAGCAGGCCGAGTGCCTCAGTGCCCTGCTGGCCAACGAAGGCTCCGTCGCCATGATGCCCCAGCCCTTCGTGACCACCGCCCAGACCAAGGCCGAAGGCATCCGCGTTGCGCTGGACATGACCCAGGAATGGGCCAGGCTGCAGGAGAATGCTGAGAACCCCAGCGCCATGCTCACCGGCGTGGTGGTGGCCCGCAAAGAGTTTGTGGAAAACAACCCCGAGGTTGTGAATGCTTTCCTGGACAGCTATAAGGCCAGCGTGGACTTCACCAACGTCAATGTTGAAGAAGCTGCCAAGATCATCGCTTCCTACGACATCATCCCCGAGGGCGTTGCCAAGAAGGCCGTGCCTCACTGCAGCATCGTTTGCATCGAAGGCGCCGAGATGCAGACCAAGCTGAGCGGTTATCTCAACGTGCTGTTCGAGCAGAATCCTGCTGCTGTTGGCGGCGCGCTGCCCAATGACGACTTCTACTACCAGCGTTAAAAAAGCAAAGCGTCGTCTGCCCGCATGGGCGGTGATTTTCTGGCTGCTTGTGTGGCAGATCGCCGCCATGTGGGTGGACGACCCCATTTTTCTGGCCTCGCCGCTTGCGGCGCTGAAGCGTCTGGGTCAGCTGATCATGGTGCCTGCCTTCTGGCAGAGCATCCTGTTTTCGCTGGGGCATATTCTGCTGGGCTTTGTGCTCAGCGCCCTGCTTGCCGTTGCGCTGGCCGCATTTTCCTACCGTTTGCGTATCGTGCGCGAGTTGCTGTCGCCGGTGATGGCGGCGGTGAAGGCCATTCCCGTGGCATCATTTGTGATTCTGGTACTGTTGTGGGTACCCAGCAGGCAACTGAGCATCATCATCAGCATATTGATCGGCTTTCCCATCATTTACAGCAATGTGCTTACCGGCCTTGACAGCACCGACCCCAAACTGATCGAAATGGCAAAAGTGTTCCGCGTGCCGTTTATCAAACAGCTGCGCGCCATCTACCTTTATGAGGTACTGCCCTTCCTGCGCTCGGGTTTGTCCATTGCCATCGGCCTATGCTGGAAAAGCGGAGTGGCGGCTGAGGTCATCGGCGTGCCAAAGGGATCGATCGGTGAAAAGCTTTACCAGTCGAAGATCTATCTGGAAACGGCGGATCTGTTCTGCTGGACGCTGGTGATCGTGCTGCTGAGCATTACATGCGAAAAACTGCTGAAGCTGCTGCTTGGACATATCGAAAAGGAGGCGGCGAAATGCTGGAAGCAGTAGGGCTTTCCAAGGCCTTTGACGGCAAACAGGTCATTCGCAATTTTTCCGCCTTGTTTGAAAAGGATGGGCATTATTGCCTGATGGGGCCTTCCGGCTGTGGCAAGACCACGCTTCTGAATATGCTGATGGGGCTGATCAGACCGGATGCAGGCACGGTTCGCATGCCTGCCGGCACCAAACTGAGCGCCGTGTTTCAGGAAGACAGGCTGCTGGAGCAGATGACTGCTGCGGCCAACGTGGCGCTGGTAAGCCCTGCCACGCGTGAGCAGATCGAGGCGCTGCTGCTGGAACTGGGCATTGAACCCGAAAGCCTGACGGTGCCTGTCAGCGCGTTCAGCGGCGGCATGAAAAGGCGCGTCGCGCTGTGCCGGGCGCTGTTGGCGGAGTATGACGTGCTGTTCCTTGACGAGCCTTACAAAGGCCTGGACGAAGCGACCCGCGCAAGGGTGATGCAGATCGTCAATCGCTTCACACAGGGCAAAACGGTGCTGCTGGTAACGCACGACAGGGAAGAAACGGAAGGCTATACGCCGATTTCACTGGAATAAAAACGGGACTGCGATGAATGCAGTCCCGTTTTGTTATGATTCGCTTTCCGGCATGCAGTGCATGTGCAGCATACCCAGTACGCGGAAGCCCTCGGCCTGCCCTTTCAGGCTTCGCAGACCAAAGTCGCGTGCGCGCAGCTTGAGGTACTGGGCGATCATTTTGCCGGTGTCGTCTCCGGCGGGGAACTGACTGAGATGGCAGTCAAACAGCGCACTGAGCTGCTTTTGAACAAACCCTGTGGTTTTGACGTACTGGTTGGGTTTGGCGGTCATGAAGAATGCAACGGCCTTGAGCTTTGCAGCCTTTGCGCCATACTTTTGCATGATGCCCGGATAATTGGCGAAGCATGCCAGCTTGCGCACAGCATTGCCCACATTCAGGTGGTCGGTGTGGCCTTCTGTTGCAACGCAGGGATCAGGTGCCAGCACCACGTCCGGCTGGAAATCGCCAATGATCTGCGCAATGCCGCTGGCCAGTTCTTCGGGCGAGTAGAAACCGCCGTCGGACAGGTTCAGGAAACGCACATCCGTTATGCCCAGCGAAGCGGCAGCGGCAATGGCTTCCTCACGGCGCAGCTGCGCCAGCGCATCGCCGGTCTGCGGCACGTTGCCCTCGCCATAGCGTCCGTCTGTGCAGATGAGGAAACATACCTTTTTGCCCGCTGCAGCCAGCTTGGCGGCGGTTGCGCCCGCGCCGATCTCGATGTCGTCCGGGTGCGGGCCGATGAACAGAAAACGGTCAAAGCTTTCGATCTTCGGAATGGGCGCTGCAAAGCGCAGAATGAGTTTTGTCAGGCTCATGCTTTGGCCTCCCTTGCGGCAAGCTCGGCGCAGATGCGTTCATATTCCGGCTCGTCCAGCGTGTATTTCTTCTGATAAAGCACGAAGGAGATGAACATCAGCACAAACGGCAGCAGCGTCATGCACAGAAACAGCCCGTTGATCTGCCTGCTGCCTACGCCGGAGATGACCTGCTCAATGCCGGCAAGTTTCTCCGACTCGGTGATCAGTCCGCTGGCTGCGGCGTTTTCAAAGCTGGAGATCTGGTTGGTGGTGCTGGTCACGCCGCAGATGATGTAGGTAAGCGACGTCAGCGCGATCACCAGCGCAGAAGCCAGCTTGGTCAGGAACGGGCGCAGGGAGGCGATGATGGCTTCATCGCGCACGCCGTGGATGTATTCGTTGTATTCAACGGTGTTGATGATGGAGATCATCATGATGAGATAGAAGCTGTACTGGCCGAAATTCGCAGCCATGTAGCTAAGCGTCAGCAGCCAGAACTTTGCATTGTTGGCAGGCATCAGACCGGTTAGCAGCATGACGGCATAACCGGCGGTGCTGACGGTCATCATGATGCTCATCAGCTTTTTGCGGCGGATCTTGCGGCTGATGGCCGGGTAGAACATCATCATGAATGCCGTCGCCAGCACGCCGATGGTGTTGAACAGCGAGTACAGCCCGCCGCTGTAGCCAAAGTCAAAATAGATGTAGGTGGAGCCAAGGCCCGAAATGACCATGTTGTTGCCGATCTGCTGAATGAGGAAGATAATGGCGATCCACATCAGCTCCCGGTTGCCGGTGATGGTGGACAGCACCTTTTTCAGGCCGATGGAGGGCGCCTGCTGTGTCATGGCCTGCTTGCGCTCACGTACACCGAAGATGGTGAAGCACAGGAAGGCCGGGCCGATCAGGCAGCAGACAAGCGCGATGCGGCTGTAGGCGGTGGCTGCGTTGCCGCCAAGCGTCATGCTGCCGGTGGTGAACATGGGAATGAGCATGCTGGCCAGCGTGCCGCCAACGCCTGCAAACAGCGTTGCACGGCTGGTGAGCTGATTGCGCGTATCGGCATTCGAACTGAGTGCGGCGATCATGCCCCAGTAGGAAATATCGTGCATGGTATAGGCGATGCTGTACATAAAATAGATGATGCCGAAGAACAGAATAAAGCTCCATCCCTGCAGGCGGCTGCTGAACGCGGCATAGATGACCACAGAGGAAAACAGAATGCCGATGACCAGCCACGGCTTGAACTTGCCATAGCGCGTGCGGGTGCGTTCGATGATATTGCCCATGATGGGGTCGTTGAGCGCGTAAAAAACGCGTGCGGCCACCATAATGGCGGTAACGGCGCTCAGCTGTGCCGCAGTGAGATTGCGTGTGAACAGCACATAGGTAAGCAGAAAACTGTTGAACAGCGAATACATCATATCGCGGCCAACAGTGCCCAGCGGGAACATCCAAAGGTTGATTTTGTTGCGTTTTTGTTCATCCATGAGGGGTACCCTCCGTGTGTGATAGTAGCAACATTGTAGCATGAAAGCCTTTGCTTGACAAATGAAAAAAGCCGCCCGGCGGGCGGCGGGTGTTACTTTTCAAATTCTTTGGCGACTTCCTTAAGCAGACTGCGGATCGGCAAATGCTGCGGGCAGATGGATTCGCAGGCTCCGCATTCCACACAGGCGGATGCTTTGCCATTTTGTACGGTATATACATCATGGTAATAGAAATCGGTATTCCAGTTGCGAAAGAGCTTTTTGGCATTCATGCAGGCGAACAGGCTGGGAATGTCGATATTTGCCGGGCAGCCGTCCACACAGTAGCGGCAGGCCGTACAGGCGATAAGATCCTGCCTGCGGAAAATATCGCACACCTTTTGGATGGCTGCGTGTTCCTCCTGCGTGAGCGGGGTGAAGTCCTTCATGGCATTCAGATTGTCCTGCATCTGCTCCATACTGCTCATGCCAGAGAGGACCATGATGTTGTTGTCAAAGCTGGCGGCGTAGCGGATGGCGTAGGCGGCATTGCTCCAGCCGCCGTTGAGTTCATCCAGCACCTGCTGGGCTTCGGCGGGCAGATTGACCAGGCAGCCACCCTTCACAGGCTCCATCACGATGACGGGCTTTTCGTATTTCACGCACATTTCATAGCACTTGCGGCCCTGAACCGATACGTCCTCATAATCCACATAGTTGAACTGCAGCTGCACCACTTCGATTTCGGGATGCTCGATGAGGATCTTTTCCAGCACGTCAGCTGTATCGTGGAACGAAATGCCGACGTGGCGGATTTTGCCTTCGCTTTTCAGCTCCTGAGCGATTTCATACGCGCGGCAGCGCTGGCACTTGGCGTAGCTTTCCGCCGTTTGAGAATGCATGAGGTAAAAGTCAAAGTAGTCCACGCCGCAGGCGTCCAGCTGCTTTTGGAAAAGAGGGCGGATGTCCTCTTCCTTTTCATACAGATGACCCGACAGTTTATCAGTGAGCACATAACGGTCACGCGGATAGCGCTTTACCAGACACTCACGCACAGCAGGTTCACTTTTTGTGCCGATGTAGCCGTGAGCGGTGTCGAAATAATTGAATCCTGCTTCGAGAAATGCATCGACCATGTCGCTGACCTGCGCAAGATCCACCTCTTCGCCGTTCATGGGCAGGCGCATGCAGCCAAAGCCGAAGTTCTTTTTGATTTCAGAAAACATGTTCATCCCTTCCTTCCTTTTTCTGCGGGGATCAGCACAGTGTCATAACGCTCGATTTTGTAGTTGAGGCGATTAAGCGCCTCCTGCATTTCCCAAATGCGCTTTTCAATCAGGATGCGCTGATCCACAAGAATCTGTCTTCTTGCTTCGGCGGTTGGGCCGGGCTGCTGAAACAGCTTTACGTATTCCGTCAGCGCTTCGATCTGCACGCCGGCAGAGCGCATGCATTTCATCAATTCGATCCAGCGGCAGGCCTCCTCATCATAATCACGAATACCGCTTGCAGTGCGCCTGACCGGCGGAATCAGTCCAATGCGTTCATAATAGCGCAGTGTGTCTGGGGTAAGGCCGTATTTTTGACTTGCTTCGGCGATGGTCATGTTCCTCGCCTCCTTCTGAGAAACATTGTAACATCTGGAGTGCACTCCAGGTCAAGAGAAAAAGGCATGGGTCAAACCATGCCTTTTGAGGTTACTGGAAGGGATTGAAGAAGCGGTTGCCATCCCAGAAGGTAACAACAGCACTGAAAACCAGCAGACCAACACCGATCGCCAGGGCGATCCAGTCATTGCGTTTGAAGGGGCGCTGTACATACCATGTGCGCTTCTTTTTGTCCTTGCCAAAGCCGCGAAGCTCCATGGCGTTGGAAATGATGTCGATGCGCGACAGGCTGGACATGATCAGCGGCATCAGGATGCTCACGCTGTTTTTCAGGCGGCTTATCAGCTTTTCCTTTTTGCCCAGCTCCACGCCACGGGCCTGCTGCGCCTGTGAAATGTTGTGGTAGTCGCGCTGGATGTCGGGAATGTAGCGCAAAGCGATGGATACGGCATAGCCGATGCGGTAGCTGACGCCGATTTTGTTCAGGCTGGCGGCGAACTCACTGGGGTTGGTGGCTGAGATGAACAGAATGGCGATGGGCAGCGCAACGAAATATTTGAGCGAAATATTAAACATGTAGAAAAGCTGCTCCGCCGTTACGTCGTAGCGCCAGAACAGGTGGAACAATACTGTGCGCGTGCCGTACAGATTGGTGCCCTGGTCGGGATCAAACAGGAAGATGAACAGGTTGTTCAAAAACAGAAAGGCCAGCATAAACACCAGCATGAAGCGCACCTCGCGCAGCTGGATTTTGCTGAGATGGAAAACCGCAAAGCTGAACAGCATCAGGCAGATGAGCACGCGCGTGTCGTAGGTGATCATACTGGCGAAGGTAAACAGCAGAAAGAAAGCCAGTTTGGTGGTGCCGGTCAGCTCGTGCACCACGCTTTTGCGGGGCAGGTAATTAAGCACCGTGTTCGCTGCCATGGCTGCGTACCTCCCTGTCGTATTCGATGAAACGTTCCACAAAGGCCTCGGGCGGCGCAATACCGCAGCGCTGCGCCAGTGTAAACAGGCTGGTTTCTTTCAGAGCAGCCTCTGCGATCATCTCGGGGTCGCAAAGCACCTCGGCGGCAGAACGGTCGGCAATCAGCTGCGTATCGCTGAACACCAGCGCGCGGGGCGTGTATTCCAGCATCAGGTGCATGTCGTGGGTGATCATTGCAACGGTCACGCCCTGCTGATTCAGCCCGCGCAGGAATTCCATGATCTCGGTATAGTGGCGGAAATCCTGACCGGCGGTAGGCTCGTCCAGAATGATGAGCTCTGGCCCCATGACCAGCACGCTTGCAATGGTCACGCGCTTTTTCTGCCCGAAGGACAGCGCCGAGATAGGCCAGTTGCGGAAAGGATACAGGCCGCAGATTTTGAGCGTATCTTCCACGCGCGCGCGGATTTCATCTTCACTCAGACCGGTGTTGCGAATGCCCAGCGATACCTCGTCAAAGATCATGTTCTTGGAGATCATCTGGTTAGGGTTTTGCATCACGTAGCCAATGCGCATGGCACGCTGACGGATGCTGTCGTCTGCAATATCGCGCCCGTCCATCAGGATGGCGCCGCTGTCAGGCATTTCAAAGCCGCAGATCAGCTTGGAAAGGGTCGACTTGCCCGCGCCGTTGCGGCCGACGATGGCAACCATTTCACCCTTGCGGATCTGAAAGGAGATGTTCTGCAGGTTTTTCTTTTCCTTTGTATAGCCGAAGGAAAGGTCTTTGACCTCCAGCAGAACCGGGCGCTCGTCAGGCTGTGGTGCGGGCGTGCAGGCGCTGTACCAGCTGCGGATCTTTTGGGTATCTTCGTCGCTGAGCAGCAGCCTTTGAGCATGATCGGGCTGCTTTTCAGGGGTGACGGCCACGCCTGCGTAGCGCAGCGCCGTCAGGTACAGCGGCTCGCGGATACCGTTTTCTGTAAGAAGCTGAGTGGAAAGCAGTTCGTCGGGAGTGGTGTCGGCCAGAATGCGGCCATCGTTGACCAGAACAATACGGTCGACATGACGCCACAATACGTCCTCCAGACGATGCTCGATAATGATCACCGTGGTGTCGCTCTTTTGCTGGATCTCGTCGATCAGTTCAATCGCCTGCTTGCCGGTGGCAGGGTCAAGGTTGGCCAGCGGTTCGTCGAAAAGCAGAATTTTGACCTGATCCACCATAACACCCGCAAGGCTGACGCGCTGCTTCTGGCCGCCGCTGAGCTCATGCGGCGCATAACCCAGATGGTTTTCCACGCCGACAAGCCCGGCTACGCGGTCGGTAATGACGTGCATTTCATCCTGCGGTACACAGTCGTTTTCCAGCGCAAAGGCGATGTCCTCGCCGACGGTCAGGCCGATGAACTGCCCGTCAGGATCCTGCAGAACGGTGCCCACATGGCGGGAAAGTTCAAAAATGCTGCTTCTAGGCGCATCTACGCCGTCCACCGTAAGCGTGCCGGTGCATTCGCCCGGGTAGCTGAAGGGGATCAGGCCGTTGATGCAGCTGGCCAGCGTACTTTTGCCGCTGCCGGAAGGGCCGCAGATGAGGATACGTTCGCCGGGATAGATATTCAGGTTGATATCATGCAGCGTGGGCTGCTTCTGCGCGCGGTACTGAAAAGAGAAATTCTGAAAGGAAATGATGGGGGAGCGCAACGGAAAATCACCTCATGTCAGTTCAAACGAAAGCGGAGACAAGGCAAAGCCCTGCCTCCGCGGCAATGGAAAACCTGTGGTTACTCCTTGTCCAGAGAACCCTTCTTGGCGATGGTCTTGCTGTAGGCAATGCACAGCAGAGCGCCCACGACCACAGCAGCGATGCTGTTGATGGCAGCAGCGGTCGCACCCTGAGCGAACACCTTGTTGGCGGGCTCAGCGTAGATGAGGATATCCAGCACGGGGGCAACGCCCACCCAGGCGATCACGTTGGCAACGATGTTGGCGATGGCGAAGGTGATGATTTCCTTCTTGCCGAAGTTGCCCTCGTTGAGCTTGATTTTGTTGGCGAACAGGCCCACCACAACGCCCACGAAAGCGCTGGCGATGACCCAGCTCCACCAGGGGCTGCCGCCCCAGCTGAGGTCGATGAGGGTATGGCCGATGAAGCCGATGAGGCCGCCGGCAACGGGGCCGTACATCACAGCCAGCAGGGCCAGGATGGCGTACTGCAGGGTGATGTTGGTGTTGGGGATGCCGCTGGGGATGGCCACGAAGCGGCCAAGGACGAAGAACAGCGCAGCGCCGATGCCGATGGCGACGACGGTCTTGATGGAATTCTTCTGCATGATGTGTACACTCCTCTTTCGTTTTCCTCTGTTTCCGGTTTTTGACCGAAACAACGCAGGTGTGTTATGCCATTGCACAACAGGCACAGTATACCGCGATTTTCAAGGAATTGTCAACCTTTTATCAGCGTTTGATGTCATAGTTCATGTTCATGAGGTTGCGGATGCTGGCAACGTCGTCGGTGATGTTGGCGTCGCCGTGGATGGTGTGCTTGATCACGCTGGATGCAACGGCAAAATTGATCATATCCATGGGCTTGTAATCGTGCATCATGGCATAGATCAGGCCGCTGGCAAAGGCGTCGCCGCCGCCTACGCGGTCGAGAATATTGAAGGTGAACAGCTTGCTTTCAAAGGTGTGGCCGTCATACCACATGAAAGCCTTCAGGCTGTTTTCACTGCCGCTGTGGGCATAGCGCACATGGCGGCCGATGCATTTCAGGTTGGGATAACGTTCCACGAACGCACGGAAGATCTCGTCCTGCTGCTCATAGCTGGGCTGCATGGGCACGCCGTCCTTCCAGTCGCCCTTGGAATGATCGTTTTCATCTTTCCACAGGTGATAGGGCTCAATGCCCATCAGCACGTCGATATAAGGCAGGCACTGTGTGCAGAAGTCGCGTGCCTCCTCCCACGTCCACAGGCGGCTGCGGAAGTTGCCGTCAAAGGAGATGATCATGTTCTTGGCGCGGGCCACCTTCAGGCAATCCATGATGAGCTTTGCACAGTTGGGCGCAACGGCAGGTGTGATACCGCTTAAATGCAGCCAGTCAAAGCCATCCAGCAGCGCGTCAAGGTCGAGCTTGCTGAAATCGTATTCGGTAATGGCGCTGTGCTTGCGGTCGTAGGTCACTTTGCTGGCACGGATGCCGTAGCCGGTTTCCAGATAGTAGGTTCCCAAACGATGGGAAGGCACTTCATCCATCGTGGCAAGGATCACCGGCGTGCAGTGAACGTCGTTGGACCTGAGCCAGCGCACAGCACTTTTGCCCAGACTGTTGTTGGGAACAACGGTAAAGAATGTGCTGTCCACGCCCAGGTTGGCCAGCGCCAGTGCGATGTTGGCCTCGCTGCCGCCGTAGCTGGCCTCAAAATTGGACGCCATGCGGATTTTTTCATAGTTGGGAGGGGTGAGGCGCAGCATGATCTCACCGATGGTGATAAATTTTTTGCCGCCTTTGTTTCCTGCCAGCAGAGGATTGCAGTGTTCCATATGAAAGCCTCCTTATGAGAAATGACGAATTTCTTTCATTTATTGTATGTCATTTTTTTTCGCTTTTCAACCGAAATAGATGCTTTCGATGTTTTTCTCTTCCTTTTTTCGACAAAATGCGGTAAAATACAAAATCAGTATACTTTGTAAGCCAAAGGAGCTGCAGCCATGATCGAACTCATCGTCAATCCTGCTGCCGGAAACGGCCGGGCCAGCGAAATGGGAGAAAAGGTTGTCCAAAAGCTGAAAGCATTGGAGATTCCTTTCCGGATGCATGTGACGGACAAGCCCGGACACGCAACGGAACTCGCCCGTCAGGCAGCGCAGCGCGGTGCTGAAACGGTGATTGCGATGGGCGGCGACGGCACAGTGACGGAAACGGCAGCGGGCCTTCGAAACACGAAGACGGCGCTGGGCATCATTCCTTCCGGTACGGGCAATGACTTTATCAAATCCGCCGGTATTCCACAAAACTGGGAAGAGGCGCTGGATTTCATTTTGTCGCATGAGGCCCGTCCGGTCAACAGCGGTATGATCAACGACCAGTTTTTCCTCAACGAGTGCGGAACCGGTCTCGACGTTATGGCGCTGGATTATGCTGCGGATGCCAAGAAATACGTACGCGGCCTGTGGCCCTATCTGTATGGCGTTCTTCGCGCACTGATCGCATTCAAACCCATCGAAATGCACATTGAGATCGGCGACGACATCGTTTTGGACGGTAAATATACCGTCTGTGCTGTCGGCAACGGCCGCTATATCGGCGGCGGTATTCCGATTACTCCGCAGGCAGAACTGACCGACGGCATGTTCGACATCATGGTGGTGGAGGCAGTGCCGCATTGGATATTGCCGACCTACCTGCCGGCACTGATGATGGGAACGCTGGAAAAGAAAAAGGCCGCAAAGCGCTATCTGGCATCGAAGTGTTCGATTCGCAGCAAAAATATGCGCATGAATATGGACGGAGAGATCGCGCCGATGGAGGAAGCGCATTTCACCTGCGAGACGAATGCGCTGCTGCTGCACTGGTAAGAATGAAAACGCAGACCTTTACAAAATGTGCAGTGATCGTGCGCACAGGGCAATACTATATATAACAGAAGCATATACAGAAAGGAAGGATTCCATATGGCAGGATTGTTTGGTGAAAGCGTCAAGACCGCGTTTTTGAAGGGGATTGAGGCCATTGGCAAGGGCGCTTCCACGCTGGCGGAAGGCGCTCAGAACAAGCTCAATGAGATCAACCTGGAAACCCGCCGCCGCGAGATTCTCAACGAGATCCCCAAGTGCGTTCAGGAACTCTACGAACAGGGCATTGAACTGCCTGAAAAACTGACCGGCCTGCTCGGAGAACTGAGCGAACTGGACGCCAAGCTGGCCCAAATGCGTCCGCAGCCTGCACCGCAGGAAGAAGTGCCAGCGGCGGAGGAACGAGCTGAAGCGACTGCTGAATGCGAGTGCGATGAATGCTGTACCTGCGAAGAGCAGCCTGAAGAAATGCAGGAAGAGCCTGCTGAAGATGCACAGCCCGAAGAAAACAACTGATGAAACGCTCCCCGGCTGTCCGGGGAGTTTTTTTGAAGGAGAGAATCAGTATGCTGGTCTGCCGTCATAAACTGGGCAGCATTAAGGACGAAAAGCTGGGCTTTTCGGTTTCGGTGGCGCTGTTTGGCGGTAAGTATTTGTTCTGCCGTCACAGCGAGCGCACCACATGGGAATGCCCCGGCGGACATATCGAACCCGGTGAAACGCCGCTGGAAGCTGCAAAGAGAGAATTATATGAAGAAACCGGCGCGCTGGAGGCCGATGTGCGGCCGGTGTGCATTTATTCGGTGGACAAAGGCGGCGGAGACGTCAGCTACGGCCTGCTGTGCAGGGCGGACGTTCATGCGTGCGGCCCTCTGCCGGAAGGCACGGAAATCGCCGAAACACGTACCTTTGACAAACTGCCCGGAAACTGGACCTATCCCGAGATCGTACCCAAGCTGCTGAATTACGTCAGTGGTGCGTATGAACCGTGAAAAACAGGTCTTGCCACGCTGAAAAAAGTATGGTATACTACACCATACCTGCCGGCGTGATGGAATGGCAGACGTGACGGACTCAAAATCCGTTGGTGGCGACACCGTGTGGGTTCAAGTCCCACCGCCGGCACCACCGCAAAAAAGCCTCTGACGAAAGTCAGAGGCTTTTTGCAAATCAAAACATAAGTACAGCGCAATTGATAAAAGAAAAAACACCGTGAACAAAAGTCACGGTGTTTTCAATTTACATCCCATCCTCAAAGCCCACCAGCAGTCCGCCGCGTTCGGCGTAGAAGCTGCACAGCGCACGGCACTCGTCAATGATGATGTCGGCGGAGGGGAAATGCGAAAGGATCATATCCCTGAGCTGACGGGCGCCTTCCAGGTTCAGGCAGTGATCGATGCGCACCTTGCCGCCCTTGAAGCCGAGCTCCTTCATTTTGTCCACCAGAGCGATCAGCGCGCGCTTTTCACCGCGGCACTTCTGCAGGGGCTCCAGAGTGCCCACGTCGCTGGCGCGGCCCATGATGCAGATGCGAAGCACGGTTGCGATCTTGGCCACGGCAGGGCTTACGCGGCCATTGCGGGCCAGGTTGTTGAGCGACTGCAGCGTAAACAGCAGATGGGTGTGCTTCATGTAATTGCGCACAGTCTGCTCGATCTGCTCAAACACGTCGCCGCTGAGGATGCGTTCGCGCAGCTTTTCGACGATCAGCTTCATCTCAGGACCTGTGGACAGCGAGTCCAGAATGCATACTTTTGCATTGGGTTTCTGGGCGCGATAGTCATCAGCGGCAACTGAAGCGGCAGAATGGCAGCCGGACAGGTTGCTGGTGATGGTCACGCCGAATACGCCGTCGGCGTCGCCAAAAGCGTCCAGCCATTCCTGACTGTTGGGGCAGGAGGAACCGGTGGGGGAGGTCAGCTTTTCAAGCGCGCAAACCAGTTCTTCCAGATTCAGGCCGGGCACGTCCACATACTCCTTTTCGGAAGTGATGAGCTTCATGGGAACATGAGCATAGGAAACGTCCTCCAGCTGAAAAAGGTTGGAGGAAGAATCGGCAACGATTTGATACTGCATCGCAATACACCTCAAAAAAATAAATCGCTGACAATCAGCATATCCCATTCTACACCGTTCGTTATATCCCGTCAAGCGTTCTTCAAAAACCGATGGCGTGGCTCGATTGACTTTTGACGGTGAACGGACTATAATAACGGCCGGAGGCGAAAAACATGGACAGATGCGTTAAACAGCGCGTCAGCCGCTCCGTTGAAAGCTTTCGCCTGCCCAGATATGACCAGCTGCCTGCAATGGGGCTGTATCTGGAACAGGTGACCAAGTACATCAGCGATCAGCTTTCGGCGCTGGCGGGCGTGGAGATCACTTCCAGCATGATCAGCAATTACGTTAAAAAAGGGCTGGTGGACAAACCGGTCCGCAAGCAGTACAGCCGCAGCCAGATCGCCTATCTGATGTACATCGCAGTGATCAAAACGGCGCTGTCGATGGAGGATATCGGGCTGACGGTGCGCATACAGAAGGCAAGTTATTCGGAGCAGATCGCCTACGATTACTTCTGCAGCGAACTGGAAAATGTTCTGGAGTTTGTGTTCGGGCTCAAAAACGATATTGCTGTCATCGGTGTGGAAGAAACGGACGAAAAAATCATGCTGCGCAATACCATCATTACCGTTGCGCACAAGGTGTACCTCAATGCTCTCTTTGCGGAGCTTCGTCGGCAGGACGAAGAAAATCTTCATTCATAATGCTATTATTTCAGGTTGGCGATCGCCGGCCTTTTTTTATCAAAAAAACGGGGACTTTTCCGTTTGTTTTCGAATTGTCAGGCTGTGACGGGCGTGGTAAGATAATCACAACAAGACAAATCCGTATGGCTGATATGCTTTGGGGAGGTAAAACCATGAGGATCACCTATTGCGAAACCGGTCATTTTTTTCATTTGAAGACTTCTGAGATGTCCTATGCGTTCGGCGTGGCGCAGGACGGACGCATGCTGCACCTGTACTGGGGCCGCGCGCTGAAAGATGACGAAAGCCTTATGCCCATTGCAGCTGAAAAGCTGCTGCCCTCTGAGCGCCTGCGCGGCACGGGCTCACTCAGATTTGAGGATTTCGAACTGCCTACCCATGAACCGGGCGATTTTACCGAGCCGGTCGTCTGGCCGCGCCATGCCGACGGCAGCCGCGGCGTGCGCCTGCGTTACCAGCGCCATGAGATCGCTGGTGATGAACTGACGGTATGGGCGAAGGATAACGACTATCCCTTTGAAGTGGAGCTGCACTATCGCGGCTGGGGCGACCTGCCGCTTTTGGGTCGCTGGATCGTGGTGAAAAATCCCACCGATGCACCTATTGAGCTGCAGGCCATCAAGAGCGCAACGTGGCATCTGCCGCGCGGGCTGGACTGGCGGCTGACGCATATGGCCGGCAGCTGGGGCGCTGAGTATGGCAAGAATCAGCTGATGCTGACGCAGGCGCGTACGGTGCTGCAGAATGACCGGCTCACCTGCGAAGGCGCCCAGCAGACGCCTTTCTTTGCGCTGGACGAAAAGGGCCTGTCCACGCAGCAGACGGGCGAGGTGTATTATGGCCTGCTTCACTGGAGCGGCGACTTCACCATCAATGTGGAACGCCAGTACGGCAAAAATGTATCGGTCACTGGCGGCGTCAACCATTTTGACAGCCGCTGGAACCTCAAACCCGGCGAAAGCATGACCACGCCCATGTTCACAGGCGGTTTCTCCGCCTGTGGCTTTGACCATATGTCTGAAACACTGTACGACTGGCAGTATGATTACCTGCTGCCGCGCGGTAAAAAGATCGACAAGGCTGCCGCTGAGCGCCCGGTGATCTACAATTCGTGGTATCCGTATGAGTTCCGCGTGGATGAGCAGAACTGCACGGGATTGCTGGAGGAATGTGCCAAGCTGGGCGTGGAGCTGTTTGTCATTGACGATGGCTGGATGCCTGGCCGCGTGGACGAAAAGGCCGGTCTGGGCGACTGGGTGCACGATACCGCGCGTTTTCCCAATGGACTTGCGCCCATTGCGCGTGCCTGCCATGAAAAGGGCATGCTGTTCGGCCTGTGGGTAGAGCCGGAAATGGTCAACCCTGACAGCGATCTCTACCGTGCGCACCCGGACTGGGTCATCCGTGATCCGAATCGCGAAGCGACCCTGCAGCGCAGCCAGCTGATCCTGAACATGGCGCGCGACGATGTGCGTGACTGGGCTATCGAGCAGCTGGACCGCGTGATTGAGGAATATGAACTGGATTACCTCAAATGGGACATGAACCGCTACGTCACCGAAAGCGGCTGGCCTGATGCCGCGCTGGAGGAACAGCAGAGCCTGTCCATCCGCTATATTCAGAATATCGAAAAGATCTGGCAGCACATGAACGAGAAATACCCCGATCTGCTGCTGGAAAACTGTGCCTCCGGCGGTGGCCGCAGCGACTTTGGCATGGTGCCCTATGCTGACCGCATCAACCGTTCGGACAATGCTGACCCGGTGGACGTGATGGTGCTGCATGAGGGTTTCACTGCGCTGTTCATTCCCAAAACGGCTGGCGGAGCAGGTACCATTGCGCCCGAGGTGCATCACATCCACAAGCGCAAAACGCCGCTGGATTTCCGCATTCGCTGGGGCATGACGGGATCGATGGGCATTGGTATCAATCTGCTTACGGCCAGTGAAGAGAACAAGCATCAGCTGAAGGCCGGCATTGCTGAATTCAAACAGCGTCGCGCCGATCTGCAAAACAGCTATGTCTACACGCTGGCGTCCGCCATGCAGAATCCCTATGCGGTGTTCGAATATGTGCGCCGCGATCGCAGGGCTTTCACCGTGTTTGCTTTCTCGCATGGCATGCGCTGCTGGGATCTGCCCATGCCGCGTTTCCGCATGCGCGGGCTGATCGCCGATGCGGTGTATGAGTGTGAAGACGGCCGCCGCATGACGGGCGAGGTGCTGATGAACTACGGATTTGAATGCCCGATGAAGGGCGACTACCACAGCATCGTCAGCGCATGGAAAGTGGTTGAATAACAGCAAAAAACCGGCGGGGAAAACCCCGCCGGTTTTTGTGTGTTCAAAAAATCAGTAGAGCAGCAGATCTTCGACGCTCTTGCTGAAAGCGGCTACGCCGGGAGCGTGCTTGGCGATGAGTTCATCAGCGCTCATACCCAGACGATACTCGTCGGTGGCCAGCAGCAGATCAAGGAAACGCTCGCGGAACTCCAGCCTCTCAGGGAACAGCTCACGGATGGCCTCCAGAATGTACAGACCGGCCTTGAACAGTTCGGCATTCTTGGGATCAGTTACGTGCATCTGCACGCCCTTGCAGATTTCGCCCACATGCTTGTGGAAGGTGGGCTTGAAGGTGGTGGGGCGGTAAACGATGCCTTCCACGCCGTAGCTATTGAGCTTTTTGACCAGCGCGTACTGATCGATCCACGGCGCGCCGATCAGCTCAAAGGGCAGGGTGGTGCCGCGGCCTTCGCTTACGTTCGTGCCCTCAAAAACACAGGTGCCCACATAGCAAAGGGCCGAATTGTAGGTGGGGCAGTTGGGGGAGGGAGTGGGCCAGATGACGTCGGTGTCGCACAGGTGCATGTCGCGGCTCCAGCCAACCATGGGCACAACGGTCAGATCCAGATCATTCAGCGCAAGGAAACGCTTGAAGTGACGGGCGAGTTCACCGATGGTCAAACCGGTACGGGAGGGCAGGCCGTAGTTGCCCACGAAACTGCAGAAGTTTTTGCCGTCATGCACAGTGCCTTCGCGCCTGAGGCCGCCCACGGGGTTAAGGCGGTCCAGAACGATGACGGGCTTGCCGGCCTTTTCGCAGGCCTGCATGGCATAGGCCAGGGAATACATGTAGGTGTAGAAGCGAACACCAACGTCCTGCATGTCAAAGACAAACACGTCGAAAGCGTCAGCCATCTCCGCGGTCATCATGCGGCTTTCCTCGGTATGTCCAAACAACGAATACACCGTGACGCCGGTGGCAGCATCCACATAGGTGCCCACGTCGTCGCCGGCCTGCAGGTCGCCGCGCACACCGTGCTCAACGCCAAACAGCGCCGCCAAATTGTACTTTTCATTGATGATGTCAATGGTGGAACGACCGAAGTGATCCACGCCGTTGGGATTGGTCATCAGGCCGATGCGCTTGCCTGCAAGCAGCTCGTGCACAGAGGACAGGTTTTCCAAACCGCTGAGAATATGTGCTTTTGTCATAGAATGTTTCCTCCTCTGAAAGGTGGGCAATATGTATTTAAATGATATCAGAGGGGAGGAGGGAAGTCAATCCCGCAAATCGCAGAGTGGTTTTTCCTGAAAAATTTGTTATGTACTCTTTGGCCAAATAGTGGTATAATACTGCATCGTCGAAAGTTCGTTGAATAAAAATACCGAAATACCGAAAGAAGGTGTGTTTTTTATTCGAAAGTTTGCATGCGGCACGAAAAAGTTCGCGCCCGTGTTCTGGAAAAAAATAAAATTCAAATTGACTATTGCAAAAAGACACGAAGAATGTTATGATGAAATAACGAAAGAATGCATACGCATTTGGTGAATCGTTCTAATTAATGCACGAACGGCTTGTTTGTGCACACGGAAAGGGGCTTTCTCTTTGAACATCGCGGCGAAAAAGAAAAAGGCGACCGTATTCAACTCTCCGTCGATGCGCAAGCGCGTGCGCTCGAAGATCTGGGGCAACCGTTACATCTATATGATGGTCATCCCGGTTCTGCTTTACATGTTCCTGTTCAAGTACATGCCCATGTACTACCTGCGCGCATCCTTCTACGACTACAAGCTGCTGCGTGGCTTTGACAGCAAGTTTGTAGGCCTGAAGTGGTTTGAGCGTCTGCTGTCCAGCCCCGACCTGTGGCAGTACATCCGCAACACCCTGAGCCTGAACCTGCTGTCTCTGGCATTCGTGTTCCCGGCTCCTCTGGCGTTTGCCATCCTGCTCAACGAGCTGCGCAACTTCCGTTACAAGAAGATCGTGCAGACCGTCAGCTACATGCCCCACTTCGTGTCCACCGTCGTCATGGTCTCCATGATCATGAACATCTGCTCTCCCTCTATCGGTATTATCGCCAAGCTATATAAATCACTTGGCTGGCAGCCCATCAACTTCATGGCCATTCCGGATTACTTCTACGGCATCAATATCGTATCCGGTTTGTGGCAGAACATCGG
>JAFULL010000003.1 GCA_017473345.1 Clostridia bacterium | reverse complement strand
GGAACCGCTTCCTGTATGATCATGGCCTGTCCCCTGTTAAGGAGCCCTTCAAGAAGCTGGTGCATCAGGGCATGATCCTGGGTGAGAACGGCATCAAGATGGGCAAGCGCTTCCCCGAGTTCGTGGTCAACCCCAGCGACATCGTGCGCGATTACGGCGCTGATACCCTGCGCCTGTACGAAATGTTCATGGGCCCGCTGGAAGTGTCGAAGCCCTGGTCCTCCACCGCTGTCGCCGGCGCCAAGAAGTTCATCAACCGCGTGTGGAACTTCTTTACCGTGCCTGAGAACCTGACCAAAAAGGACGACGGCAAGCTTACCAAGATCTATCACCAGACCGTCAAAAAGGTCACTTCCGACTTTGAGACGCTGGGCTTCAACACGGCCATCGCTCAGATGATGACCTTCGTCAACGAAGTGTACAAGAACGGCACCTGCCCCAGGGAGTTCGCCGAGGGCTTCATCAAGATGCTGTCCTGCATCACTCCCCACGTGGGCGAGGAGATCTGGCAGCTGATGGGCCACGACAAGACCATCGCCTACGAGCCCTGGCCTGTGTACTCCAAAGAAAAGTGCAAGGATACCGAGGTTGAGATCGCTGTGCAGATCAACGGCAAGGTTCGCGGCCGCATCATGATTTCGCCCGAACTGACCCGCGAGGCTGCCGAAACCGAACTGCCTGCCCGCGAGGATGTGCAGCAGATCCTTGGCGACAAAACCATCGTGAAGGTGATCTTTGTGCCCGGCCGTCTGTGCAACCTGATTGTAAAGTAATAACAAACCTGCAGGGCGGGGGAGTGAATCCTCCGCCCTTTGCCTTATCAGGGAGGAAACAGCATGGATATGATGCTGATCGTTTCATTGGCTGCTGCTCTTGTGGGCTTTACGCTCATCGTGCGCCGCCGCATGGAGGAAGTACTGGCGCCGTTTATCAGCATACTGATGCTGGTGCTGTATGGCCTGTCCATTTTCAAGGCTTTGCCGCTGATGCATACCATCGCTCCGGCTGCGGCGGCTGTGCTTTGCGTTATCGGCATTCTGCGCAGCTTGCGCAAGCCGGTCATGCAGACGCTGGGACTGATCTTTACGCCCGGTATGCTGTGCTTTGCTGCTGCATCCGCCTTTTTGGTATGGTGCAGCCGCGACCACGTGGTGCATGCTACGGATGACATCTACTACTGGAGCATTCAGGCGCATTCCATCTTCGCCCATGGCGGCTTGACGGACTCGGTTCAGCACCTGGCACCCCGCTTCATGACCTATACACCCGGTATGCAGCTGTGGCAGTGGATTGGTCTGGCGGTGCTGGGCGAGTGGAGCGAACCGGCAATGTACGCCATGCTGTGGATCTTCTTTATGGCGTTCCTTGCACCGCTTACCAGGAAGATCACCTGGAAGCGTGCGTACTGGGCGCCGCTTGCTGTGGTGCTGATGATTTGCCTGCCCACGCTGATGAATATCGATGCCTACGACATGCTGCGTGTGGATACGGCACTGGGCATCTGCATGGGTTATGCACTGGTACAGGCTTATCTTTTGTGGCGCGATGAAAAAGCCGGCTGCTGGGAACTGTTGTGCTTTGGTCTGGCACTTTGCACGCTGGTGCTGCTCAAGCAGATCGGCGTGGCATGGGCGGCGATGGCTATGGCGTTTGCATGGCTTTTGTTCAAGCCGCGCAACGGTCTGAAGCACTGGCATCTGGCCATTGCAAGTGTTGTGCCATTGATGGTGTTCGCCAGCTGGAAGGCTGTGTGCGATGCTTTCAACCTCAGCGGCATCCATGTGGACAGTGCATCCGGCCAGCTTGCGCAGATCCTGAATGGCACCTGGCAAAAGCCGGAATGGCTTGGTCAGCTTCCCCGCGCCATGTGGGCGGCTGTTACTACGGACGTGAACGGCGGCCTGCCCATGATTGGCTGGCTGGTGCTGCTGGCGGCCATCATCTGGATCCTGAGCAGCCGCACGAAGCAGCAGGGCCGCGTGATCGGCTGGCTGCTTGGCTCTGTGGTGCTGTTTGTAATTGGTTATGCGGTCATCCTTGTGGCCAGCATTCTGCCCGGCTCGCCTGACAGCATGAACGACGTCGCCTTCTTCAGCGCACTGACCCAGCGCTACGGCTGTCCGCTGCCGATGGGCCTGTGCATGCTGCTGATTGCATGGCTGCTGGACTGCCCGAAAACCGGCAGGGTGCAGCAGCGTGTGCTGGCTGCAACCTTTGCAGTACTGGTGCTGTGCTTTGCACGCTGGGGCAGCATGATCGAAGCCTTTGATCCTGAAGTGTATGCTGAAGAAAACAGCGATCTGGCCTATGAAACAGAACTGTCGGAAAACAGCTGGGTGGAGGAACTGGAAGGCGAAGAGCCCGGCGTGATCCTCTACGGCACGGAATATCCGCCCTATATTGTGGAACGCCTGCAGTATGTGGTGGCTCCGCACAAGGTGGTGGTGGGTTCCGGTTATGATATGGATGAGGAAACCTTCCTGCGCACGCTGGAGGAAAACCGCGTAACGCATATCATCTGCATGGATGACATGAACGCAGTGTATGAAAATGCCATGAACTTTACCGAGGACGGCTGGTTCGACGTGTGGACCATCTATACCGTCTCCAACGAGGACGGCGAGTGGCTGATTTCGTATTGAGGTGACGGTATGAAATACGACGTTGCCGCCTACATCTGGCCAGCCTACACAGGTGATGAGCCTCGCACGCGTATGTTCTGGCCTGAGGGAAAGGGCGAATGGCAGACTGTGCTCAGCGCACAGGCCAAGTTTCCTGGGCATGAATGGCCGCGCAGACCGCTGTGGGGCTGCCAGAATGAGGCGGATCCGGCAGTGATGCAGATGCAGATCGATCAGGCGCTGGCGCATGGCGTGAACGTGTTCATTTATGACTGGTACTGGTACGACCGCAGGCCGTTTCTGGAAAACTGCCTCAACGATGGCTTTTTGAAGGCGCACAACTGCCATGATATGAAGTTTTACCTGATGTGGGCCAATCATGACGCGGTCACGCTGTGGGACAAGCGTATTTCTTCCGATGTGGACACGGTTATCTGGCAGGGCGCGCAGCCGCGCGAAGAGTTTGAGCGTGCCATGAAGCACATGATCGAAAACTATTTCGTGCAGCCCAATTACTACACCATCGACGGCAAACCGGTGCTGATGATCTACGACGTGCCCAATCTGGTGCGCGGACTGGGCGGCTTTGAGCAGACGAAGGAGGCCATCGGCTGGCTGCGTCAGGCATGTGTACAGGCTGGGCTGAAGGGCGTACATCTGCAGTTCACCATGTGGAGTGATCGCACGACCAATCTGTCCGGCGTGGATCGGGGAAGAGATGTGCCTGCTGCAAGATTCAGCAGCCTTGGATTTGACAGCGCCACGCATTACCAGTATGTGCACTTTACAGATATCGACCGAAGCTATGCAGACGTACTGCCCGATGTGATGGCGGAATGGAAACGACTGGATGAAACGCTGGATGTGCCGTACTTTGCGCATGTGTCGCTGGGCTGGGACAACAACCCGCGGTTTACGTCCTTTCGGCCGGGTATCCTGCGCGACTGCACGCCCGAAAACATCGAGCGCGCGCTGCGCATGGCCAGGACTTACGCGGATGCGCACCCAGATCAGCCGCCGCTGATCACCATCAACAGCTGGAATGAATGGACGGAAAGCAGCTACCTGCTGCCGGATGACCTGCATGGATATGGTTATCTGCAGGCGGTGCGCCGTGTGTTCATGGAGGAACCCTTATGAACATCGAACAGGTGAAGGCCTATCTGGCAGAATGCGGTCTGGGTGACCGCGTACAGGAGTTTGATGTGTCCAGCGCCACGGTGGAGCTGGCTGCGCAGGCACTGGGCTGTGAACCCTGCCTGATTGCCAAAACCATGAGCTTCCTGGTGGAAGAACATGTGGTGCTTGTGGTGCTGGCCGGCGACGCGAGGGTCGACAATGCCAAATTCAAGGCTGTTTTTCATCAGAAGGCCAAAATGCTCAGCCACGAACAGGTGGCTGAGCTCACGGGCTTTCCGGTGGGAGGCGTGTGCCCGTTCCTTGCACCGGAAGGCACACGGGTGTATCTGGATGAGTCCCTTAAACGGTTTGAGTATGTTTATCCTGCGGCAGGCAGCCGCAATAGTGCCGTGCGTTTGACGCCGGCCGAGCTGGAGTGCGCGGTGAAACCTGAGAGGTGGGTGGATATCGGCAAGCTGGCGTGATCAGCGGCCTTCAGGGGGAACGAGAGCGTCGTAGTCTTCGTCAGTGATGGTGATTTCCACACCGTCGGCGGTGTTTTCAACCATGCGGTTCACCGTTCCCAAGGGCGCACCGGTATATTCGGCCTGTTCCAGAATCCCCTTCATGGCAGTCAGGATGCTTTCGCTGGTGCCGGTGGCCCCGGCTACGGCGTCCACACCGTCAATGCCCTGCTTTTCAATGATTGTTTTGGCGAGTGCTTCCTCGGCTTTGAGGTAGTACTCGCTTTTTTCGCCTCCTGTATTTTCGGTGGTCAGTTCGGTCATCTTCCCCTCACGCACGATGACCGTCACGATCACATCCCCGCCGTAACCAGCGGCTTTGTCGCGGTAGACGCCGTCCTCCAGTGCGAGGGCTGCAGCAGGCAGGAATGAAAACATCAGCAGGAGAATCATCAGCTTTTTCATGATAGGCAGCTTCCTTTCGGTTGATCTTACCTGAACAGCACAGGATATGCGGCGGATGATGTGTTTATCACAGATGGTTGCAATCCAGATTTCCCGTGTGATACAATAAGAAAAAACAGCAAACAGGAGGAGTGCAGATGTATTCAACCTTTTCGTCTGTAACCGGGCAGAAGCTGGAGAGAGGTTTCTGGCCTGCACAGGGCAAGCCGCGCGGCGTGGTGCAGCTGGTGCATGGCATGGTGGAGCATATCCGACGCTACGAGGAAACGGCGCTGGCGTTGAGTGCAGCCGGGTTTGTGGTGGTTGGCCATTCTCATCTGGGCCATGGCGCAACAGCCAAAATCAAGGGTTTTTTTGCCGACAAGGACGGCTGGGATGCGCTGATTGAAGACGTGCATTCCCTGCGTGTGCTGACGCAGCGCGATTATCCGCAGCTGCCATACTTTCTGCTGGGCCACAGCATGGGCAGCTTTGTGGTGCGCACCTACTGCCTGAAGTATGAAAAGGGCCTTGCAGGCATTATTCTCAGTGGTACAGGTCATTATGATAAAACCATCGTTTCGGCTGGCAGGCTGATCGCTGATATCCAGTGTGCGCTGGGCATGCAGAAAAAGCCCAGCAAGATGCTCAAAAACATCTCCTTTGGCGGTTATCTCAAGGACATTGAAAACGTGCAGACGCCAAATGACTGGCTCAGCCGCGACCCGGACGCTGTGGCGAAATATCAGACCGATCCGTTGTGCGGCTTCACCTTTACAGCGGGCGCGTACCGCGATATGTTTACCGGCCTCAGCCGCCTATATCCGGACCGGATCAGCGCCATGAAGAAGGATATTCCCGTGCTGCTTCTCTCCGGCGATCACGACCCCGTGGGTGCAAACGGCACGGGTGTGGAAAAGGTGGCGCAGGAGATCCGCCAGGCAGGCGTGAAGGATGTGCAGGTCAAGCTCTATCCCGGCGGACGGCATGAAATGTTCAATGAAATCAACCGCGAAGAGGTGCGAAAAGATCTCATCGGCTGGCTGGAAAGTAAACTGTAAGAGCCCGGAAGGGCTCTTTTTTTGCACAAAAACGGATGGTTTTTCCAACGGACTGCGTCTATCATAGTGAAAAGCAGCCGGGCCCGGCGCTGAACACAGGAGGTGGCAACGTGTGAATACACCAGACGATCCCATCAGAAGGCTGATGGAAAGCTACGGCGACGCGATGCTGCGTATGTGCTATCTCAGCCTGCATGATGTGATGCTGGCTGAGGACGCAGTGCAGGACAGCTTTTTGAAGGCTTACCAAAAATGGCATACCTTCCGGGGCGAATGCTCGGAAAAAACGTGGCTGATGCGCATTGCGGTCAATACCTGCCGGGATTACCGGCGCAGAGCATGGATGCGGTGGAATGACCGCAGGGCGGATGTGGAACAGCTCATCCTTCCCGGCGGCACACCGGTGGATTCTGCTGATGATACGGTGCTCAGGGCGGTGATGGCCCTGCCGCCGCGTGAAAAAGAAGCAGTGCTGCTCAGGTATTATCAGCAGATGAAACTGGGTGAGATCGCCCAGGCGCTGGATATTCCCGAGGGCACTGTGACCTCCAGACTGAACCGGGCGCGTGCTAAATTGCGCCGCCAATTGGAAGGGTGGTATTTTGATGAGGAATTTGAAGCAGCTGACCGATGACAGGCTCAGCGCACTTTCGTGGGATGTGGAAAAGGGCATGCGCGCCATCCGTGCAAGCCGTTGCAGCGAACCGCTGCGCATTCGCAGGCCAATGATCGCCGCTGTTGCGCTGGTGATGGCGCTGGCTGCCGCTACGGCTTTGGCGGTAGGGCTGCAGGTGTCGCGCAAGGTGGAGGTCAAGCGCATTGCCCGCGAAGCGGTAATGGCACAGTATGGACTGGACAACAAATCCGTTGGGATGTTCTCAGAACAGGCGGAAGAGGAAAGCGGAGTGTGGACAGTTACCTACAGCGCATGGAAACCGGACGAGGCGGGCACATACACCGTGACCTTTCAGAAGGACGGAACAGCGCAGGTCAGCTGGTCGCTGGAAGGCAGCGCAGATGCATGGGGGCAGCAGGAGATTGCAGCCTATATTGCGCAGAAGGACGCGGCTGTCCATGAAATGCAGCTGGCGGAAGCTGCCGGTGCTGCACCGGTCATTGAGGCCGCGCCAACACCTGAACCTGTATCAGGAGCTTTGCTGACGAGAGAAAAAGCTATCAAAGTGGCTGATGAGGCGCTGCGTGCACAGTTCGGCTTCCAGACGGCAGGGCTTGGCGAGTTCGACGCTGTTGCAAAGTTTGACCGTACGTCCAGCAAATGGACGGTTGTTTACAGCGCCTTTGGCTGGCACTGGCATGATGGAGATCTCAGCCAGAAGGCTGGAGAGTACCATGTGGAGCTTAGCGATGTGAACGGTCAGGTTCTCAGTGCCAGATGGACACTTGAAGGTGTCGAAACGGGCAGCTTCACACGCAGCACCTTTGGCCAGGCAAAGGCCTACGATGCACAGTGCATGGAATGGGTGGCGGAAATCCGTGCACAGTTTGTGCAGGCCTATGCCGCTGTGGAAATGTCCAAATGGCCAGTGTCTGTGGAAGAAAAGGCCAGACTCGACAGTTTAATGATTGCTGCAGGGTTTGATGCGGAAAAGTTCAATCACGTTACGCCGGACAAGGGTGATATTGGCTTTGAGGCAGCGCTTGAACTGGCGGCGCAGACGCTGGAACGTGAATATGGCGTTAGCCGCGCCATCTTTGATGCAAGCAGCTTTGGCTATGCCGATCTCACACAGGAAAAAACACACCGCCAGTGGTACTTCTGGGTGCAGAATCACGATATCCAGATGGGGTGGCAGATGACCATTGACGCACAGACGGGCGAGATCCTCGACCTGTCGCAGGAATCCTTTGCTGCCGGAAACGGATAAAACAAGCCGGTGTACACCAAGCGTGTACACCGGCATTTTCGTTTTTTGTAATTTTCCATTCACCCGCAAAACGGGTGAGCCAGAGACTTAACCGCGGCTTTCGCGGAAGTAGGGCAGCCCCAGGGAGGCCGGGGGCTGATCCTCGCGCTTTTTGCGCAGCGAGGTGATGACCAGCACCACGATGGTAACCAGATAGGGCAGAGACTTGAAAATCTCCTGCATGTCACGGGTAAGACCCGGGATGTAAAGATACAGGATATACAAGCCGCCAAACAGGAAAGAGCCCCAAATGGCATTGAGCGGACGCCAGCGTGCAAAGATGACCAGCGCGATAGCCAGCCAGCCGCGGTCGCCGAAGCCGTTGTTGACCCAGGTGCCGCCGGTGTACTCCATTACGAAGTACAGTCCGCCCAGACCCGCCATCATGCCGCCTACGATGGTGGCAATGTACTTGTAACGGTTGACGTTGATACCGGCTGCATCGGCGGTGGCAGCGCTTTCGCCCACGGCGCGCAGGTTGAGGCCCACGCGGGTCTTGAACAGGAAGAAGCTCAGCGCAAAGGTGATGATGAGGCAGAAGTACGTAAGCCAGCCGTAGCCAAACAGCAGCTCGCCTACAACGGGAATATCTGTCAGGAAGGGGATCTTGGCGCGGAAGGCACTGGCAGTGGTGGCAGTGGACAACTGACCCACGCCGCCGGCCAGCCTGCTCAGAGAACCGCCGAAGAAGTTGCCAAAGCCCATGCCGAAGGTGGTCAGCGCAAGGCCGGTCACGTTCTGGTTGGCACGCAGGGTGATCGTGAGAACGCTGTAGATCAGCGCGCCCAGCGCCGAGCACAGCAGGCAGCAAATCACGGAGATCAGCATGCCCACAAAGGGAATGGGGTTGGCGACATTGGCTTCATACAGGAACGCGCCGATCAGACCGGCTACGCCGCCCATGTACATCAAGCCCGGAATACCCAGGTTCAGGTTGCCGCTCTTTTCTGTCAGAATTTCGCCATTGGCGCCGAAAAGGAGCGGAATGCCCTGCGTGATGGCTTTCTGCAGAAAAACACTGATCACATTCATGCTTTCACGGCCTCCTTTTCATGCTTGCGGAATTCCAGACGGTAGTTGATGAAGAACTCACAGCCCAGAATGAAGAACAGCAGAATGCCGGTGATGATCTCGCTGGCATTTTCATTCAGGTTGAACTGACCGGCGATTTCTACCGAGCCCTTTTGCATGAACACCAGGCCCAGCGCCACGATCATCATGGAGAAGGGATTCAGCTTGCCCAGCCATGCAACAATGATGGCGGTGAAGCCGCGGCCGCCGACCAAACCGGTGGAAATGGTGTGGCTGACGCCGCTGGCCAGCAGATAACCTGCGATACCGGCGACAGCGCCGCACAGGGCCATCGTACGGATGATGACACGCTTGACATTGATGCCGGCATAATGGGCGGTGTTTTCACTTTCGCCCACAACGCTGACCTCATAGCCCTGCTTGGTGTAGCGCATGTAGGCGTACAAAAGCACCGCCAGCGCCAGCACGATCAGGATGGGCAGCACGCAGCCATAACGGTCCAGATTGGGCAGCCAGCCGATCTTGCCCTTGGAGTTGATCAGGCCGACGGAGTTGGAACCGGGAGGGTTCTCCCAGAAGATGATGCAAAACGCCACCAGCTGTGTAGCAATGTAGTTGAGCATCAGGGTGAACAGGGTTTCGTTGGTGTTCCAGTACGCCTTGAAGAAGGCGGGAATCACGCCCCAGATGATGCCTGCGGCAATGCCGGCCAGCGGGCACAGCGCATACAGCAGCCAGGAGGGCAGCGCCTTGCCGTAGATCATCATGGCGGCGGTGGCGGCAGCGCCCATCAGCACCTGGCCTTCGGCGCCGGTGTTCCAGAAGCGCATGCGGAAGGCGGGCATAACAGCAAAGCCGATGCACAGCAGAATAGCAGCGTCGCGGAAGGTGATCCACATACGGCGGGAAGTACCAACAGCGCCGTTCCACAGGGCGGCATAAACGCTCAGCGGGTTCATGCCGGTGAGCAGCACAATGATGACGGCGCACACGATCAGCGCAAGCACGATGGCAGCCAGACGAATGAGCAGGCTGCGGCCGAAGGACGTGCCGTCGCGTTTGACCACATGAAACAGGGGTTCTTTCACAGCAGCGCTCATGCCTGTACCTCCTTCTTGTCCTCGCTGGTCATCAGCAGGCCAACTTCTTCCTTGGTGGCGGTGCGGGCGTCCACAACGCCGCTGACACGGCCGTCAGCCAGCACCAGAATGCGGTCGCACAGGGCCAGCAGCACGTCAAGGTCTTCGCCGACGCAAATGACGCACGAGCCCTTCTTCTTCTGTTCGTTGAGCAGGGCGTAAATCTGATAGGAGGAATTGATGTCCAGACCACGCACGGGATAGGCGACCATCAGCACCTGCGGGGAGGAGGCGATCTCACGGCCGACGAGAACCTTCTGCACATTGCCGCCGGACATACGGCCGACCGGCCAGTCCACAGAGGGCGTCACAACGCCAAGCTCTTCTTTGATGTGCTCTGCCAGATCGTGCGGCTCCTTGCGGCGGGCAAACAAACCGTGACCCTTGCGGTAGGAACGCAGCATCATGTTGTCAGTCATGCCCATGGAGGCCACCAGACCCATGCCCAGACGGTCTTCCGGTACGAACGCCAGGCGAATGCCGATCTCGCGGATCTCCTGCGCACTCATCTCGGTGAGTTCCTTGATGTGGCCCTTGCGGTTGCGGTAGTGGATCTTGCCGGTCATGTGCGGCTGCAGGCCGGCGATGGATTCCAGCAGTTCCTTCTGGCCGCTGCCTGCAATGCCTGCAATGCCCAGAATTTCGCCGGTATAGGCTTCGAAATTGGCGTGGGACAGCACCTCGCGGCCCTCGCGGTTGTACACGGTCACGTCGTCCACGTGCAGCTTCATCACGGGGTTCACGGGATCAGGACGCTCGATGTCCAGCACGACCTTTTCGCCGACCATCATTTCAGTCAGGCTCATTTCAGTGGCGTCGCAGGTGTTGACGGTGCCGACGTATGCGCCCTTGCGCAGTACGGATACGCGGTCGCTCAGAGACAGCACTTCGTTGAGCTTGTGGGTGATGATGATGATGGAATGTCCATGCGCGCGCATGTTGCGCAGCACCTGGAACAGCTTGTCGGTTTCCTGGGGGGTGAGCACAGCGGTGGGCTCGTCCAGAATGAGGATGTGCGCGCCGCGGTAGAGCATCTTGACGATTTCAACCGTCTGCTTCTGCGAAACGCTCATTTCGTAGATCTTCGCATCCAGATTCAGCTCGAAGCCGTACTTGTCCAGAAGCTGCTGAACATCTTTTTTGACCTGATTCATATCCAGCTTCATGGCGCCGGGCAGGCCAAGGATGATATTTTCGGCGGCGGTGAGCACGTCTACCAGCTTGAAGTGCTGATGGATCATGCCGATACCAAGGTCAAAAGCGTCCTTGGGCGAGCGGATGATCACTTCGCGGCCTTCCACAAATATATGGCCGGCGTCGGGAAAATAGATGCCTGCAAGCATGTTCATCAGCGACGTTTTGCCGCTGCCGTTTTCACCCAGCACCGACAGGATCTCGCCGCGGCGAACGGTCAGGTCTACGTTTTCATTGGCGACGACCGAGCCGAAGTGCTTGGTGATGCCGCGCATTTCGATCATGATGTTGGATTCCAAGCCAGTCCCTCCATTTAACGAAAGAACGCCCTGCTGCCCCTTGAGGCAGCAGGGCGAAAGTTGTTGCATTATTCCTGCACAGCGGTGATGCCGTCGATGATGATGGCGAAGTAGGGAGCGCTCTGCACGCTGGACTCGCTGAAGTAGCCGTCCATCACAACTTCGTTGGCGTCGGCAACCCAGTCACCATTGGTATCGGTGGCGAAAGCAGAGGTCAGCTGGCCGTTCTCGTCAACGGTGTAGCCAGCGCCGGCGGGAGCGGTGAAAGTGGTGACGTCGAACACCTTCAGGGTGCCGGCCTTCAGGGCAGCCTCAACCTCGGCGACCTTCTCGGCAGTGCCGGCAGCCACGGTGGCGGGGTTGAGCTCGGTGATGGCGACAGCGCCGTCCACATAACCGGCGGACCAGTCAGCGGGGAAGGTGGTGCCGGCCAGCACGTTCTCCAGAGCATACTTGTAGTAGGCAGCCCAGTTCACTGCGGAAGAGGTCAGAGCCTGAGTGGGAGCAGCGGGGATCATGGAGATGTTGTAGCCAACGCAGGGCACGCCAGCGGCTTCGCAGGCAGTGGGAGCGCCGGTGGTGTCAGCATGCTGGGAGATGAGCACGCAGCCATTGGCGATGAGGGCCTCGGCGGTTTCCTTCTCCAGAGCCATGTCGCCCCAGGAGTTGGTGTAGCGAACTTCCATGGTCACAGAGGGGCAAACGCTCTTGGCACCCAGATAGAAGCTGGTGAAGCCAGAGATAACCTCAGCGAAGGGGAAGGCGCCGACGTAGCCCATCTTGGCGGTCTCGGCGGTGATCTTGCCGGCTTCGATCATCTCGTTGAGCTTCAGGCCGGCCACGACGCCGCTGACGTAGCGGGCTTCGTAGATGGCGGCGAAGTAGTTGTGAAAGTTCTCCATGCCGGCGTTCATGGCGCTGGTGCCGGTGGCGTGGCAGAACTCGATTTCGGGATACTCAGAGGCAACCTGAGCAACGTGATCTTCATGGCCGAAAGAGTTGGCGAAGATGATGTTGCAGCCGGCCTCAGCCAGGTCGTAAGCAGCTTCCTGAGCGGCTTCGGTCTCGGGGGTGTTGTACTTGAAGGTAACCTGTTCCTTGCTGATGCCCAGCTCTTCCATAGCCTTGAGCAGGCCGTTGATGTGGTTGGCGGAATAGCCTTCGTTTTCGTCGCCGATGCAGATCATGCCGATCTTGATGTCGCTGGCGGAAACGGCAGCGCTGGCGGAAGCGGTCAGGCCGAAGATCATGCACAGAACGAGCAGAATGCTGGCAAACTTCTTCATGGTGATTTTTCCTCCTGAATCATACATAAGTTGGTAATGAATGAGGCAACGCGATTTATTATACACTTTTTTGTCGGTTTGTAAAGAGAAAAGACGAACATTTTCTATAAAAAATTTTATCTGTGTTCGGAAATGAACGAAAAATGGTTGATGTTGACAAACATCCATCTGTAACGTATACTAATAATCGGGAAAAGATCGACTGGAAAATATCAGCGTACAAGATGACGCAGGCGCAGGACGCTATGTTCTGGGCTGTTTTGATATATCGCTGACAAAGCGCACGGAGGAGGCGAGCCTTCAAAATGGAAGGAAACGTTCTGATGACCCCGCTTCACGACAAACATATCCAAAACGGCGCGCAGATGGCCCCCTTCATGGGCTGCCTGCTGCCTTCCAATTATGGTGATTCTGCTGCCGAGCACCATGCGGTGCGCACGGCTGCGGGCCTTTTTGACGCGGCTCACCGCTGCGAGGTGCGTATTTTTGGCGCGGATGCACTGCGTAACCTGCAAAACCTGCTGTGCAGCAATCTGTCCACCCTGCAGGTGGGGCAGGTATGCCGCAGCCTGATGCTCAACATGCAGGGTGGCGTGATGGACGACGTGCAGGTCTATCACATTGACGAAAATGAATACCGTCTGGCGCTGCACACCTGCAACCGCGCCAAGGATCTGCGCCATATTTCACGCCAGCTCTTTGGCGACGCAGCTGTGGCAGAGGCGGAGGGCGAATGCCGTCTTGCGCTTACCGGCCCGCAGAGCGCTGCGATCTTTGCCAGACTGTGCGACACACTTCCTATTAGAAATGCCTTTGCATTCACGCAGGTTGCCGGCATCAGCTGCCGCGTCTCGCGCATCGGCTTTGCCGGTGAGGACAGCTTCAGCCTGTGCTGCGCTGCGACCGACGGTGAGAGCCTCTATCATGCTCTCATTGAAACCGGCGCGCCTGCAGGCCTGCGCCCCTGCGGTATGGAAAGCTTTGTGTCGCTTCGTCTGGAAGCGGGTCATTCTTTGTATGGTCTGGAGATCGACGATGCTGTCAGCCCCATGGAAACGGGTTTCCGTCACCTGGTGCAGCTGAACAAGCGTGAGTTCATCGGCCGCGATGCGCTGATCGCCGCGGGTGAGCCGCGCCGTGCACGCATTGGCCTTGTTCTCAGCGAGGATGTTGCACGTCCGGGCTGCGTTGTGGTGCACCGCGACAAGCAGGTGGGCACCGTGACCAGCGGCGGGTACTGCCCGTATCTGGACGTTTCTGTCGCTATGGCGCTGGTGGAAACACCCTACCGCGATGTGGGCAAGACCCTTCGCGTGGAGCGCGATGACGTGCTGTATGAGGCCAAGGTGGTACCACTGCCCTTTTATTCGCGTGAAAGCTGAAAACGGAAAGGCTGCTGACAGTCATGATTCGACGCACCGCCTGCCTGATTGCCCGGGATGATGACCTGTATCGCAATCTGGCGATCGAAAAACACCTGATGGACACCCTGCCGGAAGATACCGCCATTTTGTATTTGTGGCAGAACCGGCATGCTGTGGTCATCGGGCGCAATCAGGACCCGTGGACGGAATGCGCGGTCGGCTCGTTTTTGTCGGCGGGCGGTCAGCTGTCGCGCCGGTACAGCGGCGGGGGCACGCAGTATCATGATCTGGGCACGCTGAATTATTCCATGATTCTTCCGAAATCAAAGTTCGATATTTCCACACAGCTAAGTGTCGTTGGAATGGCAGTGGGTGCTTTTGGCTTGCAGCCGCATGCCGGCGGGCGCAGCAGCCTGAGTGTGGAAGGGTGCAAGTTCTCTGACAGTGCGTTTTTGAAAAGCGGGTCAGCGGCCTGTCATCAGGGCACACTGCTGCTGAATACCGATCTGAATGCCATGCAGCGCTTTTTGCCGGGTACGCCCGGGAAATTGGCTTCCCGCGTGGTCAACCTGTCAACGCTCGCTCCGCAGATTACCGCAGCATCCATGCAGCAGGCGCTGTACTGGGCCTTTGGCCGTGCTTATGGTGCGCAGCCTGCACTGCTGGATGAACGTATGCTCAATACCCCGGCCATCGAAACGCTTACCGACCGTTTTGCAGATGGGGGATGGATCTATCCGGCAGGCATTCAGCCTACGCTTTCGGTGACAGAGCAGTTTCCGTGGGGTAATATCACCGTACGCCTGCGTACAGACCGCGGCGTGATCCGGGAAGCCAGGCTGTTCACCGACGCCATGGAGGCCGGGCTGTTCCCGCAGATCGAGCAGGCCATCACCGGCGCTCCTCTGCTGGTAAGCTCCATTGCTGCGCGCATTGACCAGCGCTTGAGCATGCTGCGCGATCCCTACCTTTTGCAAATTGCAGACGACGTGCAAAACCTGCTCAGCAGGCATTTGCGCGGACGATAAGGACTTCCGTTTGGGAGGTCTTTTTTTGAAACTTTTTGTTGACTTGATATGCTTATATATGATATATTTTTGTCAAAGAAAAAGGCACATAGAAGCAACATCAGCTTCATCATCATAAGGGAGGTTTTTCAACATGGAAGTTATGAACTTTACCGTTATGGCTCAGCGTGTGCTGCGCCAGTGGCCGCGTATCGAACTGTATCAGAACTCCACTCTGCGCTACACTCCGCCCAAGGATTTTCCCGCCTACTGGGTCAAGCAGAACGGCCGTCCCAAGGTCATCCGCACCTGGGTGACGCTGGACGAGATCTGGGATCAGGAAACCGATACCTACGACTGGAACTATCAGATCGGTGTGGACAAGCTGGGCGACAAGCGCTACTACCACTACGACTGGCCCATCACCCGTCCCTCTGAAACGCATTTTGAGGACTATCTCACATGCTTCTGCGCCATGGCGGACGAAGCCATGCTCAACATCCGCCGTTTCGAGCGCGAGACCGCCGACGGCCTGATGAGCTACGAAAAGTATGAGGAAGTCGTTGAAAAGGTCATCGAGCACTGCGTGGATCTGTGTCCCAACATCGTCTACATCGAAGCCTCCAACGAGAGCGAGATTTCCGCTTTCGGCAGCCTGACCGTGAAGGAATACATGCCGCTGTACAACGCCATCTGTCGTGTGGTGACCAGGCTTAACAAGAAGCGCGGCTGGGACCTGAAGGTCGGCGGCACCGCCATGACCGGCACCTACACCGTCAAGGGCATGTGGCATGAGTTTATGCAGGCACTGGCCGAGGACGACTGCCCGGACAAGAAGATCGACTTCTACTCCATGCACACCTACACCGACGACACCAACCGTCTGCAGCAGATCTACAACATTCACCGTGCTGATATTGCGAAGTATGGTCTGCCGGATGTGGTGGTGTTCTTTGACGAGTACGGCACCATGCCCTGCAGCGAAGCGCCGCTCGACGGCCTGCGCAATGCCTCCGGCACGATGGAAGGCATGCTGCGCTCCTCTGACATGGAAAACTTCCACGTGTTCCCGTGGTGCACGTTCCACAACCCCGTGCTGCAGATGAGCTATACCCAGTACATCCGCCTGCCTGAAGGCGGCTATGCGCCCACGCCCAACGGTCTGGCGGCACATATGCTGTGGGGTATGCTGCGCGACGAACTGCACATTCAGGGCAACACCAAGTACCGTGCCCGCGCTACCGGCGAGGACAACAAGCTGTATCTGATCGTGACCAACCCTGACGACCAGCAGCTGTCTGTCTGCTGCGATCTGGACCAGCTGGAAGGCAGCAAGGCAAAGGTGACCATCTGCCAGGTGGATGAAAAGCGCAACAACGCCGTGATGAACCCGCCCTGCATGGAGCTTGCGCCCACCGAAGTGCGCGAGGTATCCATCGTGGAAGGCAAGGCCAACGTCAGTCTGGAGCTGCCGCGCTACGGCTTTGCCAGCATCCTTGTGGAAGTGGAATAAGGAGGAAAACCCATGAGCAAGCTGCAGTTTACCGTCAATGCCCAGCAGGTCGTGCGTGAGTGGCCGCGCATCGAGCAGTATCAGAACTCCACGCTGCGCTACACCCCGCCCAAGGACTTTTCCGCTTACTGGCAGCAGCAGATCTGCCGCCCGAAGATCATCCGCACCTGGGTCACGCTGGACGAGATCTGGAACTGCCTGACGGATGAGTACGACTGGAACTACCAGATCGGCGTGGACAAGCTGGGCGAAAAGCGCTACTATCCTTACGACTGGCCCAAGACCCGTCCCTCCGAAACGCATTTCGAGGATTACCTTACCACCTTCTGCGCCATGGCTGATGAAGCTATGCTCAACATCCGCCGCTTTGAGCGCGAGCTGACCGACGGCATCATGGAGTTTGCCAAGTATGAAGAGGTCGTCGAAAACGTTATCGAGCACTGCGTTGAGCTTTGCCCCAACATCGTTTACATCGAAGCCTCCAACGAGCCCCACGGCAAGAGCTTCGGCAAGCTGACCATCCCGGAGTATATGCCCATCTACGATGCCATCTGCCGCGTGGTCGGCCGCCTCAACCGCAAGCATGGATGGAACCTGAAGGTCGGCGGCAACGCCATGGTGAACCACTTCTTCTTCAACAACGGCTGGCATGATTATATGAAGGCCCTGTCTGAGGATACCTGCCCCGATCTGCGCATCGACTTCTATTCCATGCACATCTACAACACCGACCACAACGCCCTCAACCAGATGTACAATATCCACCATGCCGACGTGGTCAAGTACGGTCTGCCGGATGTGCCTGTGTTCTTTGACGAATACGGTACGCAGCAGTGCAGCGAGGAACCCATCGAAAACCTGATGAACGCCTCCGGCATCTTGACGGGCATGATGCGCGCGTCTGATCTGGCCAATTTCCACATCTTCCCGTGGTGCACGTTCCATAACCCGGTGCTTCAGATGAGCTATACCCAGTTCATCCGCCTGCCGGAAGGCGGCTATGCTCCCACCGCCAACGGCCACGCCATGAAGATGCTGAGCAACATGCTTAAGGATGAGGTGATCGTCAGAGGCGATACCAGCTACCGCGTGCGCGCCACTAAGGACGGCAGCAGGATGTATATCATTGTCACCAACCCCGTCGACGAAGCACAGCAGGTGAATTTTGCGGTCACCCAGCTGGAAGGCGTAAAGGCAAAGATCTCCATTTCGCAGGTGGACGAGAAGAACAACAACGCCGTGATGAACCCGCCCTGCATGAAGCTGGAGCCCACCAATGTGAGCGAAGCTGTCATCGTGGAAGGCGAGATCGGCATCAGTCTGGAACTGCCGCGCTACGGCTTTGCCGGTATTGAGATCGAAGTTGAATAAAAAAGCAATCAAAAAGGGATGCTGCTTTCAGCAGCATCCCTTTTCTGTTGTGTTACTTAAGCCACTCAGGAACGGTCTTGCCCTGACCGAAGGGCTCGGCTTCGATCATCTTCAGCAGCGCGTCGCGGCAGCCCTCGACCATGACATCCTGCTCTTCGGGAGCCTTGTTGACCATCTGGTCGGAACCGGTGGTGTAGAACCATACGCCCTCGGCGTCGGCCTTGCCAAGGCTGGCCAGATCCAGGCCCATCGCGGCGACTTCATCAGCGCTGTAGTACTGCACGGTAGCAGCGGGCAGTTCGTTCTCCCACAGGCAGTCTTCGATGTTGCCGCTCTTGCCGGCGCTGTACACCTCGATGGTGTAGGCGTGGATGTTCAGACGGCCGTAGGCGTAGTCGATCATCTCGGCGGAGGTGGGGTAGTCTTCATAGGAGGACTTGGTGTAGAAGCCGCGGCCGGTGGTCTGCTGGAAGGCGGCAGCCATGCGCTCGGAAACGGCCTTCATCTGCACCAGCTCTTCGTCGCTTTCGTCAAAGGGCTTGTAGCACCAGGGATACAGCACGCACTGAATGCCGGTGTGCAGGGTGGCCAGCGCGTCGATGTCTTTCTTGATCAGGAAATTCTGCACAGCCTGAATTTCGGGTTCGCTTGCGGGAGCGGGGCCGGCATTGGCAAAGGCGTTGGCGCCAATGACGCCGCTTTCGCTGCCGACGGTCTCGATGTCAAAGCGGTTCCACTGGTAGTCGAAGGTGCGGTTCATGTCGATGCCGCTGTTGCGGGGGTCATCCGCCAGAATGCCGTTCTTGTCCCAGTCGGGGCTCTCGCGGCCGATGTAGTTCTGCTGGTAGCGCTCGTCGCGGTACAGCGCATAGATGGAAGATGCATCCTTCAGCCAGCTGATATCATCATCGGCAGCGCCGGCGAACAGATAGGAGATATAGCCGTCGCCGTTAATGTCGGTGTAGGGGTCGGAGAAGGGCACGCCGTCGCCATTGAGGTCGCGGGGACGCATGTTCTGACGGGTGTTGATCACGAAGGACTGCTCGTAGCCGTCGGGATTGATGACGGGTACCACGTAGACCACATAACGGTCCAGCAGGTCGGCAACGTAGGGATCCTTGGCGTTGAGCGCCAGCCACCACATGAAGTACATGGCACTGGAGGCGCTTTCACGTTCGCCGCCGTGGATGTTGGCAAAAACGCCGATGCCGGTTTTGTTTTCGTTGGGCACGGCTTCGTTGGTCAGCTCCACGCACCACAGCGCGCGTTCCTGCCAGGTGCGGCCGATCTCATACATTTCGCTGATCTCGGGGCAGCTGTCGGCGATGGCCTTCATCTGCTGTTCCAGTTCGGCAAAGGTGTAACGGGCATTCCAGTCGATGTTCAGGTCTTCGGGAACGCTGGCAGGCATGCCGGGCGCAGTGGCAAAGGCTGCCTGCGGCAGAAGGGCGATGATCAGGGCCAGCATCAGACTTACAAAACGTTTCATATGAGGTATCCTCCTTGCGGAAATAGTTTAGCGTGTTAGCGTGGTAACACAATAACACGAAGAATAATGATTGTCAATACCCAAATTCGAATTTTTTTCAAAAAGTGGGGTTATGTTCCCGGTTAGCGTTTTGGCATGGCGGAGCATAATAGGCGCGAGGAGGCGAACAGCTTTGAAAAAAGGTTGGATTCTGTTTGGGATTTCCCTGCTGAGTCTGGGTGTGCTGACGGGCTGCACCAGCAGCGCTGATACACTGCCCAGTCCCAGTCCGTCGGCCAGCGCTATGCCAACGGGCAGCCCGCAGGCTACGATGAGCCCGGCGGCCACGATGGCGCCGTCCATGACGGCCGGGCCTGAAGCAGGCGCGGCGATGGATGGCATGGGCATCGGCACGGTGGAGGATGCCAAGCGCGTAAGCGAACGGGTGAGCGAAGAGGTCGAAAAGCTGAGTGAACTGGAGGAAGCGGAAGCCATTGTGGCAGGGAATATCGCGCTGGTGGGCGTCAAGTATGACAGCCAGTACCAGGGGGGCCTGACGGAGCGGCTGAAGCAGATGGTGGAGGAACGTGTGGATATGGTCGACAAGAGCGTGACCACTGTTCATGTGACTGATGACGGCGAAATGATGACCCGCATTGCGGAGCTTCGCGAAAAGCTGGACGACATGAACTTCACCTTTGAAGAATTGCAGACGAAGCTTTTGGATCTTGGTTCCTCCATCACGGGCGGCGGCATGCCCAATGTGACCCAGCCGCAGGCCACCACGGGTGCGTAAGAAGAGCCCTCCTTCCTTCAGAAGGAGGGCTTTTGCGCTTGCAACTTTGGCCGCGTCGGTGTATCATAGAAGGGCGAATATCCTGCCCGTTTGAAATAAACACCAAAGGAGTGGCTTTTCACCATGAAATGCGTGCGCGAATTCCTGAAGGAGATCAACTTCATTCAGACCTGGGAGGAAATGGCTCCCGTTGAAAAGAACTTTCTGGACCACATGGAAAAGGGCCTGAAGGGCGAAAAGAGCAGCCTGCCCATGATCCCCGCCTATCTGACGGTGGACGCACTGCCCGAGACCAGCCAGGACGTCATCGTGATGGACGCTGGCGGCACCAACCTGCGCGTGGCTCTTCTGCGCATCACCCCCGGCCAGAAGCCCGAGGTGCTGTATCACCACAAGGAGCCCGTTCCCGGCAAGCCCGGCCCCATCACCCCCAACGCTTTCTTTGAGGCGCTGGCCAAGGCTGTGCTGCCCGTGGCTGACAAGAGCGACCGCATCGGCTTCTGCTTCTCCTTCCCCTGCAAGATCCTGCCCAACCTCGACGGCGAGATCCTCTACCTGGATAAGGAAGTCGACGTGCCCGGCATCGAGGGCGCACTTGTGGGCGAAGGCCTGAAGGTTGCCCTGAAGAAGCTGGGCGCTCCCTGCGAT
>JAFULL010000095.1 GCA_017473345.1 Clostridia bacterium | reverse complement strand
GTGCCCAACCCCGAGGACCCCGCCGCCTTCACCCTGGCCATCAAGCTGGCCAATGAAGTGGGCGCGGACGCGATCTTCGGCACCGACCCGGACTGCGACCGTCTGGGCGTGGCCGTGCGCGAGAAGGACGGCAGCTTCAAGCTGCTCACCGGCAACCAGATCGGCTGCCTGATGCTGTACTACATCCTCTCTTCCAAGCAGGCTCAGGGCACCCTGCCCGCCAACGGCGCTGCGGTCAAGTCCATCGTGTCCACCGAGCTGGCCCACGCCATCTGCGACGCGTTCGGCATGGCCATCTTCGACACGCTGACCGGCTTTAAGTTCATCGGCGAAAAGATCCAGCAGTTCCAGGATACCGGCAGCCACACCTTCCTGTTCGGTTTCGAAGAGAGCTACGGCTTCCTTTCCAGCACCTTCGTGCGCGACAAGGACGGCGTGAACGCCTCCCTGCTCATTGCTGAAGCCGCCGCCTATTATTCCACCCAGGGCAAGACCCTCACCGACGTGATGGCCGAGATCTTCGAAAAGTACGGCTATTACCTCGAGCATGTGGAATCCACCACGCTGCCCGGCATCGACGGCCTGAAGGTCATGGGCGAGATCATGACCCGCATCCGCAACAACCCGCCCACCGAGATCGGCGGCGTGAAGGTCAAGCGCGTGCTGGACATCCAGCGCGGCACCGAGACCATCGTTGCCACCGGCGAAGTGAAGAAGCTGGACTACCCCGAAAGCGACGTGCTGTACTTCGCCATGGAAGGCGGCCACTTCGTGTGCGTGCGTCCCAGCGGCACCGAGCCCAAGATCAAGCTGTACGTCAATGTCAACGACAAGGAAGAAGCCAAGGCCAAGGAGCTGCTTGCCGGCCTGACCGCTTCCGCCCAGCAGCTGCTGAAGTAAAATCATTTGTACTACAAAAGGGAACCGCTCAGCGGTTCCCTTTTTTTGCTGCCGTTGCAACACTTCTTTGAAAATGTTACAATAACCCCATATGGCAACGGAAGGAGACGCCTGATATGCATTCCTTTGATTTTGATACCGTTTTTGAAGGCAGCCGCATCGGCTCCCTGAAGGACACCTACATGCCGCAGGCGGTGCGCGACGCCGGGCTCAGCCTGTACTGGGGCGCGGAGTTCAGTTTCAAGACCTGCCCTGCGTTTTCCGAGGGCGTGCGCCGCTGTGCCGAAAGCGGACACTATGGCTTTACCATTCAGTCGGATGAATACAACCAGCGCGTGCAGTGGTGGATGAAAAACGTGCGCGGCTTTGACTGCGAACCGGAGTGGATCGTGCCCACGCACGGCACCATCTTCGGGCTGGCGACGGCCATCCGCATGTTTCTGCTGCCTAAGAAGAAGCGCCTGCTGGTGATCCACCCGGGGTATAACCGCTTTGCACAGGCGGCGCACCGCATGGGGCTTGAGTCGGATGCGTCCGACATGCAGCTGGTGAACGGCCGCTACCAGATCGACTGGGACGACCTTGAGCGCCGCATGGCTGATGCGCAAAACGGCCTGCTGGCCTTCTCCAACCCCAACAACCCCACCGGCGTCATCCTTTCGCAGGAGGATCTGGAACGCATCGCAGAGCTCAGCGAGCGCTATGCCATGCCGGTTTACTGTGACGAGATCTTTGCCGAGGTCACGCGCGGCGGAGCGAAGGTGTTCCCCTACATTCTGTGCAAACACGGGCAAAAGCTGGCTATCACCAGCACCACGCTGGGCAAGAGCATGAGCCTCACCGGCGTGAACCACGCCAATCTGCTCATCCCGGATGAGGACCTGCGCGAGCGTTACACCCAGCAGAAATATGCCGACCATTACGGCTCCATCGACCCCATGCTGCACGCCGGCCTCATGAACGCCTACACCGAGGAGGGCGCAGCGTTCATCCGCGCGCTCAACGACTATGTGGATGAAAACGTGCGCTATATCGAACAGCAGGTGCCCCAGCTCATTCCCGGGGCGAGGGTCATCCACCCCGAAGGCACCTTTGTGATCTGGATCGACTACAGCGGCTGCGGCATGACCGAGGACGAAGTGGCGCAGCTTTTGAATGAAAAATACCTCTTCTGCGGCGACGCGGGCGACGACTACGGCGCAAGCCGGTTCTTCTACCGCTATTCCATCGCGCTGCCCAAAGGGGAACTTACAAAGAATTTTGACTACATCCGCAAAGTGAAGGGAGAATGAATATGCGTATCATCGAAGAAGCCCGGGTCAGGGAGCTGCTCAGCGCAGAAAAGTGCGTGGAAATCATGAAAAAGGCCCTCGCCGATCTGGAGGAAGGCCGCTGCTACATGCCCATGCGCCTGATCACCATCATGCCCAATACCGCCAAGTTCGGCTTCATGCCCGCGTGGGTGGGCGATTACTACGGCGCGAAGGTCATCACCGCCTACGGCCCCAATGCCGGCACCCAGTACCCCACGCACATCGGCTACGTCATGCTGTTTGAAAGCGAGCATTCCACCGTGGCCGGCATGGTGGACGCCACCGCTGTGACCGAGATCCGCACCGGCGCGGTGAGCGCCGCCGCCACCGACGCGCTGGCCCGCAAAGACGCGCACACCATGGCCATCGTGGGCGCAGGCGCACAGGCCAGGTCGCACACCGCCGCCATCGTGACAGTGCGAAACATCGACGCCATCACCGTGTACGACATGCGCCCCGAGGCCGCACAAGCCTACAAGGCTGAGGTCGAGGCGCAGTACGGCATTCCTGTCACCATCGCGCAGGACGTGCGCAGCTGCGTGAAGGACGCCGACATCATTTGCACCCTCACCCCGTCCAAAGAGCCGTGGCTCACGCTGGACATGGTCAAGCCCGGCGCTCACGTCAATGCCGTGGGCACCTTCACTCCCGCCACCCGCGAGGCGGCCAGTGATCTGATCGCCGCCAGCCGCCTGTACGCCGATCAGGTGGAGGCCATGAAGAAGGAAAGCGGCGAGTACCTCGTGCCCCTGCAGGAAGGCCTCATCACTGAGGAGCACATCGTGGGTTCCATCGGCGAGGTGCTGTGCGGCAAGAAGCCCGGCCGTCAGACCGATGACGAGATCACCCTGTTCGATGCGCTGGGCCTGGCCGTGGAGGACGTGGCCGCCGCCGTGTACGTACTTCAAGCCGATAAGGAGAACTGAGCCATGCCTGTGATGACCGTGGCCGATATGGCCCGCATCCGCCACCTGCACGATTTGCAGCTGTCGCCCGACGACCGCCTGACCGCCTTTGTGGAGGACTGGCAGGACCCGTCCGACTGGCGCAGCCGCGTGTGCGTGACGGGTGCGGAAGAGATCGCCCTTTGTGAAAACACCCATCAGCCGCGTTTTTCGGATACGCATCTGTTTTTTCTGATGGATCAGCCCGACGGCGCGCAGCTGTATTGCCTGCCGCAGAATGACCTGCAGGCCCGGCCCAAGCAGCTGACGCATCTGCGCCACGGCGTGCATGAATACAGCCTTGGCGCGGACGGACGCACCGTCGCCTTCAGCACCCCCGTGTGGCCCGGCGAGGACGCGCTGGCGGAAATGACCGCTGACGAACGGGCGGAGTTCCAGTGGCAGCGCGAATGGGGGCCGCAGGAGATCACGCAGATCGACTACAAGCACGATTCCTGCCTTGGCGTGCGCGACGGCAGCGTGATGACCGTCGGCCTGCTGGACGTAATCACTGGCGAAGCAAAGATGATCCCCTGCTCCTTCCCGCTGGACATGCCCGTGCTGTCGCCCGACTGCGCGCGCATCGCCTGCTATGGCCAGCCGCATACCGGTGCGCGCTGGAGCCGGCAGGAATTGTTTATCATCGAAAACGATACCGTCACCGCACTGACTGACGGTGCGCTGCTCAGCGGCACCTGCGCGGCGCAGTTCACGCCCGATGGGCAGACCATCGTTTATCCTGCGTGGTACATCGGCGACAACACCAGCGAAGAGGTGCTCTTCCGCATCAGCGCGCAGGGCGGCGAAAGCGTGTGCCTTTTTGACCCGGAGAACGACGCTGTGTCCTCCGGCATCAACGGCGCGCCCATCCGCACCGAGCATGGCCGCAGGCGCGGGTTCTTCGAAGTGGGGGAGGACTGCGTGTGGTTCGCAGGCGCGTTTGACGGCCGCGGGCGCGTGTATACGATCTCTCTTGAGGGCAAAAGCCTGCCTGAGCAGATCGCGGGCGGGGAATATTCCATTCATGAATTTGTGCGCGCCAAAGACGGCGCATTGATCACGCTGCGCGGCGACGATGCGAACTTTGCCGACCTCTGGCGCAATGACGAGCGCCTGCGCGACAGCAATCCGTGGCTGAAGGAGATCACCCTTGGCAAAACCGTCATCCGTCAGGTGAACAGCACCGACGGCAAAGCGGTCATCCGCAGCCGCGTCACGCTGCCGGCGGAGTATCAGCAGGGGCAGCGTTACCCCGTGGTGCTCTATCTGCACGGCGGGCCGGAGTGCTGCTTCACCACCGACCTGTGGCATGAGGTGCAGATCCTCGCCGGGCGCGGCTATGCAGTCGTCTGCTGCGACCCGCGCGGTTCGGCGGGCTACGGCCTGGCCTTCTGCAACGACGAGCAGTCCTGGAGCGACGAGGCTTACGAAGACATGATGGCCTGCCTTGAGGACGCAGCCGCCATGGGCGTGGCCGACCTTGACCGCGCAGGTGTGACCGGCGGCAGCTACGGCGGCTACATGACCTGCAAGATCATCATGCGCACGGGGCGTTTCCGCGCGGCCTGCGCCCAGCGCACCTTCGTCAACAAGGCCACCAGCTACGGCACCGGCGACATCGGCTTCTACTCCGCCCGCATGGATCCCGCCGACGTGGTGGTGCGCGACTGCCTGATGCAGCGCAGCCGCACCAGCATCATCCGCGATATCGACAAGGTGACCACGCCGCTGCTGCTGTTGCACGGCTACAACGACTACCGCTGCTCGTTTGAACAGAGCGAGCAGATGTTCATCGCCCTGAAGGAACGCCGCAGGGACGTGCCTGTGCGCCTGGTGATGTTCCCCAAGGAAAACCACGAGGTTTCGCGTTCGGATCTGCTTGCACACCGTCAGACCCACGTGCGTGAGATGTGCGACTGGTTCGACCGCTTTTTGAAGGAGGTTAAGGCATGAAGCGAAGCGTGACCTTCCGCGATTTTGACACGCGGCGCATGGTATCCTACGCGGAATATCTGCCCGAAAGCGCGCAGCTTTTGTATGCCGACTCCCAGTGGGACGAACAGGCCGCGCGCCGCGTGGGCCGCATCGTGCTGCGCGACGTGCGCACCGGCGGCGAAACCGTCGTGACCGACGCGCCGGGCTGCGGCAATCCGCTGCTTTCGCCCGACCACAAAAAGCTGCTGTACCTTGCCGCAGCGCAGGGCGGACGACAGCTATATATTAAGGAAGAAAATGCCACGCCCCGGCAGCTGACCACCATGCGCCGCGGCGTGATGGACCCCCAGTGGTCGCCCGACGGCCAGTGGATCGTGTTCACGTCCTTTGCAGCCGACGGCGAAAGCGAGGAATCCCTCACATCGCCTGCGCAGGGTGAGGCGGATGATCCCCTCGCGCCGGTAGTCATCACCGATTTTGGCTACAAGTTCGACGGCCTTGGCTTTGCCCGGCCCGAGGTGATGCAGCTGTGGGTGGTGCCCGCCGACGGCAGCCGCAGACCCAAACGCATCACCTCGGGCGGCAGCAACTTCATGCACGCCGCCTTCGCGCCCGACAGCCGCCACGTCATCTGCGAAAGCAATCTGTTCTGCGACAAGTCCGTCGGCATCGCTACCGACGTGCTGAGCGTGGATGTGGAAACCTGCGAGATCACCCGCGTCACGCAGGACAAGATGGTGGTTTCCTACCCCAACCCTGTGCGCCCCGTGTTCACGGCGGACGGAGAGCACCTCATCATCGGCATTCTGGATGAGGTAAGGAACAGCGACAGCACCTATCCGTCGTGCAGCCTGTACCGCGTAAGCATCCATGACGGTAGCCTTGAAAAGATCAGCGAAAAGACGGATGAATGCTACGACTGCGTGCAGTTTGCCTACAACGCGGGCTGCGGCAGCGGGCTGGAAAAGGTGCGCCTTTCCAGCGACGGCAAGGCGGTATTGTTCCATGCGGGATATAAGGGACAGGGCCGCATCTACCGCCTGGAGCTGGACGGCGACCATCGCCCCGTGCCGCTGACGGACGGCAAGTATGTATACAACGGCATGGGCATGCCGAAGGATGGCAAAGTGCTGGCGGCGCGCTGCGAGATCCACCGGCCGGAAACGCTGTGCCTGATGGATGAAAAAACCGGCGAGATCGAAGAGCTGTTCTGCCCAGGCCATGCCCTGACGGAGGAAGCGTACATCAGCGCGGCGGAGGATTTCTTCTTTCGCACGCTGGACGGCCGCAGCGAGGTGCACGGCTTCTGCCTGCCTCCTGCAAACCGCGAGGCAGGAAAACGCTACCCCTGCATCGTTTATGTACACGGCGGGCCGCACCCCTTCTACACCTACGGGTTTGACCTGGAAATGCAGGCCTTTGCAGGCGCGGGCTTCGGCGTGCTTTACTGCAACCCGCGCGGCTCCAGCGGATATGGCGACGAGCACCGCAGGCTGCACTACGCCACCGATGGCAGCGCCTACACCGACATTCTGCAGTTTGTGGACGAAGCCTGCCGCCGCTTTGACTGGATCGACCCCGACCGTCTGGGCCTCACCGGCGGCAGCTACGGAGGCTATATGACCAATTACGCCGCCACGCGCTGCTCGCGCTTTAAGGCGTATATCACCCAGCGCTCCATTGCAAACGAGCTCATCAGCTACGCCTCGTCCGACATGCAGGGTCAGTCGTCCGACTTTGCCGACTTTGGTTCCTTCATGGATCATCAGATCGACCAGTCCGTCATCTGCGGCATGGAAAAGGTGAACGCACCCTTCCTCATCCTGCACGGGCAGGACGACCTGCGCTGCCCCGTGGAGGGCGCGCACCAGCTGTTCGTGGCCCTGAAGGACTCGCACCCCGAGGATTTCCCGGTGAAGATGGTCATCTACCCGCACGTCAGCCACAACCAGCCGCAGGAAAGCCGCCAGAGGGCGCATTACTACAAAACCATGCTGGACTGGTTTATCAAGTACCTGTAAAAAACAATGAAAAAACAACGGAAGCGTTGCTTTTACCCCTTTCACATGGTACTCTTTTAACATTCTGGACAAAAAAGTCCAAAAATGTGCATCACAGGAGGCAGAATCCTAATGAAAAAGGTATTTGCGCTGATTCTCGCCCTCATGCTGGCCGTTGCGTCCCTGACTGTGGCCGTGGCTGAGGAAAACATCGTCCGCGTGGGCATGGGCTATGACCCCACCACCCTCGACTTTGCCGAGCAGAACCTGGACAGCTCCAACTTCATCATGGAAGCGACCGCTGAAGCGCTGATCAAGTCCAAGGGCAACGGCGTGTACGCCCCCGGCCTGGCTGAAAGCTGGACCGTGAGCGAAGACGGCCGCGTGTGGACCTTCAAGCTGCGCGAGGGTCTGGTTTATGCCGACGGCAAGACCGCTCTGACCGCTGAGGATGTGTACTACAACGTCAAGCGCCTGCTGGACCCCGCCGTGGGCCACGGCAACGTGAGCTTCACCATCAAGAACGCCCAGGAATACTACGAGGGCAAGGTTGCCTTTGAAGAAGTGGGCGTCAAGGTCATCGACGACCTGACCATCGAATACACCATGGCCAACCCCGCCTATGAAAGCAGCTTCACCGGCACCGCCATCGCCGGCGCCATGGAGCAGGCCTTTGTTGAGTCCTTCGGCCAGACCTTCGGCGCTTCCGCCGAGGCCTACCTCGCCTACGGCCCCTACACCGTCAGCGAGTGGGTGGCTGACTCCTCCGTCACCATGGTCAAGAACCCCTACTACTACGATCCCTCCGTGGCCACCCTCGACAAGATCATCGTCGTGGTGGGCGCTACCGGCGACGTGGCCGTCGACATGATGCTGGCCGGCGAGCTGGATATCGCTGACTTTGCCAACCCCAACCACATCCAGACCGTGGTCGACGCCGGCTTTGAGCAGAAGACCTCCTTCCTGGAGTCCTACCAGGGCCTGAACATCAACCTCAAGGGCAAGACCGAAGAGACCGGCAAGTTCCTCTCCAACGTCAACTTCCGCAAGGCCCTGAACCTGGCCGTCAACCGTGACGCGCTGGTCATGTCCGTGCGTCAGGGCGAAGAGCCCGCCACCCGCCTCAGCCACTCCAGCGAGGCTGCCTATGCCTACAACCCCGACTACACCGCCGTGCCTTCCGCCGGTGATGTGGCGCTGGCCAAGGAATACCTGAACAAGGCGCTGGAAGAGCTGGGCTGCACCATCGACGAGCTGCCCACCTTCGAACTGATGTGCTTCGAGGCTCAGGGCTCCATCAACACCCTGACCGTGTACCAGGATATGTGGAAGCAGAACCTGGGCATCAAGACCGAGATCGCTGCCCTCACCATTCAGGTCATGATCTCCAACGCCATGAGCGGCAACTACGACTTCTGGCTGGGCGGCAACGGCCCCACCGTGCCCGACGCCTGCGAAAGCTACCTCATGGGCTACACCACCGCCAACTACTCTCCCCTGCGCGGCTGCAGCGACCCCGTGTTTGACGAGCTGTACAACAAGACCGTCGCTTCCGCCACCCTGGAAGAGCGTCTCACCAACTACGCTGCCGTGGAAGAGTACTTCTGCGAAAACGTGATGTCCCTCATCACCAGCTGGACCACCAACTACATCTATGCGCCCGCCAGCTATGCCGGCATCTATGTTGCCGACGGCGGCCACCTCAACGTTTGCAGCCTGACCAAGTAATTCATCAACCCGCAGCTGCCACCGGGGAGGAGCGTTCCGCGCTCCTCCCTGTGGTGCTGCAAACGCGCCGGCAGCATACGTCGGCGCATTTTCCATTTCTTTGCTGATTTTGTTTGGAGGCGTCATGGTTAAGTACGTTCTCAACAAGGTGGTTCTGGCCATCCTCACGATCTTCGTGCTGGCAACCGCCACCTTCTTTATGATGAAGCTCATTCCCGGCGACCCCTTTGCATCGGTCACCACCAAAATAGAGGTCCAGCAGGCGCAGCGCGCCTACTACGGACTGGATAAACCGGTCGTGGAGCAGTATTTTACCTATATGGGCAACCTGCTGCGCGGCGACCTGGGCTTTTCGATGAAAAAAACCGGCCGTACGGTCGTTGACATTATTCAGGAGGCCTTCCCTGTGTCTGCCCAGCTGGGGTTGTTTGCGCTGTTTTTTGCGCAGACCATCGGCTGGCTTTTCGGCATTCTGTGCGCGCAGTTCCGCAACCGCTGGCCCGACTATGTGCTGATGGTGTTTGCGGTGCTGGGCATTGCCATGCCGTCGATGGTGGTGGGCCCGCTTTTGCGCTACCTGCTGGGCGTGGTGCTCAGGTGGCTGCCGGTCACCGGCTGGGGCAGCTTTAAGCAGATGATCATGCCCTCGCTGGTGCTGGGCCTTGGCACCATCGCAGGCGGCACGCGCTCCATGCGCGCCAGCATGCTGGGCGTGATGACCCAGGACTATGTGATCACCGCCCGCGCCAAGGGCATCTCCCCCGTGCGCGTGGTCATGAAGCACGAGTTCAAAAACTCGCTGGTGCCGCTGGTGAGCAACCTGGGCGTGAGCATCGCAAGCGTGCTGATGGGCTCCTTCGTTGTGGAAAGCATGTTTCTCATCCCCGGTCTGGGCCGCTATTTTGTGGACAGCATCACCAACCTGGACTATTCGCTCATCATGGGCCTTACGGTGTTCTACGGCGCGTTCCTGGTCACCATGAACCTGTTGGTGGACGTGCTGTATGGTTTCCTGGATCCCAGAATTCGTGAAACGGTAAAGGGGGCGGCAAAATGAGCGACATCAACCGCATGTTTACCGATGAGGATTTTGCGCCCATTGGCGGCGAGCTGGGCAAGGACCCCGGCAGCAGCCGTGAAAAGCTGACCTACTGGAAGGACGTGTGGCGCAACTTCCGCAAAAACCGCGTGGCGCTGGTAAGCCTTGGCGTGATCGGCCTGCTGATCTTCCTGGTGCTTTTCGGCCCCATGTTTAACGAGTACGATTACTTCACCAACAACTACTCCGCCATCAACCACACGCCCAATGCCGAGCACTGGTTCGGCACCGACACGCTGGGCCGCGACCTGTGGACCCGCGTGTGGGAGGGCGGCCGTGTGTCCATGCTCATCGCGCTGCTGGCAACGCTCATCCCTGAGGTGATCGGCATGCTGGTGGGCGGCGTGAGCGGCTATTTCGGCGGCAAGGTGGATACCTTCATCATGCGCACCATCGACGTGCTGATGGGCATCCCCAGCCTGATCTACATGATTCTGCTCATGCTGGTGTTTGGCAGCGGCAATATTGTAACGCTGGTCATCGCCATGAGCCTCACCGGCTGGATGGGCAGCGCCCGTTCCACCCGCGGCATGATATTGCAGCTGAAGGGCCGTGACTTCGTCGTAGCCAGCAAAACGCTGGGTGCGCCTGCATGGTGGATCATCGTAAAGCGCCTGATCCCCAACACCCTGGGCATCCGCGTGGTGAGCATCACCATGTCCATCCCCTCGGTCATCTTCTATGAGGCGTTCCTCAGCTACATCGGCCTGGGCGTTACCCCGCCTGCGCCGTCCTGGGGCCAGCTGATCAAGGAGGCCGGCGCCAACTTCCGCTATTACCCCTACCAGTTCGTCATTCCCTGCGCCATCGTGGGCTTGACGATGCTGTGCTTCAACCTTGTGGGCGACGGCCTGCGCGACGCGCTGGACCCCCGCCTGCGCTCTTAAGGAGGGCCTGCCATGTCTGAAAAGATTCTGGAAGTCAAAGACCTGCAGGTCACCTTTGACATGTATCAGGGCAGCGTGCAGGCTGTGCGCGGCGTAAGCTGGTACTTAAACCGCAGGGAAACCATCGGCATCGTGGGCGAAAGCGGCTGCGGCAAGTCCGTCACCATCAAGACCGCCATCGGCCTCAACCCCGTCAAAAACGGCTCGGTCAAGGGCGGCGAGGTGCTGTTTGAAGGCCGCGATGTGCTCAAGCTGAACGAAAAGGAGATCCGCAGCATTCTGGGCAACCGGATGTCCATGATCTTTCAGGACCCGTTCACCTATCTCAACCCCACCATGACGGTCGGCAAACAGATCACCGAGGTGTACCGCCAGCACCACAAGGTCAGCCAGGCTGAGGCGGATGCAAAGGCGATCGAGATCCTCAAAATGATCTCCATGCCCAACCCTGAGGAAAACATGAAGCGCTATCCGCACCAGCTGTCGGGCGGCATGCGCCAGCGCATTATGATCGCCATGGCGCTCATCTGCGAGCCCGCCGTGCTGTTTGCCGACGAGCCCACCACCGCGCTGGACGTGACCATTCAGGCCCAGATCGTGGAACTGATGAACAGCCTGAAGGAGCAGCTGGATACCTCCATCGTGCTCATCACGCACGACATGGGTGTGGTGGCCAAGATGGTGGACCGCGTGTATGTGATGTATGCCGGCAAGATCGTGGAGCACGGCGACGCCGAGACCATCTTCCACCGTGCGCGCCATCCCTACACCTGGGGCCTGCTGGAAAGCGTGCCCCGCCTGGACCAGAAAACCAGGGATGAACTGCACTCCATTCCCGGCATGCCGCCGGATTTGATCAAGCCGCCCAAAGGCTGTGCCTTTGCTGCGCGCTGCCGCTATGCCATGGACATCTGCACGCGCGAGGAGCCCCCGGCCATCGACCTGGACGAGCCGGAGCACTACTCCGCCTGCTGGCTGTGCCATAAGGAATGCATCGCGCGCCGCGGCGTTGTGACCCGTGAGGAGGTGCAGGCATGAGCGAAAAGAAAGCGCTTCTGGAGCTGAAAAATGTAAAGACGTTCTTCAAGGTCAAGGGCGGCATGCTCAAGGCCGTCAACGGCGTTGACCTCACCATCCACGAGGGCGAAACCGTGGGTCTGGTGGGTGAAAGCGGCTGCGGCAAGTCCACCCTTGGCAAAACCATCATGCGCCTGTACAAGCCGCAGGAAGGACAGGTGCTCTTTGACGGGCAGGATATCTGGCAGTACAAGCGCAGGGACGTTTTCAACTACACCCGTCAGGTGCAGATGATCTTTCAGGACCCCTATGCCTCGCTGGACCCGCTGAGCGTCATCGGCGACTCCGCCGCCGAGGGCATGGACATCCACCATCTGTTCACCGACAAAAAGCAGCGTGAAAGCGAGATTTTGCGCCTGCTCAATCAGGTGGGCCTGAACGAAAGCCACGTCGACCGCTACCCGCACGAGTTTTCCGGCGGTCAGCGTCAGCGCGTGGGCATCGCACGCGCACTGGCCATGAACCCCCGCCTCATCGTGTGCGACGAGCCCATCTCCGCGCTGGACGTCAGCATTCAGGCGCAGGTGGTCAACCTGCTTAAAAAGCTGCAGCGCGAAAGGGGCATGGCCTACCTGTTCATCACCCATGATTTGAGCATGGTGCGCCAGATCTCCGACCGCATTGCGGTGATGTATCTGGGCAACATTGTGGAAATCGCCAACAGCGAGGACATTTACCTGCACAACCGCCATCCCTACACCCGCGCGCTTTTGTCAGCCATTCCCATCGCCGACCCCACTGTGGAAAAGCAGCGCAAGCGCATGGTGCTGGGCGGCGACGTGCCCAGCCCCGTCAATCTGCCCAAGGGCTGCAGCTTTGCCTCGCGCTGCCCCTACGCCACCGAGGCATGCCGCCAGTCTGCCCCCGCTCTCCGGCCCATGGAGGACGGCCATCTGGTGGCCTGCCACCGCGCTGAGGAGCTGCCCGAGGAAGCGTACTGACACATGCAAAGGAGGGCGCGCCCATGCGTCTGATCAGCAAGGAAACCATCGTCCAAAAGGCTGATACGTGGAAGGATATTCCCTATACCATGACCATGGAGCGCCTGAATTTTGGCGCAGAAGCGGCGGAAGCCACCATGCATATCTACTCCTACACGGCGCAGGACGGTCAGCCCGACCGTCCCGTCGTGTTTGTGTTCAACGGCGGCCCGGGTTCATCCGGTATCTGGATGCACCTGGGCTTTGCTGCACCTAAGCGCGTAAAGTTAAGCAATGCCGTCAATCCCACCGCGCACGGCCCCTATGTGCTGGAGGACAACCCCAACAGCTTCATCGCCCAGGCCGATACCGTCGTCATCGACCCGGTGGAGACCGGCTACAGCCGTTTGCTTGACCAGAGCAAGGCCGGCGAATACCTCAGCGTCGACGGCGATGCGGAGATGTTTGCCATTCTCATTGCCGACTGGCTGCGCAGCCGGGGCCGCGTCAACTCGCCCCGCTACCTGTGCGGCGAAAGCTACGGCACCTACCGCATGCCCTATGTGGCGCGCGAGCTGTTCGGCGGCCCGTTTGCCAACGGGCACAGGCTGCGCGCCTTCCCCGTGGACGGCATGCTGATGCTGGGCAGCGCGCTGGTGCTTGCGCCCTCCCTCACGCCGGATTACCCGGCGGTGTACCCCAGCGCCCATCAGCTGCCCGATATGGCCGCCGCCAACCACTATCACCGCCCTGAGGGCAAGCCCGCGCTGAAGGAGTGGATCGACGAGGTGTGGGATTTCTGCAGCGGCGAATACCTGTCCATCCTGTTTAAGGGCAGCAGCCTCACCGGCGACGAGCGCCGCGCAGCCGCTGAAAAGATGGAGTGGTACACCGGCGTCAGCGCGCAGTGGTTTATGGAAAACGGCTTTGAACTGTCGCACAGCCAGTTCAGCAAGCTGTGCCTGCGCGACCGCTGGCTGGACGTGGGCATCTACGACGCGCGCTACGCCATGCGCCACAGCGCTGACAAGACCGCCGAAGGCAGGCCGGTCATGGACGACCCCGTGGCTGACGACCCGGCCATGGGCAAGTATTCCGCCGCCTTCATCGGCTGCTGGGAGACTGCGTTCAAGCCGTGGGCCGGCATCGAACTGGATGAGGAATACCGCCTGATCGACTTTACCTGCAACGGCCGGTTCAACCTCAAAAGCGCGTCCGGCCTCACGCCCACCCAGTGCCTGGAAATGGACATGCGCCGCGACGAAAACCTGCGCGTGATGCAGCTGAGCGGTGTGTACGACCTGTGCACGTCCTTCTCCACCGTGCGCTACATGGCCAACCATATGAATATCGACCCCGCCCGGCTCACCCTGCGCGAGTACGAGTCCGGCCACATGCCGTATCTGGGCGAGGAAAGCGCGAAGGCGCTGGCGGAGGATATCCGCGCCTTCATCACAGCAAAGTGAGGAAAACCCATGCGCAAACTGGATTATGAAGACCTGCGGAAGGTCGTGTGGCTGAGCGCCCCGGCCCTTTCGCCCGACGGCAGCTGCGCCGCCTATGTGCGCGGCGTGAGCGTGTACCGCACCGGCAAAAATGAATACACCGCGTGGCAGGTACCTACCTGCGGCGGCGAAAGCATGCCCGTTTCCGCGCAGACGCGCACCCAGCGCGCCCCGGCCTATTCGCCCGACGGCAGGTTCATCGCCTGGCTCAGCGACGATACCGGCGTGCCCCAGCTGTGGCTGAAAAAACTTGCCACCGGCGAGGAGCACAGCCCCATCCGCCTGCGCCACGGCATTTCGGCCTTTGTGTTTTCGCCGGACGGCAGATACATCGCCTTTGTCACCAAGCGCATGACCGACCGCGAGGAGGACATCCGCGCTGAAATGACCGCGCAGCAGCTGGAAGCGTTCCTCCATGAGCAGAAGCACGCGCCCAAAATCGCCGAAAACCTGATCTACAAATATGACGACGCTTCCGGTTTTATTGAAAAAAGCTGCAGCATGATCGGCGTTCTCACGCTGGAAAGCGGCGACTGGCGCATTGTATCCCCCGAAAATATTCCCTGCAGCTGTCCGTCGTTCGGCACGGACTGCCTGTATTTCTACGCCCGTCCCTATCAGCACGAAAAGGAAATGCGCAGCGCCGTCTACCGTCTGGCAGATGGTGAATGGCAGCAACTGACAAACGACGCGCCCATCTACAGCCCTGTGCCGGTTTGTGAGCACGAGGGCAAACCCGTGTACATCGGCATGACCATGGGCGATGATTCGTGGCTCACCGAGCCCTATGCACTGTGTGAAGAGAAGGATCAGTGCCTGTTTGCCGGCGACGAACCCTGCCACGGCGTGGACAATTTGTTTGTGGGCGACAACCACATGGGCGATATGGGCGCGTACTGGCAGCAGGGCGAGGAGGGCTTCTGGTTCCTGTCGGCGCACAACGGCCAGCCCGGCGTGTGGCTGTGGCAAAACGGCAGCGTGCGCCCGATGGCGGAAGGCACCATCATTGCCTTCGCCGCGCCGAAAAACGGAAAGCTTTTGTATTTGCGCAGCCGCTACAACCGTCCCGCGCAGCTGTATGTGAAGGACATTATTACCGGCGAGGAACGCTGCCTTGCAGACGAAAACCGCTGGCTGGAGGAAATTGACCTGCCCAGACCTGTGGAAATGACCGTGCCTTCCCGCGACGGCAAGGCGAAAATTCGCGGCTTTGTGCTGCTGCCCGACGGACAGGAGCAGTGCCCGGGCGTTTTGTACGTGCACGGCGGCCCCACGGCCTTCACCGTGGGCGACGGTTTTTATTACGACGCGCAGATGCTGTGCGCCAAAGGCATGGCTGTGCTCTACTGCGACCCGCGCGGCTCCACCGGCTACGGGCGCGAATTCATGAGCGACAAATGCGCGTGGGGTGAGGAGTCCATGAACGATCTGGAGGACTTCATCGACGGCGTCATCGCGCTCTTCCCCCGCATCGACCGGGGCCGTCTGGGCGTGACCGGCGGCAGCTACGGCGGCTACACCACCTGCAAAATGATCATCCAGCGCAAGCTCTTCCGCGCGGCGGTGGCGCAGCGCGCGTTCGTCAACCCCGCCACCAGCTACGGCACGGGCGACATCGGCTTTATTTCCGGCTCGGGCCAGACGGATTTTGCGGCGTATATGATCAACCGCGCCAAAAACAGCATGCTGCGCGACGTGAAAAACATGTCGGTGCCGCTCTTGGTTTTGCATGGCGAAAACGACCTGCGCTGCGGCGTGGAGCAGGCTGATCAGCTGTTTGTGCTCATGCGGGCGCTCAAACCCGAGGTGCCCAGCCGCCTGGTCATTTTCCCCGGCGAAAATCACGGCGTGACCCGCGCAGGCCTCATGCACAACCAGATCCGCCACTGCCGCGAGATGTGCGAGTGGCTGGCGACCTACCTTGCAAACGGAGGTGAAACGGCATGAGAGGCATCACCCCTGAGGATTTCCGGCAGCTGGAAAGCGTGTCGTCGCTTGCTGGCAGCCCGGACGGCGCGTGCGCCTATGCGGTGTATTCCTGGCAGGCCGACGGCTGGCACAGGCGCGTGGAGCTGCTTGTGCCCGGAAACAGCCCGCAGATCATCTCCGCTGGCGGAAAAAATGAAAAGGATCCCGCTTTTTCATCGGACGGAAAGACGCTGTTTTTCCTGTCCGACGGCACGGTATACGCCTTTGACCGCGAAAGCGCGCATGTGAACGCCGCCTTCAGCCCCGACGAGGGCTTTGAAGCGTACGGCTTTGCCGTCATGCCGCAGGGCCTTGCGGTGAAGGTGCGCAAAGAAGTGCGCGAGGAAGCGCCCGAAGGCTGCGACTGGGAAATGCCCCTTGTGGCCGAAAATCTGCATTACCGCAACGACGCCGACCACGGCTTTACCAAAGTATACGACCGCAGGCTGTACCTTGCCTGCGAAAACGACGCGCCTGTTTTGCTGGACGAAGGCCGCGCTGACTGGCAGTCGCTTTGCTGCGCGGACGCAAACACGCTGGTGTTTGGCCGCGGCGGCTGGCAGGCGATGGATCTTTCCACCCGTGAAAAGAAGCCCCTTGCGCAAAAGCAGGCCAACACCGGCGAACCCGCCGTGTGCGGCCGCAGCCTCATTGCCGCTGCGCGCGACCTGACGGACTATCGTCTGGGCCTGTACCGCTATGCGCTGGACGGCGAAGCCAAGGCCGAACCGGTCGATATTGCATACGACGTGCCGCTTGCGGAAGATGCCTACTGCGACAAGTCGCCCGAAAGGCGCAGCCAGATCGCCCTTTTGCCCGACGGGCGCGCCGTCGCCGTGCTCACCCGGCAGGCCGTGCCCGGACTGTACTGCCTTGACGACGGGCAGAAACTGTGCGATGAAACCATTTTTGAATGCGCTGCGGCAGGCGAAACGCTGTGGGTCATCCGCGCCGGAAACACGCGCACCATGGAAGTCTGCACGCTGGAAAACGGCGTGTGCGTGCCGCAGGCGCATCACAACGCATGGATGGATGAATGCAGCGTGCCCGCCTATCAGCGCGTTGACGTGCCCTCGCTGGATGGCAAGGTCACTCTACACGGCTGGTACATGCTTCCCGAAAATCCCGAAAATGCGCCGGTTTTGCTGTGGATCCACGGCGGGCCGGAGGGCTTTTATACCGACGGATTGTGGATGGAGCTGAAGGCTGCCGTCACGCGCGGCTTTGCAGTGGTGCTGCCCAACCCGCGCGGTTCCAGCGGATACGGCTATGCCTATCAGCACTCCGGGCAGGAGTTTGATCAGGGCGCATGCACAGACGTGCTCACCCTGCTGGATGCAGTGCTCAGGCTGCATCCCGAGCTGGACGCCAGCCGCGTGGGCGTGCTGGGCGGCAGCTACGGCGGCTACATGTCGGCCATGCTGGCCGGCACCACCAAGCGCTTCAGGGCGTCGGTGGTCATCAAGCCCGTCACCAACTGGCTGTTCATCCACTTCAAGTCCAGCCAGAGCGGGCAGGACGTGTTTGCCGATCACCGCGATTTTCAGGACTTCCTGTGCGATATGATCCGCATGTCGCCGGTGGTGCGCGCGGGCGATGTGGACATTCCCACCCTCATCATCCACGGCGAGCAGGACCAGCAGTGCCCGGTGGAAAACGCCCACCAGTACTATGTGGCTGTGCGCGACGCGCATCCCGACCTGCCGGTGAGGCTCATCGTGATGCCCGACTGCTGCCACGGCTATTCGCGTGACTCGGCGGAGGACTACATCTACATTCAGCAGCAGACCCTTGCATGGCTTGAAAAGTATGTTTGAGGTGACAGCATGTTTGACCATTATCTGAAATACGACGAACTGACTGCTTTTTTACACACTCTTGTGGAAAAGCACAGCGCCATCGCCGCGATGGAGAGCATCGGCAAAACCTATGAGGGCCGCGACATCTGGCTGATCACCGTAAGCGACCCCATGACCGGCGCACCGGAAACCAAGAAGGCCTTCTGCATGGACGGCAACATCCACGGCGGCGAGGTCACGTCCTCCATGGCGGTGCTGTATGCGCTTGAAAAGCTGCTTTTGGGCTACGGCACGGATGAAAAGATCACTGCGCTGCTGAAAAACACCACGGTGTACGCCAGTCCCCGCATCCATGCCGACGGTGCGGAGCTGTGCCTGACCACCCCGGGCCGCGTGCGCGGCGGCGTGGAAAAGTTCTTCCCGCCCAAGGATGGCGTGGTGCCGCAGGATCTGGACGGCGACGGCGCGATCGTAAAGATGCGCGTGAAAAACCCCGCAGGCAAATGGAAGGTTTCTTCGCTTGATCCGCGCATCATGGAAGAGCGCGGTCCGCTGGACCTGGAGGGCGAATTTTACGACCTGCTGCCTGAGGGCATGGTGCGCGGCGAGGATCTCGTCAGCCTGCACCGCGCGCCCGATCAGGAGGATCTGGACCCCAACCGCCAGTTCCCCTTCAACTGGAAGAGCGATCCGCCCAGCGAGTTCGGCCAGCCCATCGGCGGCCCGTCGCCCCTGCACGATCCCGAGGTGCGCGCCGTGCATGACTTTATGCTGGCGCATTCCAACATCTGCTTTGAAATGAACTTCCACACCTTTGGCGGCTTGCATATCACTCCGCTGGATTTCTGCCCCGAATTTGAGGCTCAGCCGCAGGATGCCATGGCCTATCAGAAGATGGATCAGGCGCTGCACGCCGCCACCGGCTATCAGGTGGAGGGCATCTTTCCGCCCGGCGCCAAGGACATCGCCTGCGGCAGCTACACCACCTGGCTGTACTGGGACCGCGGCGTCACCGCCTATGTGACCGAGCTGTGGGACTGGCATAAGCAGTGCGACCCCGAGCGCAATCCCGCGTGGAGCATGTTCTTCGTCAGCTGCCGCGAGCAGTTTGAGCGCGAGGAAACCTGCAGCCTGCGCTGGGATGAGGAAAACAATAACGGCGAAGGCTTCATGCCGTGGACGGAGTTCGATCATCCCCAGCTGGGTAAGGTGGAGCTGGGCGGCTGGCGCGAGAAGTTCACCAGCTGGAACCCGCCCATCCCCCTGCTGGAAGGCGTGCTGGAAAAGGCCTACGCCGTGTGTACCACGTCGCTTGCCATGCTGCCGCGCCTGAGTGTGGACAGCGCGCGCATCCTTGAAAACGGACAGGTCGAAATCGTGCTGTCCAACACCGGCTTCCTGCCCACGGCCTCGTCGGCGCAGGCGGTCAAAAAGGGCGTGGGTAACGACCTTGCCGTCACCGTGGAATGCGGCGGACAAACGCAGCGCAAAGAGCTCATCAGCCTGGACGGCTTCAGCCGCATGCGCGTGGTGATGGACATGAACGCCAAGCCCGGCGACGAAATCACCATTACCGCCAGCGCCAGCCGCGCCGGCAGCGCTACCCTCAAAACCACTTTGTAACGGAGGGCACTATGGCCATTTATTTTACCGAAAGACCGCAGGACGTGGGCTACCGCTGTGAAAAGACGGGCTCCATCCTGATTGGCGGGCAGGCGAAAACCTTCCGCACCCTGTGCTCCGACACCATGCTCTATGCCCCCGACGGCAGCGAAATGGGCGTTATTTTCAGCATTGCCTGCATGGCCGAGGGCGAAAACCGCCCGCTGATGGTCATTTTCAACGGCGGCCCCGGCAGCAACAGCACATGGCTGCAGCTGGGCTTTCTGGGCATGCGCCTGTCGCAGACGGATGAAAATGGCATGCCTGTGAAGGGCGGCCCCTATGCGCTGCGCGACAATCCCGACAGCCTGCTGGATTTGTGCGACCTGTTGTTCTACTCGCCGCCCGGCGCAGGCTACAGCCGCCTGTTTGACGAAAAATACGCGCCGCTGGTCTTTGGCGACCATGGCGACGCGGACGCAGCCGAACATTTTATCCGCCGCTGGATGGCTGAAAACGGCCGCGCCAATGCGCCCCTGTACATTCTGGGCGAGAGCTTCGGTTCCACTCGTGCAAGCCTACTGGCCCAGCGGCTCAGCGATCTGGACCTGCGCGCGGTGCTGCACGTGGGGCCGGGCTACACCGGCGACAGCTGGCCGTCCCGCACCCTCAAGGATCTGGTGCCCTGCGCCGCCACGCGCTGGTACTTTGACCCCTCGCCTGACAAGGGCACGCTGGAGGACGCCGTGGCCGAGGCCCGCGCCTTCCAGATGAAGGAGTATCTGCCTGCGCTGTATCAGGGCACCATGCTTGGCGAAGAAGAACGCCGGCATATCGCCCGGCGGCTTGCGGAGCTGACCGGCCTTGATGCGGAGTATTATCTGGCCAACGGTCTGCAGGTGGTGCGCGCGGAGTTCCGTGAAAAGCTGCTGGCGCACGAGGGCCGCAAGGTGGGCAGCTTTGACACCCGCTTCACCCTGCCGCTTGACGAGCAGGGCGACCCCACGCTGGCGGCGTTTGAGCCTTCCATCGATGCCTGCGCAAAGCTGTACTTTGACGAAGTGATGGACGTGCTGCCCGCGCGCGCATTCCGCGATAATTCTTTCGACATGACCGACGAGTTTGGCTGGCCCTTTGACGCCGAGGAGGACATGATGGGCTACGGCGGCAACTGGTACGCCATGAAAAAGACCGTTGGGCAGAGCGTGCATGAGGCATGGCTGAAAAAGCCGAACCTTCGCCTGTTCTTCGCCACCGGCTACTTTGACACCGTCGCCACCGTTGAAAACACGCGCTACGGCATTACCCACACCCGCATCCCCTTTGAAAACGTGACGCTCAAGGAGTACGCCTCCGGCCATGCGGTGTACGCCGACGATGTTTCCCGCCATCAGCTGGCGCTGGATATCCGCGCCTTTTTACAGGAGGAATGACCATGCAGCTGCCCGAGCCTTTCAGTGCGGAAGTCTTTGAAAAAAGCCGCTTTGAAAAACAGCATCACATCGACCTGAGGGGCGAAAGTATCACCCTTCGCACCGTGGCGGAGGATACGGTGTTCTACAGCCCCGAAGGCAAACCCGAAGCCAGCATCTTTGCCATTTCCTACGAGCGCGAGGACGAAAACCCCCAGCGCCCGGTGATGTTTTTGTGGAACGGCGGCCCGGGTTCGGCCACGTCCACGCTGCATCTGGAATGCTTTGGCCCGTGGGGCATCGCCCGCGATGAAAGCGGCGCGCCTGCCTACGGCCTCACCCCCAGCGCCGACTGCCTGCTGGACGTGTGCGACCTTGTGTTCGTCGACCCCGTGGGCGTGGGTTTGTCGCGCCTGCTGGATCCCGACAAGGCGGAAAAGTACTGGTCGGTGGACGGCGACGCGCGCTCCGTGGCGTTTTTCATGATCGAGTGGCTGCGCCGCCGCGGCCGCTGGGACAGCCCCATCTACATCTGCGGCGAGAGCTACGGCACCGTGCGCGCCTGCCGCGTGCTGGCTGAGCTGGGCCGCAGCCCCTATTCTGAAAGCCGCATGGTGCCCGGCATCGCGGTTTCCGGCGTGGTGCTGGTGGGCCTGGCTACGTCCGACGACCTGTGCGACACCGAACTGACCGCGGCCATGATGCCCGGCATGGCGGCCTCGCACTGGTACCACACCCCCGAAGTGCAGTCTGTCCCCCAGACGGACTTTGTGGAAGAAGCATGGCAGTTTGCCCGCCGCGAGCTGATCCCCGCGCTGTTTGACGGCTTTGCGCTGGATGAGCAGGTGAAAGCCGACGTGGCGCAGAAACTGGCGCACTACACCGGCATGCCGGCTGAGTATTGGCTGAGCCACGATCTGAAGATCGCCTCCGCGCGCGACTTCATGACCCGCGCGCTGCCCGGCTACACGCTGGATTTGTACGATGCGCGCATGAAGACCCCTGACGGCATGCCCTACAACGAAATCGGCAGCAGCAACAACGTGCCGCTGCGCGTGATGAACGGCCTGCTGCTGCCCCGTCTGGGCGTGGACACCGCGCGGCTCTACTACACCGGCAACATCAACGTGCCCATGCGCTTCATCAACGAGACGGAGGCGCTGGAGCCGCCGTACAAGCGCACGCATATCGAATGCCTGCGCGACGCCATGCTTGCCAACCCGCAGATGAAGCTGCTGTTTGCCAGCGGTCTGTACGACCTGTGCACCCACGCCGGCAACACCCGCTATGTCATCAACCATGCCGGTCTGCCTATGCAGCGCACAACCGTGCGCGAGTATCCGGGCGGCCACGGCGTGTATTCCAGCGAGGAGGGCCGCGAGGCGTTCCTCAAAGACGTTCGTGAAATGATCGAAAGGGGCTGACACCATGATCGTACTCAAGGGCCGCGTGATCGACGCCATTCATGACGAACCCATCGAAAAGGGCCTTGTTGCCGTGGAAGGCGAGCGCATCGTCTACGCGGGCAGCGAAAACGGCTACACCATTCCCAAGGACGCCACCGTCTACGACGCTGCGGGCGGTACCATCATGCCCGGCTTTATCGACGCGCACGGCCACCTCACCGGCGGCGAAAGCATCCACCGTTCCGGCTCGCAGCCCTACGACCTGCTGCTGACCTCTGTGCGCGACCTCAACGACCTGGTGGACGCAGGCATCACCGGCGTACGCGACATGAGCGCCTTTGGCCGCCCCCTGCGCGACGCCATCCAGAAGGGCAACATCCGCGGCCCGCGCATCATGGTGGGCGGCAGGGTGCTGTCCATCTCGTCGGGCCACTGCGACTTTGCCCCCTACCGTTCGGTGGAGGAGTGCAACCGCGAGGACCTGATTGCCTACATGATGGACGGCCCCGAGGCCTGCTACCGCGGCGTGCGCGAGCAGTTCCGCCAGGGCGCGGAGTTCATCAAGATCTGCGCCACCGGCGGCGTGTCCTCCGCTGTGGATGACTACGACGACCAGGAGTTCTCGCCCGAAGAGCTGCATGTCATCATCAGCGAGGCAAAGCGCCACAACACCTACGTTACCGCGCACTGCACCGGCACCGAGGGCATGAAATCCGCGCTGAAGGCCGGCATCGGCTGCGTGGAGCACGGCGTGAAGCTGGACGAGGAGTGCGCCGCCATCATGCAGAAGAACAACGTGCCGCTGGTCACAACGCTGAGCGTGTCGCTGGGCATTGCCGACATGAAGGGCCTGCCCGAGCACATGATGCGCAAGGCCAAGGC